>NZ_KB235904.1:44647-370487 GCF_000332155.1 Kamptonema formosum PCC 6407 | reverse complement strand
AGCGGAAGAATTAATATCATGTTTAGCAAATTATTTACGATCTGTCATTGTTCGCTGTGCTCGGCGCTGTTGCGATGAACGAAGCAATCTGAGGCACGAAGCTTGCCTGTAGCAAACTAAGCCTGAAGCAATCGCAACATAAATGCTATTGCTTCGCGGAACTCGCAATGAAAATTATTTAACCGATATGAAATTATCTCCCCTGCTCCCCTGCTCCCCCACTCCCCTGCTCCTCTGCTCCCCTGCTCCCCCGCTCCCCCGCTCCCCATCTCCCCATCTCCCGCCGCTCGTCTAACCATTGTTGCAAAATTATGGCCGCCGCTTTGCGATCGATTAAAGCCTTGTTTCTCGAAGGTGAGATTTTCTCTGTCAACATTAACTGCTCTGCTTGGATGGAAGTCAGTCGCTCGTCTACGTACTCTAAAGGCAAAGCAAGAGCTGATGCTAAGCGGGAGGCGTATTTTTGCACCTGTCGAGCTTGGAAACCAAGAGTGCCGTTCATGTTATAGGGTAAACCAGAGACTAAAACTTGTACGCCTCGCTCTGTTACAAGCTGCCGGAATTGAGCGACATCTTTATCAAAGGACGAACGTGCGATCGTTCCCAAACCAGTAGCAATTAGACCGGTACCGTCGCATCCAGCTACCCCAATGCGCTTTTGACCGATATCTAATCCTAGTGCTGAAATTCTAGAGTCATAATCCATCTTAAGAATTAGGTTCGTTCTACGGTAATGATTTGGACTTTAAAACCCTAGCATTAGAAGCTAGGTTTTTGTTTTAGTGACAGAACTGTTGTTGTCTTTTTTGAGGTTAAAAAAGCTCCCCCTATACTAAGTGCCCACCAAGGGATGTGGGCGTATTGAGCGCTATCAAACCAAGTGAGATCAAAGACGAGATAGGCGATCGCGATCGCCTCCATCCCGTGAAAGGACGATTTAATGGCTAAATAGATATAATATCCCCAAATAAAGGCGTAAGATATCAGTCCCAAAATGCCAATTGATAAGGTTGTATCAAGTATTAAGTTATGAGCTTTGTAAGTGGGTATTTCCCTTGTGCTAACTTGTCCGTTTATGGTAATGTAATCATAGGTAAACTGGTCTAATTTTACAACTATTGGAGTTTTTTTAGGATTTATGATGTAGGGGTAAGCGATGCCGAAGCCGTCAAATCCCCATCCAAAAAGAGGACGCTTTTTGATGCCTCTCAGGGATAACGCCCACATTGGTGATCTGCTGGACATTACTTGTTGTATTGATGGTTGGCTCCAATCTAGGGGTCTAGTAACGGTCATGCCGATGATGGCGATCGCGCTGATGAGAATTACTCCAGCCAATAGTTTTTTGTATTGCCATCCAAACTTGTATAATAGGGCTATTACTAAGCCTAAAACTGCCGATCTGGTGGTAGTGAATATCAATGCTGGGGAAATTATAATTAAGGTAGTTGTGGTCAAGCGATCGCTTGTTAGTTTCCACAGCCTACCGATGACGGAAATGAGGGCTATTGTGGCTAGGGCGATCGCAGCGTGACCTCTGTGGGAATATAATCCAATGGGTTGCTGTCCTTGAAATATACTGCTAGCATTAACATCAGGTCTGATAATTTTTCCCATTGTGGCAGTGTAATCGATGCGCCAGTCTATGATTTGAGGAATGGTGCTGAGGGCGAGGATGATGCCACCTATTATCAGTCCTTGGAGTTGAGAAGAAAGTAGTTGGGGATGCAGTTTGAGAAGTAAGGTATTACTGAGGGTAAAAGTAGCGATTAATAGCCAATATAGCCAGCCGTCGCCCATTTGGTCTTGTCCTAGAAAAGAAGTCAGCGGAAATGGACTTTTCAAGGTAGAAATTGCCCCTATTGTCAGAAATAATCCCCACAATATCAGGCTGATTTTCCAGGTGCGGGAGATTGTTATAGATTTACTTCCTTCCCAGATAATTGAGAGGTTTATCGCTGCAATTATCCCAATCATAAACACTTTGGGTGCCGTCCAGATGTAGCCCCGGCTGATGCCCCAAGGGTTGATGAGTATGATGCTGAGAGTATATAACAGGGTGTAAATAGATTTCACGGCTGTTTTACTTCCGTTTTTTTATTCTTTTGATTGTTCCTAATCCAGTTAATGCTAATAATGCTGCTAATACAGTTGTTGGTTCGGGTACTTCTTCAGGATCATCTTCAGAAAATGCCCGCATTTGGAAACTTCCTTCCGGTTTGTCGAAAGCTAATTGAATGGGAAATGCTGTTTCTGCTGTCGAGCCAATTAACGAGTCGATGCCCGTAATTTTGAAGTTGGAAACTCCACCACCTAATAAGGAAACGAAGTCTACGCTATCTCCAGCACCGAAAGTTCCTAGTAAGACGTTTCCAACTGTGACGGCAAATTCGGTATCTTCTCCTACGGGGAAATCAAGTATTTCTGTAAATAGTGTGTCTTCTAATGATTGGAATTCAAAGCCATAGGTTGTGTGAGGGTCATACCATCGGCAACCTGGTACTTTGTTGAAGGTTTGCCAGCCGTTTTGTACGCTGGTAGGAAGGATGGGGTTTTGTTGGGTTAAGCCTCGCATTTCTTTGCTGACACCACCGCCGCCGCTGTTTCCATTGCTAAAGGTTGGCGATTCTTCAGGTTCGTAGACATTGACAAAAAGTTCGTAGTTGCCTTTGTCTTGCCCGCGACCACCGACGGATTGAACTAATAGGTTGAGAGTGCCGCTATTGCCTATAGTACCAGTTAACCCAGAGGCAAAGCCATTTCCGACAGGAGAGCTATTGTCGTCGTATAAACTGGCAGAACCTGGGCTAGATGTGCTTAAGTGTGTGTTGGGATTGCATTGATTTGAGGGGATATCGTTGTTTGTCCAGGCTGTATATTTTGAGCCTGGGGTGAGTTGGTCTAGCTTGTAGTTGTCTTTTTGACCGGCAGCTAGGGTGCCTGAAAATGTTTTAGAGGTTTTAGCGGGAGTAAATGTGTTTGTCCAACCCCACCTGATCCCGTTGTAAATATTAGCTTTTTTTCTCCCGTTTTCTTAACTAAGTATAGTTCTGCAATCCAACTAATATTTTTTAAAGGAGAACCCCCTGGACCATCAGCAAAAGTAGTTTCTGTTACACCAGGAATATTTGTAGGATAGTAAGGAGTTTGACTTGGATCTTTACTATCAAAGATATCCGTTGCGTAATCTGATCTAGTTACTAACTGAAGCCACCCAAGATCATCTTTATCTGTTGGGTCTTCATTACTTGGATAGTATCTGAACTGGAGATTTCCGCCAACCAGTGTTTGGTTGCTGTATGAAAAAGCAGAGGGATAATATTTCTCTATGTCAAACGAACCTTGCAATTCGGGAGTATCATAGTCAAAATTCCAGCCTCTACTTTGGTAATTTGCATTCAGCAAAGTCTTGAAATGAGATGTACCACCAGCTTGAATGGGTGTGGGGGTAATCATCTTCACTGTGTTAGTGCCAAACCCTGGTATTTCATAGGTGATGAATTGTTGGAATAAAATACTAGCACTTGGCTGTGGTTCAGGAGTAATGCTAAATGCTAGAGCGCCCTCTCCCAGAATTGCAAGCAGTGAGTTTACCACTATGAAAACTAAAGGATATTGTTGAGATTTCATTTTCCACGCCTCCTTATGTTAATTAGATAATTAAGAGAGATAAACTGCTTCGCCACAAATCATTCAAAAACAAATTTCGATTAAATTTTGCCTGATTGTGGCACTAACCAAAACTCTACAGATGGAGTAGCTACTTGACCTTTCCATAAATTTTCTAATACCTGTATTTCAGGTTGAGAGAACTGGGTTTGAATAAGACTCGAGTAAATTAACTGAATCTTGTAGGCATCTGGCTTTAGACCAACAAAAGACCAAGTGCTGCCTGATAAATTAGTAACTTTGAGTTCAAGGTAATTTTGATCTATCCAGGAAAGCTTTCCCTCAAGAAGGAAATTTACACTATCTCCGGGATTTAATAACATATAATCAGATTTGCTAGGTTCTATAGGGCCACGCAGCAGAACAACTGGTATGTTTTTATTGTCCTTGCCAACTAGAACCGGGATAGGGTTATTAAATCGAACTAAGTGAATGTGTTTTTTTTGAATATTAGTGATAATTAGACCAAAACTCACATCTGTTTTGGCATCAGATTGCTTACTTGGGATAGTTAGGAAGCGCTTCGGCATAACAATTTTAAAGCGAATTCCATCCACTTCAACAGTATTGCTGTCAGATGAAGAAGGGTCTAAAGGATCGGCTGCATTCAGGGTGTTTAACCCTTGACCTTCGCCGATAAACACTGAGTAAGCCTGATAGTCCAATAAACCAGGATTTTGTGTAATCGAAAAGGCCGAAGAAGATTCACTGGTCAGGGTGACTAACAGGGTAGTAGATAAGAAGAAAAAGAGAGATTTTTGAGTCAGCATTTTTCTTGAAAGTTTGATAAGTGACAGTAGTAATGAAATTTGAGCTAGCCATCTTTTTCTAGGCTAAACTCCACGAAAGGCAAGCGCACTTTCCCAGTCCATATATTCTCTATTTGCTTGTTTTCTATAAGTTTGGGCATATTTCTTCCATTTTTGGAATAATTAACTTCGGCTTTGTCGATCTCATTTTCATACTGAAACCGAATTCGATATTTTTTGAGTGGGCGTAAACCAAAGAGTCCACAAAATATCCAATAACTACCATCTCCAAATGGGATCTTCAAGTCAAATATTTCCCCTTTTGCTGTCGTAATAAGTGCATCGGTTAAAAAAGTCACAGTTTCTCCAGGTTGTGCCAAGGAAAAATCATCATCGAAAAGGTCCCATCGATACCAATCTGACCATCGACCAGTCAACCTGAAAATTTGCTGGTCTATCATTAGTTCTGGAGTAAGCGCATTAAAAAAGCAGAAGTTAAGAGGATTAGATGTATTGTTAGTAATCTGAATTCCTAACTCCACATCGATCATTGCTCCTAGTTGTTCTGCGGGCACCTGCAAAATTCGTTTCGGCATAAAAACTTTAAACTCGACACCATCAACTTCAACGGCATCGTTTTCATTACTTGAGTCCCGATCTTCGTGTATAATATATGCCATTTTTTTAATTCATTATAAAAGTTTTCACGAGATTTAGTGTTGGTTTTTTCATTGAATTTATGATCCTTTTTTTAGATACCTAAATCAGGGTCGATCGGAAAGTCAGGAATCTGCTCTAACTCGAAGGTTGTTAGATTAACCCGCCACGCTCCAACTGGGAGATTGCGATCCCAGCGGGGCCAAGATTCTTTGATCTCATAGAATCTTGAGTCGGGTGAAAACCTGCCAAATAAATGAGTAAAATTGAGTTCCCTAAATTCTGGAATCTCTTGGCAAGTCTCAACATTGAAAAGCCTTGTGAAAGAACGATATCGGTATGCGTAATTAGGATAGGGGTAACTGTTTTCCTCCGCAGGTAAATTCGTCATTAAATTAATAACTAAAAGACGATTATTTGGTGAAAATTGAAAGGCGACTGGCCCTCCTGGGGTATTACCTTCTTGCAAGGGGCAGATGCGCTTAAAGCTAGGAAAGGCATACAGAAAGATTCCTTCCCGGTCGTAAGTAAAAAATTTCTTCTCATCGTGGGAGAAGCCATAGACTGGCTGAGCAACACGAGCAATTGTTCTGCCAGTTGCCAAATCCCAGAAAACAGTGTGGTCTTTTTGAGAAGCAGCGACCGTTTTGCCAGCGTTCAAAATAAATGTCTCCCTGACAACTAGCCCAGCATCCATTTGAAAGGTACGAATTACCTCTCCAGTCGTAATATCTTTGATGCTAACTTGACCTTTTCTGTCACCGCTAATTTGGTAACGACCAACTGTATTGGTGTTTCCTCTCTGGAGATACCACTCGCCTACTCCGTTGTCAGCTAAAGCGCTAGTTCCTATGAGTGAGAGTACAATTAGGCACAGAGCAACAGGTTTGAGCATATCAAATTACCTTTTTTTACTACCTAAATGTAGCTACCACTCTTAATAGTAAGTTGACTCTCGCGATCGCGACTTACAAAGTAGGACTTGCTGAGGGCTTATTTCAAAGATTATCAGAGTAAAATTCTCACTACAATCCGAGAAGTTACTTAATTTATCGACATCCTGACAACCAAATTAAATTTGATCTACGTAAGATTATTTATGCCAAAAGAAGGATTTAAGATAAATCTAGACTAATTTGTCTAAAAAGTTTCAAGGGATACTTTTTTGCGAGCTGAAAAGCGATCGCAATTTGCTAGGATTCTTAATATCTAATTTAATCCTAAGTCACAACTACGGCTTGGGGTCGCAACGAGTTGCAACTTGTGATACATTAGGTGGTTGCAAGGCTACCTACCCAAAGGCTAAAATTACCATCCTGTTGGGTTTGTTCAATTCTAAGCCAAAATCCACCCATCTAAATGACTTATAAGTTCTGACCAATGATTGAAGTAGAACACTTAAGCAAAAACTACGGTTCCACAAGCGCGATCGCGGATGTCTCCTTTAAAGTGGAACCGGGAGAAATTATGGGATTTTTGGGGCCCAATGGTGCCGGCAAAACCACAACGATGCGGATTTTATCGGGTTATTTACCCGCTTCGGGAGGTACGGCCCGCATTGCAGGTTACGATGTCCATGAAAACTTAATGGCAGTACGGCAAAAAATTGGCTATTTGCCGGAAACACCGCCGCTATATCCAGATATGACGGTTGAGGGTTTTTTGTACTTTGTTTCCCGAATTAAATTAGTGCCGGCTGGCGATCGCACTCGTCAAGTAGAATCGGCAATGCGGCGTACCAGTTTAATAGACAAACGCAAGGTTTTAATCCGCAAACTTTCTAAAGGATTTAGACAACGAGTTGGCATTGCACAGGCGATCGTTCACGACCCACCAGTGATTATTCTAGATGAACCGACTGTGGGTTTAGACCCCCGACAAATCATCGAAGTTAGGAATTTAATTAAAAGCCTTGCAGGTCAGCATACTATTATTTTGTCTACCCATATTTTGCCTGAAGTTAGCATGACTTGCAGCCGCGTAACGATCGTTAATCGCGGTCAAGTTGTGGCGACGGGTAGTCCCGATCGCTTGATGGGACAGTTTCAAGAAGGCTACGAATTGGAAGTTGAAGGGGATACGGAGTCTTTTGAGAGGTTAGTACCAAATCTGGAAAATGTGGCGGGAGTGCGATCGCTAGAATTGATGTCAATGGTAGGGTCAGAAAATCGCCGCCGAGTCCGAGTTGCCTGTGAATCAGCAACGGAACCCGGCCGAGAAATTGCCGCTGCGATCGTCTCTTCTGGGTTGGGGTTGTATGAAATGCGCCGCACTCGCGCTACTCTGGAAGATGTGTTTTTAGAGTTGACAAGAGCCGAAAAGAAAGAGCAGCTTGTAGTGGAAGGGGAAAGGGAAGAGGAAGCGATCGATGAGATCAAGGAAGTAGACCAAGAACAGGAACAAGAACAAGAAGGGGAAGCGATCGCACAAAAGGAAGAAGAACCAGAGGTAATAACCGAAGAAGGGGCTAGTGGCTGGACTAGGGACTAGGGAAAGAGGAAAAGAGGGAGAGATGAGTAATTAGCCATTACCAATTACCAATTACCAATTACCAATTACCAATTACCAATTACCAATTACCAATTACCAAAAAATGTTAATAACAATTAGCAATATTATAGCCATCTACCGCAAAGAATTACAGAGTTATTTTGCCTCACCATTAGCTTATGGAATAGCCGCGATCTTCTGGTTCGTGACAGGATTATTTTTAGTTGCAATTCTCCTATCACCAGACGGCTTAATCCCCCAAGTTGCTAGACTAGATCAACAAGGAATTAGCGAAACCATAGACGTTTCCTACGAATTTTTACAAGCATTCTTAGGACTGATGGGTTCAATATCCCTATTCATCCTACCCATGCTATCAATGGGACTGTATGCAGAAGAACGCAAACGGGGTACATTAGAATTATTAGCAACATCACCCCTCACAAACTGGGCAGTTGCCGTCGGTAAACTGCTAGGAGTATTGACATTTTACATCACAATGCTCATACCATTAATCGCCTGCGAACTCATCGCCCTTAGTGCATCAAGTCCCCCTCTACCTCCAGCAGTATTTTTGTTAGGACACGCCGGATTAATCTTATTAGCAGCCTCAGTTTTATCACTAGGAATGTTTATCTCTTCTCTCACAGAAAGTACAATTTTATCTGCTATACTCACCTTCGCTTTAGTGCTATTCCTGTGGATAATTAAAGTAGCATCTAGCAGTATCAGCGGCCCTGTAGGGAAAGCAATAGGTCATCTTTCTCTGCTAACACATTACACTAATCTTGTCAAGGGAATAGTTGATACAAGCAGTCTAGCAATGTTTGCTACCTACATTTTTTTAGGAGTGTTTTTAACCGCTCAATTTATTGATGTCTTGCGTTTCCAACGCTCTTGATTTATTAATAGAAATTACCATCCTTGTAACGCCGCCCTCTGGGCGGTATCATTATTAAGCATTCTTCATTACTTCTTCCCTCTTCCCTCTTCCTTCTTCCCTCTTCCTTCTTCCTTCTTCCTTCTACTTATGAAAATCGTTAAAAAGAATTGGAAATACATTTTTTTGCTAGGCCCAGCCTTAATCGTCGCCGGAATCACAGCAGGTTTCATCGCGGGTAGTTGGCAACCAATACCTTTAGGAATTATTATCACCGGATTGGTGATAATAGGGTTGTGGTTGCTTTATGCCGCTTATCAACAAAACTTTTGGGGACGGCGATCTACTCAAGTCAGTAGCAACGCGATCGCAGCTACCCTCTCTATATTATTAATTCTGGCCCTCATAAATTTTCTGGCCGCACGCTATGCCACTCGTTTAGACGTAACTGAAAGCCAACAATTTACCTTAGCACCCCAGACCCAGCAAGTGTTAAGAAATTTGCCGCAACCTGTGAAACTTTGGGTGTTTGATCCTACCCAAAATCCCAGAGTGAGAGAATTTTTAGAGAATTATCAAAAAGAATCCAGAGGCAAGTTTACCTTTGAGTTTGTTGACCCGCTAACGGAACCAGGAAAAGCTCAAGAATATGCTATTAACGGTCTTGGAGAATATCAATTAGAATCTGGTTCTAAGCGGCTATTGATTCAAAAAGGTGTAGTAGTTGGCTTTAACCCTAGTCAGATACCGACAGAAGCGAAGCTAACAAATGGCTTAGAAGAGATTTTGAGTACGCGATCGCCAAAAGTTTATTTCCTTCAAGGTAACGGCGAACGAGCAATACAGGAAGGTCAAGGAGGGCTATTTGAAGCTGAAAAATCCCTTAAAGACAAAAATTATACCACATCAGTCATCAACCTGAAAGAAAGCATAAATGTCCCCCAAGATGCCGATGCTGTCATAGTTGCGGGCCCACAAAAAGCATTTTCCGAGGAGGAAGTTAAAGCATTAACCGCTTATCTCGATCGCGGCGGTAGTTTGATGCTAATGCTAGACCTCACCCCTAATAATGCAAGTACAGGATTAGATAGTTTGCTGAAAGATTGGGGCGTTACCTTAGACAAAAGTCTAGCCATAGATCCTTCCGGCGAGGGTCAAAGATATGGTCTGGGTGCGACTGTTCCCCTAGTCAAGCGTTACGGCGACCATCCTATTACTCAAAGTTTCGGTGCTGGCACTTCATTCTATCCCCTTGCGCGTCCTTTAGAAACAACTACGGTGACTGGAATTGAACAAAAGCCACTCGTTTGGACAAGCGATGAAAGTTGGGCTGAAAGTGATTTGAGTAACAGCAGATTGGAGTTCGATCCGAAGAGCGATCGGCAAGGGCCGTTATTATTAGGTGTAGCTATAACTCGTTCTGCGGCTACAACTACCCAAGCAACGCCAACACCATCGCCAACGAGTTCTCCAAGTGCATCACCAGAGGCATCACCAACAAGTTCTCCTACTACATCGCCAGAAGCAGCTCCAAGTGCATCACCAGAGGCATCACCAACGAGTTCTCCTACTACATCACCAGAAGCATCTCCTACTGTATCATCAACGAGTTCTCCAACTACATCGCCAACGAGTTCTCCAACAATTTCTCCTACGGCTTCTCCCCCTTCCCCTTCCCCTTCCCCTTCTTCCGCCAAAGAATCTCGTATGGTTGTGTTAGGAAATTCTCAATTTGCTACGAATGGCTGGTTTGAACAACAGCTTAATGGAGATGTGTTTATTAACTCAGTTAGCTGGTTAAGCAAGCCAGATCAGAAAATACTTTCTATCAGCCCTAAAAAAGTTACAAATCGCCGCATCAATATGAGTCTTGTACAAGCAGCAGGATTAGTTATTGCATGGCTAGTTTGGCCCTTAATTGGATTAGCAATTGCGGCGTTTTTATGGTGGCGGCGGCGGTAGGGAGATGGGGAGCGGGGGGCGGGGGAGCAGGGGAGCAGAGGGGCAGGGGAGCAGGGGAGCAGGGGAGCAGGGGAGCAGGGGAGCGGGGGAGCAGGGGAGCAGAGGGGCAGGGGAGCAGGGGAGCAGGGGAGCGGGGGAGAAATTTTTTCGATTAGCAAAGAAATTAGCAATTACCAATTAGCGATTAGCGATTACCAATTACCAACTAACAACTAACAACTAACAACTAACAATTAACAATTAACAATTAACATGAAATTCAAGAATAATACTTTAGCATTGATAGTCATAGCTTTGGGCTTGAGTGGGTTCGTTTACTTCTATGAAATTAAAGGCAAACCTGAGAGAGAAGCGGCTAAGGCGAAACAAGAGCAAATCTTTGATTTCAAAACTGACCAGGTAAAATCTTTTACCTTGACAGTTAAAGAAAAAGTATTGACAATTGAGCGAAATAATGATACACAAAATGGAAAAAGTAAATGGCAAATAAAAGTACCAGTTCAACAAGCAGCAAATCCAGCGTCCGTAGACTTTTTGCTGGATAGACTGACGACAGGGAAGAGCGATCGCACCTTCAGTATCCCCACCGCGACACTCTCAGAATTTGGACTCGACCAACCCCAAGCTAAAATTGAGATTAAGTTAGACAACCAACAGACTCATCATTTAATCTTAGGTAAACCCGAATTCAGCAATCGTTTTCTCTACGCTCAAGTCGATCCGCCATCACCGCCACCTCAAAATTTATCTGTTATCCTAGTGCCGATAGACTTTAAAACAGCCAGCGATCGCCCATTATCAGAATGGCAAGAACAAAACAAACAGGAGGCTCCAAATCCGACCCCAAATCCGACCCCAACTCAAACCCCAACTCAAACCCCAACACCCAAGGATAACTAATCCACCTCAACAGAGCTTTATGCACCGCCCCTGCGGAGCGTTAAGAAAATCAACATCGGAGGTGAAGGAAAACTCTTTACAGTTATTTATCCTTACCGACCTCCCCTAAAATACAGAAAAGTTTAAACTAAATTGTATTGAACCAGCGTGCATTACCGTCAGGAAAAGCCACTTATGTTTCAGACTGCACTCAACCAAGGTACAACAGTAGCGGAAACTGGATTCGACGTTGAACTCCGCAAAGTGTTCAAAGTGTTTAACGGCGAGACGGCAGTGCGAGGAGTTGACCTCGATATCCGTCAGGGAGAGTTTTTCAGTATTCTGGGGCCTTCTGGCTGCGGTAAAACTACGACGCTGCGGTTAATGGCTGGATTTGAGACTCCTTCGGCTGGGGACGTGATGATTCGGGGTCAGTCGATGACTAATACTCCTCCCTACCGCCGCCCAGTAAATACGGTGTTTCAAAGTTATGCTCTATTTGGCCACATGAGCGTCTGGGAAAATATTGCTTTTGGGTTGCGGATTAAGCGACAGGGAAAAGCTGAGGTTGAGGAAGGGGTGCGAGAAGCCTTGAGGCTGGTGAAAATGGAATCTTTTGCTAACCGCTTCCCCAGTCAACTTTCAGGAGGTCAACAGCAGCGGGTAGCTTTGGCAAGGGCCCTTGTCAATCGCCCAGCAGTGTTGTTGTTAGATGAACCACTAGGAGCTCTAGATTTGAAGTTGCGAAAGCAGATGCAGGTAGAGTTGTCTAATTTGCATCAAGACTTGGGCTTAACTTTTGTGATGGTAACGCATGACCAGGAAGAGGCAATGAGCCTTTCCGATCGCATCGCAGTGATGCACGAGGGTCGGATCGAACAAATTGGTTCTCCAGAGGAAATTTACGAGTGTCCTCAGACGGCCTTTGTGGCAGATTTTATTGGGGATACGAATTTATTTCCGGGGAGAGTAGAAGCAAGCGATCGCTCAACTCTGACTATTCGGACTAAGAGTAACCTGAAAATAGTCGTGCAGCAATCCGATATGTGGAGTGGGGGGACGGGAGAATCAGCAGTGGTAAGCGTGCGCCCTGAGAAAGTATATCTAAATCTTTATCAGCCTGATGTCTCGGTAAATTGCTTTGAGGGGCGGCTGAAACACACAATGTATATGGGGACTCACGTTCACTACGTAGTCGAGTTGGTTTCTGGCGATCGCATCACAGTCCGTCAACCAAATACAGGCGGCTCGTTTCCCGATGCTCACACACCCATCTATGCTTATTGGGGAACCACCGATTGCCTTGCTTTAAGCGATCAAAGGTAATCACCACAGTTAACAATTAACAGTTAACAGTTAACAATTACCAGTTAACAGTTAACAGTTAACAGTTAACAGTTAACAGTTAACAATTACCAATTTTTCAATCTGTGCCTCCGACTAATTTACCGACTTATAGGCTCAACAGCACACGCCCAACTCGGCGCAAATTCCTACAAACATCGGCAGCAGCCTTGTCAGGATTGACCCTTTCTAGCTGCGGCTGGCGACTGGCAGACGTGCAATCTGCTCCCATTAGTAAAGGTGCTTCTGACAAACTCTATATCTATACTTGGGAAGGCTACACAGATAAGGCTCTACTAGATCGCTTTACAGAAAAAACAGGTATCCAAGTCATCGCAGATGTATTCGACTCCAACGAAGCAATGTTGGCTCGAATTCAGGCCGGTGGTGGTAGCGCATACAGTATTATTTACCCTTCTGACTACATGGTGCTCCTAATGAGCGAATTGGGTTTACTGATTGAACTCGATCGCTCACTTTTAGGAGGCTTGGATCGGCTCATAAAGCAATTCCAAAGTCCTGTTTACGATCCAGGAAATCGCTATAGCGTACCCTTAGCATGGGGTACTACTGGGTTGATTTACAACACCGAAAAAATTAAGTATCCTATCGAAGATTGGGACGATCTCTGGAAAAATCAGAAGGCATTATCTAAGCGAATGACGCTGTTAAACGATTTGCGAGAAGTGATGGGAGCGGCGCTGCGGATGCTAGGCTACTCTTTAAATACAACGAATCCTAATGAAATTAGAGAAGCCTATGAAAGATTATCGGAACTAAAACCAGACCTAGCTTCTTTTACTACAGATGCTTGGCGACCTCAAATGCTAGTTGGAGATCTAATGGTAGCAATGTGTTACTCATCAGATGCTAATGAGGTAATTCCAGAAAATACTAATTTGCAGTATATCGTACCTAGAAGTGGTTCTTCCCTGTGGACTGACACCCTAGTAATTCCCAAATTTGCTCCCAATCCTGAAGCAGCTTATAAATGGATAAACTTTATGCTGCAAGGAGATGTAGCCGCATCTTTAGTAGATCGACTGAGTTTTTCTACTCCTTCGGAGGAGGCTTTTAATTTGTTAGAGCCTGAAGTCCGCGAAAACAAAATTTTGTTTCCCCCAGAGGAGATTTTAGCAAAGTGTCAAGGTATCGCTCCTGTGGGTGAAGTTACTGCGGTTTATGACCGATATTGGACTAAACTTACAAGTGAATAGTTAGTGGTTAGTTGTTAGTTGTTAGTTGTTGGTGGTTAGTTGTTAGTTGATAGTTGATAGTTGATAGTTATTAGTTGATAGTTGATAGTTGATAGTAAAAAAACACAAAATAACAACCAACAGCTAATGATCGCTAATTACCAATTAAGTAAATCCACCTAATTAAACATAAGATCGGGATGGCTAAAAAGCTGACTGTATAAGCATTCTTCCTTCTTCCTTCTTCCTTCTTCCTTCTTCCTTCTACTTACCAATTACCAATTACCAATTACCAATTACCAATTACCAATTATGGCTGTATCGACTAAAAATTCTTCGCAACCTAATTCTGGATTTAAAACTATTGTTGGTCAAATTTGGTCAAAGTTAATCGGGCCTTTCACATTGCTGGGGCCTTCTGGCTTATGGTTAGCTCTATTGCTGGTACTACCAACTCTAGTTATTTTAGAATTAAGTTTAGTACCCAATATTAAACCAGGAGATTTGGTAAATCCTTCGGGAATTGAAAACTATTGCCGCGTTTTTGGCTTTGATAAATGCCAGTTGTCTAAATTCTCTTGGACTAACTTAAGAGTAATTGGTAGATCTTTGTCTTTCGCAAGTGGTACAACTTTCTTCTGTTTACTATTAGGATTTCCAGTTGCTTACTGGATTGCCCTTAATGTCTCAAAGCGGTGGCGAAATTTAATTTTGCTGGGCTTTGTACTGCCGCTGTGGACTTCTTCTCTGTTACGATCTTATGCTTGGATTACCATACTGCGACCTACGGGTGTACTCAATACGGTGCTGACGGGGTTAGGGCTCCCCCCTGTAGAGTTGCTCAATAGCAGTCCTGCTGTTTTAATTGGTATGACCTATAGCTATTTACCCTATATCGTTACAATTCTCTACGCTTCTCTGGAAAAGCTAGATCGGCGGTTGCTGGAAGCATCTGCGGATTTGGGTGCGAATCCTGTAGAAACTTTCTGGAAAGTGACTGTACCGCAAACTATGCCTGGAATTGCGGCTGGTTCTTTGCTAGTATTTATCAGCAGTTTGGGAGATTTTGTCGATCCAGAATTGTTGGGGGGCGCTTCCAGCATGACTTCGGCTAGATTGATTTACAATCAATTTTTGGGAGCAACTCAAAATTGGGGGCTGGGATCTGCTATGAGTATGGTGTTAATTTTTGCTGTGAGTATCGCGATCGCGCTTTTGCTGAAGTATGGCGATCGCAAAGCAATCTAAATCAGTTAACTGTTAACTGTTAACTGTTAACTGTTAACTATTACAAAAATCACTTGATGGAGAAGCTGTGAGCAATCAAGAGGAGGAATTACCATTAGATATGTTGCACCCCAAACCTAAATTTCGGGTTTCTTGGCAGGTTGTATTTGCAGCTTTGATGTTTTTCTATATGTACCTGCCCATCTTCGTACTGAGTTTTTATAGTTTTAATAAGTCTCCATTTAGTGCTGGTTGGAAAGGATTTACTTTAAATTGGTACGTCAAGTTATTTAACGATGCGAGGATTTTAGGGGCACTACAAAATAGCTTAATTGTGGCTTTTTGTGCTGTCGGAATTTCCGCAGTTTTCGGTACTTTAATGGCCGTAGGTTTGGCTCGTTACAAGTTTCCTGGTAAGAGTTTGTATCAAGGCGTTTCCTATTTGCCGCTAATTATTCCCGATATCGCGATCGCAGTTGCTACTCTAGTATTTTTAGCAGCAGTAGCTATTCCTCTGAGTTTATGGACAATTGTAGCGGCTCATATAGTGTTTTGTCTAGCTTATGTTGGTCTGGTTGTCTCTACGAGGTTAGCCGATCTTAATCCCTATTTAGAAGAAGCTGCTCTCGATTTAGGGGCAACTCCGGTGGAAGCTTTTATAAAGGTTTTGTTGCCGCAATTAATGCCGGGGATTGTATCTGGATGCTTGCTCTCTTTTGTGCTCAGTATGGATGACTTTTTAATTGCCAGTTTCACAGCAGGAAGCGGTTCAACAACTCTACCCCTAGAAATTTTTAGCCGGATTCGGACTGGGGTTAAGCCTGATATTAATGCTCTGAGTGTAATCTTAATGCTAGTCTCAGGAGGGATAGCTGTGTTCGCGGAATTTCTGCGGATGCGAAGCGAACAGAAACGAGCCAAGTAAAACAATGTATGTATGGTAGTGCTATCATCCAGACGAAAGCGGTTGCTATATTAAACATGAGAGAGAGATGGAACTAATTGCTGATGTACCCACTTCTCGGTACGGTTTAAAATCTCGGTACTTTGTTTGATAGTGAGACAGACTTCTAGACTCAATTTCAAGGTATTGGGTGAAGGAGATAAACTTCTTAGGGGTGCTATTTCGGTGGGAGAACAGCCTAGCATTTCCATATAGGCTAGTGTCCAACCTATAGCTGCAATCTCATCGATATTGCCTACACCTCTGCACAGGTAACAGTTTAATTCCTGTCCGCCGCATTCTGGACAAAGCCAATCTTTTATCGGCGAATGAGACTGGTTTTCACTCAATCCCGATCCTATTCTTAGCGCTTTAATATGATTTTTAACAACTTGTTCAAAAGCTCCATCTTGCTTGGTTATCTCCGAGGATTTAATATTACTTGGTGGAGGTGAGTTAAGCGCTTTTGGTGTAGAATCTGTTTGTATTACTTCATCAGGAGGAGATTCATATTCGTTGGCTATGGCTTCAATATCATCATTCAGTTCAATTGGTGATATTGACGGGGTTTGTTGAGGAGAAAGTGCGTTTTGCTGATGGTGTTCGATTGCTAGCGTCCAAGTTCTTTTATGTCGAAGATCGCCATATTTTTTTGCTTCTGCCTCGGTAATGCCGATGGTAGCCGCCTGTTGGCGTAGCATAGTCAGTGAAATCATTTGATTTTCGGTGAGATTAATCAACAACTTGAGTTTTGTACATTATAAATAGTAGCCTATAATTAGAATATTAGAATATTGCTATTGATACGGATCTTACCAGTTAGATAGTAATGATTAAATTTTCCCGATCCATGACTTCACTTATTCCCGATCGCCTCATTCCTGATACGGCTTTGTCTGTCGCTGGAGTTACTTCTTACATTCAAGCATTGTTGGAAGATGACAGCTATCTGCGCCTCGTTTGGGTAACGGGGGAGGTATCGAGTGTCTCAGAATACCGCAGTGGCTTATTTTTTACTCTATGCGATCGCGACAATCCGGTTGTGATTCGCTGCGTGACGTGGAACTCTCAGCGGGAAAAGTTGGTACAATTGCCAGTCAAAGGGGAACAGTTGATAGTTTTGGGAAGCATCCGCGTCTATAAAGCGCGGGGAGAATATCAATTGAATGTTTGGCAAGCGCTACCGGCGGGGGAAGGGTTGCAAGCTCTGCGTTACCAGCAGTTGCGATCGCGCCTCGATGCTGAGGGTTTGTTCGATCCTACCAGAAAGCGATCGCTTCCAATACATCCTCAAACTGTGGCTGTTGTCACTTCACCAACTGCTGCTGCTTGGGGAGATATTCAACGCACTCTCACTCAGCGATATCCCGGTTTGCGGGTATTATTATCACCTGCTTTGGTGCAGGGAGAATTAGCGCCAGCTTCTATTGCCACAGCAATTGAAAGAGTAGAATTAGATGGTCGTGCTGATGTAATTATCTTAGCACGGGGTGGCGGCGCTGTGGAAGATTTGGCTTGTTTTAATGACGAACGGGTGGTACGCGCGATCGCTAATTGTTCTATCCCCACGATCGCAGGTATTGGTCACGAAAGAGATGAATCTTTAGCGGACTTAGTTGCCGATAAAACTGCTCACACTCCCACCGCCGCCGCTGAAAAAGTTGTGCCAGATATTGCTAATTTATATATTCAACATCGCCAAAGAGTGCGAACATTAATAGAAGCTGTAGAGCAGCGTTTATACAAATCAGAAGCACAATGTCAAGGATTAAAGCATCGATTAAAACGTCTGCCTTCTACATCGCGAAGTTTACAACAGGCAACTGTACAGTGTCAAATGTTACGAGAAAAGTTAGCGGCACTTGACCCTCAAGCTGTGTTACAAAGAGGTTATGCGATCGTAAAACAAAATGACGGAAGTCTGACGCGCTCGACTGAGGGGTTAGCTCCTGGAGAAGAATTAACTATTAAGTTGAATCGCGGTATGCTTAAAGTCAAGATTGTAGAGATAAGTAAATCCACCTAATTAAACATAAGATAACGATGGCTAAAAAGCTGACTGTATAAACATTCTTCTTTCTCTCCTAGATAACTAAATTTTTCTTCCTTCTTCCTTCTTCTTTTTCTCCTAGATAACTAAATTTTTCTTCCTTCTTCCTTCTTCCTTCTTCCTTCTTCCTTCTTCCTTCTACTTAAAATGATTGATTTTTCACAACGCCAGTCTGACTGGAAATATGAAACGACAGTGGCTCAGCTTGAAGAAATTATTAATCGAGTTGAATCAGGAGAACTCCTTTTAGAGGAAGTTTTTGAGCAATTCGCAATGGCTGTAGAATATTTGCAGCAGTGCGAAACTTTTTTGGTTGAGGGTAAAGAGCAAATGAATTTATTAATTGAAACTTTAAACGATGAACCTGGATTTTAAGATGTGAAAGGTTGCGGACAGTTTTGAGGGTGAATCACAACGATCGCGCGATCGCGTCCCTGGTTTTTGGCTAGATACAAGGCTCGATCTGCGTTAGCAATTAAATCCTCTAATCTCATATCTAAGCTGGGAATTAAACTGGTAACACCCAAACTCAACGTCAAGTATGGGTTTACCTCCGACTTGGGGTGGGGAATAGCGATCGCAGCGATCGCCATTCGTATAGATTCTGCCACGATTAACGCACCTTCTGCATTTGTATTCGGCAAAATCGCCACAAACTCCTCACCACCGTAACGAGCAACTAAATCTGTAGGACGTTTGGGAATTTTAGCGATCGCCTGCGCCACTTGGATCAAACAATCATCTCCGCGCTGGTGTCCGTAGCGATCGTTGTAGCGTTTAAAATAGTCAATATCCATGAGAATCAGTGCTAAAGGTTGCTGTTCTCGTAGATGTCGTTGCCACTCTCTAGCCAGATAGTAATCGAAGCGGCGGCGATTCGCAACCTGGGTCAATCCGTCTAAATTTACTAAGCGCGATAATTCCTGATTGGCACGTTGGAGTTCGACGGTGCGATCGGCAACTTGTTGTTCTAGCGTTCGATTGTAATCAGTTAAAATTTTTTCCACTTGCTTGCGATCGCTAATATCTCGAAAACACCGAAAGAAGAGTTTGCTGGTAGAGAGCATAGCTATTATCAACAAATAGAAGGAGGGCATCATCGAGTTGAAAAAAGACAAATTTGGACAGTGGCAGTCTCGGAGTTACCACCTCTTTATAATCAATCATTATGGACTGGATTAAAAACGATTGTGATGGTCGTAAGTGAAAGACGTTTGTGGAATAAAACTACCACAGAAGTTCGGTTTTATTTAAGTAGTTTAGCCAGTAATGCTGAGAAGATTTCTCAAGCAATTCGCAGTCATTGGGGTATTGAAAATAGCTTACATTGGACATTGGATGTTACTTTTTCTGAAGACAAGAGCCGCATTCGTAAAGATCATTCTCCTGAAAATTTTGCTCTTCTACGTCGTTTAGCTGTCAATTTACTGAAACAGGAAAAAGGATTTAAAGGAAGTTTAAAAATGAAGCGGTATCTGGCGGGAATGGATAATAATTATTTAGTTCAAATTTTAGACTCTGCCAGCTAACGCTCGAAAACTATAGCAACCGCCAAGGCGGTTAGGGGCTAGGGGCTAGGGGCTAGGGGCTAGGGGAAGAAGAGGAAGAAGGGGAAAAGAGGGACTACGATGCTCTGATGCTCAGGAAAGAAGAGGAAGAAGGGAATGGAATTAAGGGTTTGAGGAAACTAAAATGTCCTAACCACCTTGGCGGTTGCTATAAAACGGATTTCCGATCTAAATTGATTCAGCTTTAAGAATTCAGAAGTTCTTAAAGCTCGATTTTAACTGGGTTAATCGCATCAGATTTAAGAGTTTTAAGAATGCTTTTCTCAGATAATAGTTAGGCACAAATATGATTTTATGTCAACTTAATTTAGATGCGTTTACCCTGGAGAGTTTGCATATCAGCAGCCGGAATTTATCTTAGTTAAGAATCTTAAAAATCAAAATAAATATAAGGTAAACCACCCTCCGGTGCCAAAGCTAAAGCAAGGAAACACAACGGTACTAAAATCAACTTTAAAGGCCAATTTAACTGCAACTTCAAACCTCGGTGCAGAGTGTAACTAATTCCCATAACCACCACCACCAAGGCCACCATCCAACTTATCTGAAATCGCTCTAAACCTAGAGACTCAATATAAACTTTCTGAGCAAATTGAACATCCGCATTATGTCCCCAAAAATGTGAAAATACTAACCCAGAAATTTTTAAATCCGGGAGTCTAAAAAATATCCAAGATGCAAATACCATGCCCTGAGTCAACAACCAACCCACCAAAATCCCAGGCAAACTTTGCCAAAAACTTTCCAGCGATAACTGCTTAGAAATAACTTCCGTCAGGCGATGAACTACTAAAGCCAAACCATGCAAACATCCCCAAATAATAAACCCCCAAGCCGCCCCGTGCCAAATTCCTGCAATCAGCATGACAATCAATAAATTCAGACAAGTTCTAACTAAGCCTACCCGCGAACCACCCAACGGAAAATATAGATAATTCCGCAGCCAATCGCCTAAACTCATGTGCCATCTCCGCCAGAAATCAGCAATACTAACACTGAAATAAGGAAAATCAAAATTTTGGGGCAAACTCAAACCCATCAGTAAAGCAGTACCGCGAGCCATATCAACATAGCCGCTAAAATCTAGATATAATTGCAGTCCATAAGCAATTGTCGCTAACCATAAATCCCCACTACCAGCCCTCTGTAAATTATCAAAACTGAGGGTAACTAACTTACCCAAGTTATCAGCAAAAACTCCTTTTTTTACCGCACCAGAAGCAATCAGCCAAAGTCCTTCAGCAATTCCATCGTGCGTCGGAAATTTTAACGTTTTGAGCTGACTGAGCAAATTGTGATAGCGAGTAATAGGGCCAGAAATTAGTTTGGGGAAAAAGAACTTGTAAGAGGCAAATTGCAGCAGGGAATTAGCAGCAGGAGCACCTCGATATACATCAATCAAGTAAGCAACGCACTCAAAACAAAAGAAACTCAGTCCTAAAGGAGAAATTACATTAGTGTTTACCCACCTAGCACTATCTAACGCAACTGGCAAATTAAAAAATGTACCGATGGAAGTCAAGAAAAAAGGCACATATTTAAAGCCTAATAATAGTGAAATATTAATGATAATTCCCAGCCACAGAAGGAGGAAACGGCGGCGGTTCCAAGCTTCATTGGCAATCCGCCAGTCAAGAGGTTCTCCTATCGCTTTTGCCAAGCGGTAATTAAATAAAATACCGATTAATAGTAGAGGGATGTACTCTATTTGTAGGAAAGCATAGAATCTGATGCTGGCCGCCAGCATCACAAACAGCCGCCATCTTCGGTTAGGAATTAGCCAGTAAATTACTAGAGTAATCAGTAGGAAATAAGCGTATTTTAAAGAAATAAAAGTCATATTAATGGTTATTGCTAAGCAATTATTAACTGTTAGTTTAACTCGATATTTTCATACAAATCGGCCAGCGAAATTTCTACAGGAATAGAAGTTAATGTCAGCCGATCGTCGATACTGCTATATTCTGAAAATATCCACTTATTCGCTTCAGTTTTAAAGTATTGCTCTACCTGTACCCGGTATTGATCGATTAATAAATATTCCTGAAAACTAGGAAGACTGCGATACCCAGCAAACTTTTCATCGCGATCGTAAGCTTTGGTACTTTTAGATAGAACCTCGGCGATCAGCAGAGGATTGGTAATTGTATCCGTGCGTCCAGATTGGAGTTCAATCGGTCGTGCTACCACCATCACATCTGGGTAAGTATAATTATTAAATTGGGGAACCCAAAGGCGTTGATCTGATGCAAAAATACTGTAAGGTTTACCCTTGAGACTCACCCTCAAAATAGCATTTAAGATGCTGGTGATTTCATTGTGATTCGGTGTACCACCCGTCATTAGAACAATCTCTCCATTGATCAACTCATGCCGATCCTGAGAATTAATTTCAGCTTCTAAATATTCCTCAGCCGTGTAGGTTTTAGTTTCAACTTGCGTGACGATCATACACAATTCTCTCCTTATAATCTACTGATTTTAGTTAATATTGCACAGGCATTACGCACGATCGCAGTAGGGCCGCCATCTTGGCGGTGACTTTACCGCCAGGATGGCGGCGTTACGTATATCGTGCGTAAGTCCCATTGAAAATTCCTAAACTAACAACTAACAACTAACAACTAACAACTAACTAATTAGATTCAATTTGTGCATTCAAAGTCTTAGTAATCCGATCGCGCGTTTCCTCCAAATGAGCTCGCGTGTAAGCATCCGCCTTCTTATCATCCTTCCGAATCGCTTTACTCAAAGCTTCCCGTAGTTCCCGTAATTCAGACCAAGCCAAAGCCCGTGCATCTTCAGGAGCACCCGTCTTTCGCAACACCATCCCCATTAAAATAGCTAAGTGTTCGCGCTGTAACGATCGCCTGAAATTAGAAATCGGCATCGACTTATCGTTTAACTGCAAAACCTCCGTCCAAATACCCTTATGCAAAGTATCAAATAACTCCGGCATCTTCAAAGCATTCTCCGGCGCAGTCTTCAATTCCCCATCCCGTAGGCGCGTCAGACGGACAGGAGAAAGCAACACCCGCAACGCAAAACGCTGAAGAAAAGTAATGCGATCGCCAATCGGATAATCCAAAGGAAACATCAACGCCGGATTTCCCCAATGATCCCAACGCGACGGCGCTAACTTATTCAACAACTCCGGCGAGAAACTAAACGCATCCGCCGCAAACACATACTTTTGAAGATTCGCCAAAGCTTCCCGCTGTTTCTCGATCGCGATCGCTTCAAAAGGCAAACGTCCATTTGGATCGCCCGGGCGATCGCGGTTAAACGACTGACCCCCAACATATAGAGTTGTATTCATCACATTCTGGAAATAATACCCAAACACCGTATCAAACATCGTCCGCAACTCACTGTAACCCTCACCGCTAGCAGGAGTCCGATCCTCCAACTTCTTCCACATCACCCGCGAATTATCCAACTGCCACTGAGAATAGCGCAACATATTACTACTAAGATCGAACGTATTCGCAGCCGGATTCAAAATATCAAAAGAATCCTCATCCGCCGCATAAGAAAGCGCAGGTTCAGGAGCCCGCTGCGCGATTTCCGCCAACCTATCCACCTCAGCCGCCGGATTCACCCCTCCAATCGGCTTATAACCATACTCGATCGCCCATCGATCGTAAGGCCCCACCACCACCGGAAAATAATCCCCCTGTTCAGTTCCCTGCGGCGCAATATTAATCGGCACATAATCCATCACCGACCCCACCAAACCCTTAGTTTGAGTAATAGCCGTATTATTCAAATCCTCCGGTTCCAGCATCGTACTCCCATGAAAATTGTGCCTCAGTCCTAACGTATGACCCACCTCATGCGCCGCCAAGTAACGCAAATACTGGTGTACGAACTCCGACATATCGCTACCATCAGGCGGCGCATTGTGGAACAGAGAGAGCGCCATCGCCCCGATCGCAAACTGCTTCGACGACTCCAACCCAAAACACAAATCAGAACTAGACATCAACTTCGACAGCGCAGAACGGCCCTGCTGACTGTATTGTTCCCTCAAAGTTGGCAAATCATCTAATTCCAAACCATCCCCCCTCCTCAGTCCTCCATCCCCACTTTCCAAACCCTTAATATAGCGAGAGTAAATACCGAATTGGCAAGGATTACCATTAGTACCATTTCGCCCCTGAAAAGCCTTTGCCATCGATTGATTTTGTTGCACCAAACTGCGATAGCCATGCTTAATATCTCGGACAATATTTGCATCCAAAAGAATATCCGCATCTAAAATTTGTCCCGTCAGCGGATTGATCCGAGACGGCCCAATACCCGCAAATGCAGGATAAAAAGAACTAGACCAGCGAATCGTGTTATAGCGCACATCAGCCGGGTCCCAAGACGCATTATCCGGCATTTGCTTAACTTGAATTGCATCAATAAATCCCGCCTTCTCAAAAGCTTTATTCCAAGCTAAAACACCCTCGCTGATAGCTTCCCGATACTCCAAAGGCACATTATTTTCAATCCAGAATACAATCGGCTGCACTGGCGGCGACATCGGAGCCCCAGGATTTTGCTTTTGCAAATGCCACCGATTCACATAGCGTACAAAAGGCTCAGAACGATTTTCATCCGAAAAATCCTTGTAAGCAGTTAGGAAATAGCCCACACGCTCATCGGCGGTGCGAGGTCGATAGCCATTATTAACAGGAACTTCAGAGAAACTGTAATGAATGCGAAGATTAAAAGCTCGGCTATCCGGCAAAGATGGAAGATAAGCCATATCGCTATCATTCGAGCTAGAGAAACCATAAACAGAGGAAATTTCTACATTTAAAGGGAAGGCTTTCACTTCCTTAAAATAAGACTTATCAGGTTCTATAGAATAGGAACCCCCCAAGAAGTAAGGCAACATTGCAGTTATCCCCGGAAGGTCGCGGCGTTCGCTCATCAGTAAATCGCTAAGATCGATTAGCAAACTTTTTCGTTCAGGATGAATGCTTTTAATCGGTAAAGAATAGAGAATTGAATCGCTAAAAGAACGTTCTACAGAACCAGCTTGAGGATCGCCATCATGGGTGCGAAAATTGATATTAGGAAGGGCAAATTCTACCTTGTTTTGTTGGCGGCGCAACTGAAACAAAAAATCTCCAATTGGCATTCCGCTATAAATTCCCGATTCTCCTAGTCCCGATTCTAGAGTGATAAAGCAGAGGAATTTTTTATTGAGTTGTTCTGGGGTAATTTCTAGATAAACTTTTTTCTCTTCTTTCTCAGTGTAGAGAGTAAAAAGTCCAGACAATTTTTCCGTATCTTTAATGACTTGTTCAAAGGGTTGTAGTGCTTGCTGTTCGGCAGTATTCCCATTAGGACTAAACTCTGGGGTTTGAGCCGATAAAGAATCAGGTAAAATCACACCTCTATATAAAGAAAACAGAAAAAAGGAAAGCGCAAATAGAAAAAATAGAAAGGGTATATTTTTTCTTTTGGTTTTCCCCTTTTGATTTGTACTTTCTTCGGAAGATTTTACTTGTTTCATGGTAGTGCTGATTGCTAATTGCTGATTGCTAATTGCTGATTGCTAATTGCCGATCGCTGATTGGTAATTGGTGATTGGTAATTGGTGGTTGGTAATTGGTGATTGGTAATTGGTGGTTGGTAATTGGTGATTGGTAATTGGTGATTGGTAATTGGTAGTTGGTGATTGGTAATTGCTTATTCAGGATTTATGCGCTATGACCATAGAAACCGGGTTTTTTATGAAATCTGTGGGCTGGAACGAAGTATTTTCGTAAAAAACCCGGTTTCTGGGCCAGCTTGGTAAGTCCTACAACTAACAACTAACAACTAACAATTAACAACCAACAATTAACAGTTAACAGTTAACAATTAACAAATTTAATTGCGAGTTGGCCAAGGAATCATCGGATCTTTAGCTAACTGCTTGGAAACTTCGACTGCTCCATAGCGATTGAGGTGGCTGGGGTCGGAAAAGTTTTCCCGCGCCTCTGGCCACAAAAGACCTATGTCTCGGAAAATTAATCCAGTTTCGGCTGCTAGCTGCTGCATTTGCTCTCGGAATTCTTGTTCGTATTCACCCCGCACAGGATCTAAATAATCTTTAGTTAGGGGCATATTAACAAAAACCAAATTAATATTGTGAGCTTTGGTAAATTCCACAAGGTTTTTGATAGCATCAGTTTGTCTGCCTACGAGTTGGAAACTTTGATAGTCAGCGTCATAATCGCCGGACACTTTGGAATGTTGCTGATAGTAAGTAGCGGGAGTGAAACGGATATCTATGGGAAGAAACCCATTAGACTCAAATTCGCTTGTTTGTCCGCTGTCTACTATTAGTTTTTCCTCTGCTATTTGCTGTTCCTTATTTGGAACTCGTGGAGGTTGCACCTGACTAATAACTAGCGATCGCAAAAAGGTTTTCAAGCGATCGCGATTTCGGTAAGTCCCAGAGACTCGCTCTAACTTGTGATTCAGAAATTCCTCGATCTCTACACCCCTCTTATCTATATTTTGCATCAATTCTGCTATAGGAGAAAGGGGGGCGGCGGCGGCGGATTTGGATGTGGATTCGCTGACTCTGTTGGCGTGGATTTTCCAAGTTCCTTGAGCCAGTTGTCTATAACCTTCTGAAGTCGCGATCGCATTATAAGTAACATCAATCCTGCCACTATTGACAGCGCGGGCCCCATCGGCTAATACAATTAGTTTTGGCAGTTGCTCCACTGGCAAAACGCGGCGTAGTATCAAGTCTACAACTTGGACAGTAGCGCCATTTACCCCAAAGTTATAAACCTTCAGTCCCGGATACCCCTGTTGGGCCAAAGCTTTCTCTAAAACAGTCGGCTCGACTCCCCGCAAAGCTCTGGAACTGCCAACGATCATAATATCCGGGAGCCTTTTATGAGTGCGAATATATTTTTGGTAGCGCACTAACTGCTCATCAAGTTGATCGCTCCTGAAAGTTGGGTAACTCTCTACACTATCTAATGTTGAAAATGACTCTTGGCTATTGCTATTAGCTGGAAGTTCGATGCTAGCAGTACCGGGTTTAGTAAACCCAGAACCATTGAATACTTCTGTGCTATTAGTTTGCGGCGATTGCTGCAAAGGTAACTGAGGTAAGCTCACCTCGCGAGTTTTGGAGTTAGAAACATTGTTTGATTCCACTCCCAACCCTTCACTATTTTGAGAGATTGCTCCCGTTTGCTTCGTTTCTGGCAAGGCTTCAGAGCCAGCAGCAGTTAGCGGTTTAGCGTTAAAAGAGTCAGCGATAATTTCCTGCTCTCCCGCTCCCCCGCTCCTCTGCTCCCCTGCTCCCCCGCTCCCCCGCTCCCCTGCTCCCCCGCTCCTCTGCTCCCCGCTCCTCTGCTCCCCGCTCCCCGCTCCCCCGCTCCCCTGCTCCCCTGCTCCCCCGCTCCCCTGTGCTTCTACCTGGGTGCTATTACTGGCAAAGGATTCTAGAAAGTTGCCCAAGAAGGAATCTGTTTGGAACGCTAGGAAACATCCAGCCGCAGCCCAAACTAAGGCGATCGCGGCTCGGCGATCGCGCCACCCACGATCGGAATTAGCAACAGTGGTAGATAAAGCATCGTTTGGAACAAACAGACCAAAGCTAACTAGCGATCGCTGTAGCCCCAATAATCCCTTACCCAGTTGGCGGGGACGAGGCCGAATTCCCACGTCGGCGATTACAGATTCCCCTGGAAAATCGGGCGTTAAAATCAAATCCCCATCTAAGCCAGTGAAAGCCATATCCGCTGAGGAGGGGGCAAACTCTGGCGCAATATCTTTCTCGAAAGTAGGTCTGGCGATTTTTGACAGCGGCTTTGCGGGAGCCACAGGCGATGCTGGGGAAACGGCTGTACCCACCTCAACCCCATAGCGCCACAGAGGGAGTTTTTGACCTGCGCGACGGCCGTAGACCCGCACCCCGACAATACCCGGAATTTTTAGCTGGCGCAGGAATTGGGCAATGGGCGGCCCTACCTTAGATTGAGAGGGACAGGTAGGAGATTCGCTCATGATGTGGAGCAAGTCGCCTTTGGGTAAAATCAGGACGCGAATGCCCCCAGTTTGCAGTTTCCGGTCAAGATTGGGATTGAGCAGGCGGTTGATTAAAAATGTTAGGGCCGACCGATCTCCTTGAGCCGCAAGTGTGACAGCACTTACAGCTAAATCCGGGTGGTGAGCTGCTGGCAAATCCAACCAGTCTATCCAAACCGGAGTTTCGTCTTCCTGAGTGCGGGGCGCTTCTACGCCATAGACAGTGGCGGCGCGAATACCTTGGGGTGCGATCGCAGCTAAAATCGGCGCAAGCGCATCCGTGACTATCTGTTTATCAGGAGTAGAGGCACTAGCAACTGAGAAACTTCCCCCTTTCCCCCGCTCCCCTGCTCCCCTGCTCCCCCGCTCCCCCGCTCCTCTGCTCCCCCGCTCCTCTGCTCCCCCGCTCCTCTGCTCCTCTGCTCCCCCGCTCCCCTGCTTCCCGAAAGTCTTGTTACAGAATAAATGCAGAGTAAATTCTTTAAGTGTGGCTCGAACTTCGATCCCAACAGCGGCTAATTCCTGATTTAATAGCCGTGCGATCGCAGCTACATCCCCCCAGCGGGCCCATTCCTTCAGCATTTGACTCGGAGGCGTGAGGTCTACCCGCAACATCCAGTCTGGCTTCGCTTCACCCCTAACTTGGCTGCAAATTACCGCATCCCGAAAATCTTCTAATTTCAGATCCCGCAACCGCTGAGCAATCGGCTCTGCTAGCAACGAAGGGTCGGGGCTGTATGCTGACTCGCACAACACGCATAACCGGCGAACCAGTGGCAGGGGAGAACTGACAGTATTCTCCCCCGCTCCCTCGCTCCCTTGCTCCCCCGCTCCCCCGCCCCCCCGCTCTCGAATGCTAACTTTAACCGAGACTCCCAAGGCTCCCAAGATTTCACTAAGGTAGCTGGCAATAGCATCAGGATAGCCTCGGCGAGCGAGACGTTCGCAGGAAATAGTCAACGTTCCCTCATCTTGAGTGCCATTGTTCTCCTGTGAAGGAACTTCTAGAATGGCCGTACTCTGCTGCGTTACTTGTCCTGCGGTCATGGAATAAGATGAGGAATGAAGGGGAACGGATGCGGCACTTAATTGAGAAGTAGAGGCAGTATCAATAGTTAGGGGTGAAATCGCGAAAACTTCAGTTTCTTGATTCTCAGGGGCAATTGAACCATTCTGGGTAATGATTCTACCTTCCCCTGCTGCTGCGATCGGGTTGGCAGCAGTGTGCGTCGGGGAACTTTCCCTTTCAGGCTTCTTTTTCCCTAAATTTCTGATTTCCTTGGAAGCGATGGGCGGTTCTGGGGGAGGAGTTACTAACGGTTGTGCTTCGGGACGTTTGAGTGGTTGTTGATTTCGGTTAGAACTGTTGCACTCCAGCCTCACTGTCCAGTTATTTTGTCTAGCACCCAGTCTCCTACCGCACAAAAACACTTGGTAAATCCGAGGTAGATTGCGAGGTAGCAGTTTTTCGAGGTCAGTCACGCTCAGGGCTTCGGAATATTTGGCGACTACAAGACGCTGGGGGGGACACTCTGCGGCTTCACAGAGAATGTGCAGGTGATTGCCCCGCAACCGCACCTGTACTTGCACTTCGGGAAGCCCCAAAGCTGCCCCGGCCCACTGCGTTAAGGCGGATCGATTGTCTGTCAAGATGCTCCCTTTCGCATTCAACATGGGGGCTTTGATTTCGTCAAGTGTAATTTTGTTTCCTAGAGATAGCACACCACGAGGGTATTTTGGCACACTTAGTTATACGCGCATTAATCGCTACGATATAGAGCATCGGGATTAGAGTGAAAATTAATAAAATCAGGAGGTCGATGTTTATGCAGTCGTTTCGGCAGAATTTACCAGAAACTAAGCCATCCCAGAGTCCGAATTTACAAATTCCCTCAGATATTATATTGAGCTTTGCGACTGTACCCTTACTCTTTGGGTTATTGGCTAGCAAAGCTGCGGCTGAGCTGATGGTGACAATTGGCTCATCCAGCGAGGAACTGTTTCGCGGCGATCGCCTCCCCGTTCTCAACTTCCCACACCAAGATTCTTAGAGACTGTCAACTGTTAACAGCTAACAGTTGACAGTTAACCGTTAACTGTACAATTGATTGGATATCCGCAGCTATTGAGGAACAGACCCCATGAGTTCAGTCCTCCACTCGTCAGATCAGGCCATCACTACAAAAGTCGTTTCGCCTCCTGTCCCGTTTGCTACCTCAGACCTGTTTCTGCGTAATCGCCTGAAAATCGTAGAGGACTTGTGGGAGTCAGTGCTGCGACAAGAGTGCGGTCAAGAACTGGTTGATTTAATTCAGCAGATGCGATCGATTAATGGCCCAGATCGTCAGGCTCCTCATTTTCTGGAGTCGAATGTCTTGCAGCTTATCGAAAAGCTTGACCTGAATGCCGCAATTCGTGCGGCTCGCGCTTTTGCTCTCTATTTCCAGCTCATCAATATTGTTGAGCAGCACTACGAACAGCGAGACCAGCAATTAGCTTATGTCAGCGGTAATGGTGCTAGCGGATTGGCTTTTTCGAGGTCGCAGGGTCAAACCAGCCACCAATATATAGAGGAAAATTTTCAAAGCTTTACAGCTCAGGTGCAGGAAGGTAATAATAACTTGCCGAGGGACTTAGGGACTTTCCATCACTTATTCCCGATGTTGCGACGTTTGAACGTGCCTTCTCAACAAATTCAGCGTTTGATTGATAATTTGGACATCCGGCTGGTGTTTACGGCTCACCCGACGGAAATTGTTCGCCACACGATTCGCACTAAGCAGCGGCGGATTGCGAAGATTCTGCAACAGTTGGATCAAGTTGAGGAAAATTTTGATGTTCTGGGTACTGGTAGTCAGGAAAGCCCTTATTTAGTATCTTCCTGGGAAGCGCAAGCGCTGCAAGGGCAACTGATGGAAGAAATTCGCCTGTGGTGGCGCACTGATGAGCTACATCAGTTTAAGCCGAGCGTGCTTGATGAGGTTGAGTATACTCTGCACTACTTTGAGGAAGTGCTCTTTGATGCGATTCCCCAACTGTACCAGCGCTTTAAGCAAGCTTTGCACGCTTCTTTTCCTTATCTGAATCCACCGAAGTACAATTTTTGTAAGTTCGGCTCTTGGGTGGGGTCAGATCGGGATGGCAATCCTTCTGTGACTCCGAAAATTACTTGGCAAACTTCTTGTTATCAGCGACATTTGGTGCTGGAGAAGTATATCGGTGCGGTGAAAAAGCTGAGCGAACTGTTGAGTTTGTCGCTGCACTGGAGCGATGTGCTACCGGAGTTGTTGGAGTCTCTCGATCGCGATAAGTTGGAGATCCAAGAGGTTTACGATGAGTGGGCGATTCGCTACCGTCAGGAACCTTATCGCTTGAAGTTGGCTTATGTACTCAAGCGGTTGGAAAATACGCGCGATCGCAATTGGCGGCTCTACAAGGGTGATGAGTTACAAAGGGAACGGGAAGCTCTTTCCCAGAATCCGGGATTGGTGGGACTTTACCCTTCGGGTGTGGAGTTTTTGGCGGAATTGCGGCTAATTGAGCGCAATTTGGTGGAAACGGGTCTGAGTTGTCGGGACTTGGAAAATCTGATCTGCCAGGTAGAAATTTATGGGTTTAATTTGGCTCATTTGGATATCCGTCAAGAGTCGTCGGTTCATTCTGATGCTCTGTCCGAAGTTGCTGAATATCTGCAAATTCTGCCTAAGTCTTACAATGAATTGTCAGAATCGGAGCGATCGATCTGGCTAGCTACAGAATTGCAAACCCGTCGGCCGTTAATCCCAGCAGAATTGCCTTTTTCTGCGAAAACTTGCGAGACGATTGAGACTTTCCGCATCTTGCGACAAATGCAGCAAGAGTTTGGCCCGGAAATTTGCCAAACTTATGTGATTAGCATGAGCCATGATGTTAGCGACTTGCTAGAGGTTTTGCTCTTAGCTAAAGAGGCGGGACTTTTCGATCCAGCTACGGGTATTGGCAGCATTAATGTGGTTCCTCTGTTTGAAACAGTGGAAGACTTGACAAAAGCGCCGCAAGTGATGCAAAAACTCTTCGAGTTGCCACTCTACCGGGCGATGCTTGCTGGTGGTTATGCTATCAAAAAGGATGATTCTTTGCCTTGCTCTTGTCTGCAAGAGGTGATGCTGGGCTATTCGGATAGTAATAAGGATTCTGGATTTCTTAGTAGTAATTGGGAAATTCATAAAGCTCAGAAGGCTTTGCAGCGAATTGCTGAGCAGTACAATGTGAATTTACGCATTTTTCACGGGCGCGGCGGTTCAGTGGGACGTGGCGGTGGCCCTGCTTATAAGGCGATTTTAGCTCAACCTGGGAAGAGTATTAGTGGCAGAATTAAGATTACTGAACAGGGTGAGGTTTTGGCTTCTAAATACTCGTTGCCTGACTTAGCGCTTTATAATCTGGAAACTGTGACGGCGGCTGTAGTGCAAGCTAGTTTGCTGCACACTGGTTTTGATGGGATTGACCCTTGGAATGAGATTATGGAGGAGTTGTCGGTTAGGTCGCGATCGCACTACCGTCATTTAATCTATGAAGAGCCAGATTTGGTTGATTTCTTCCATCAAGTCACTCCAATTCAAGAAATTAGCCAGTTGCAAATTAGTTCAAGGCCCGCACGCCGTAGCGGAGGCAAGAAAGATATTAGCACTCTGCGGGCAATTCCTTGGGTGTTTAGCTGGACTCAAAGCCGCTTTTTGTTGCCTTCTTGGTACGGAGTAGGTACTGCTTTGCAGGAGTTTTTGCTGGAAAAACCGGAAGAACATTTGAAGCTTTTGCAATATTTCTATCTGAAATGGCCGTTTTTTAAGATGGTGATTTCTAAGGTGGAAATGACTTTATCTAAGGTAGATTTGCAAATTGCTCACCACTATGTTCGGGAGTTATCAGCACCCGCAGATAGGCAACGATTTGAGGCTCTATTTGAGCAAATTTCGACTGAATATCACTTGATTCGCGATCTAGTTTTGACTATTACTGGTCATGAGCGTTTGCTAGATGGAGACCCAGATTTGCAGCGTTCTGTCTTGTTACGGAATGCTACGATTGTGCCTTTAGGTTTGTTGCAAGTGGCTTTATTGAAGCGGTTACGGCAGCATGGTGTGGCAGGGGTTCCTGGGGTGATTCACTCGCGTTATAGCAAGGGTGAATTGTTGCGAGGAGCTTTGTTAACTATTAATGGTATTGCTGCTGGAATGCGGAATACGGGCTAAATGGGAGAATGTTTGATTTTTAGTTTTTAGTTTTTTAGGCGATCGCTCTTTTTTTAGGGAGGGCGATCGCTTTTTAGTTAACGGTTAACTGTTAACCGTTAACCGTTAACTGTTTATATTATCCCTAGTTTGTCACCCTAGGCAGAAGAAAATTGGTGAAAAGCATTTAATTTAGTCCCTGTTAAAGCATTAGCACAGAGATTAACCAGACTAATTAAAGTATTAAAACTACTAACTAATAGAGGAGATTCAAAAACCTTCAACCAAGGTTTTACTAATTTGAGGGCTAATAGTGGCAATAATAGTAATTGCATATTATTTAGCATTGATTTCCAGCCTTGATTGAAATCCCAGTCTGGATGTTCAGCTAGATAACTATTTAGTTCAGATTGACAACTTGATAAGTTAGATAATTCCGAAGACTGAGTTGAAATAGCCCTCATACTAACCAAGAGAAAAGCACAACAAATAGATTCCCACCATTTAGCAATATCATTGTATTTGGTTACATGAAAGTCCGACCAACCTAATTCAGATTTGCTTTGTCTAAATCCATATTCAATCCAAGTTCTTTCTCCATAAATATTGCCTACATCTTGATATTTAATTTTGTCAATATTAGTCATTACATAAGATGTACTATTGACTGGTAATGTTTCGGGATCAGTTGTTAGATACCAATAAGTATATTTATTCCTGTGACCAGATATTATCTCACACACATATCTTTTTTGTTGTTGACCTTTACTTAATATTCGGTCAAATTCTTGCCAAGAAGTCTGTTTAACTTCCTCCCCCTCTGGCATCCAGACTCCATGATTACTTCTTCTAACTCCATAAATATTGACACTTACAATCCCATTGTCTACTTTTCCTAGCCTTCCTAAATATTGTCTAGCTACATATTCAGTTTTATTTCCTTTTTTTGGATCTCCGGTCTCATCTATAATAATGTCAATTGCTTCTTCTTTTAACCAGTTAAAGATAATTTTTAGTCTCTGGGTTCTTAATTCTTCCGATTTCCAGGGAGATTGTGTTAAAAAGTTATGCAATGATTGACTATTTTTTAATCCAATTATTTTAGAGAGTGTTACTAAACTTTTTCTCTTGCTTGGTGTCAAAATCCCCATAATAATTTGCTTAAAGGCTTCATAGCTTCTAACTTCTGGAAATATTTTTTGATAACTCTCACAATATTGATCGATGAAACTAATGGTAGGTTGTGGAATTTTGGGCTGTATCATAGTCTGTGTCTCCCATTTAGACTTCTCTTTCTATTTTACTCTTCCTAGAGTGACAAACTAGGGTTATAGCAACCGCCAGGGCGATTAGGGCAAGTACAACTGTTACCTTTAGTCCAGAATCCTTTACAGAGTAACCTCTTGCCTCTTCCCTCTTCCCTAGCCCTGAGCATCGTAGCCCCTAGGGCGTGTTTTCAAACTACAACCATAACCAGATAAAGGCGATCGTAATCATGGCTGTATAATTTGCAGCAAGTTTCTCATATCGTGTAGCAATACGTCTCCATTGCTTAAGTCGGTTGATAGCACGTTCAACAATGTTGCGTTGACGGTAGATTTCCCGACTAAAAGGACCGTGACGGGGTTCATTTGACAGTCGTGGGATGGTAAAACGGATACCTCGCCGTCGTAAGTAACTACGGATACGACGACCTGTGTAGCCTTTATCTCCTACGACTCTTGAAGGACGGATACGGGGACGACCTCGCCCAGAACGTTTGACTGCTCCTTGTTCCATCAATTGTTCTAAAAATATTGACTTCATAAGTTGACCGGGAGTGAGAAGAAAAGTTATCGGTTTACCTTTACCCTCACAACGTATGTGTATTTTTGTGCTAAAGCCACCGCGAGAACGACCTAGTTTCTCCTCTTCTTCACCCCCTTTTTTCCACCTGCGGCGTGTTGGTGGGCACGAATTACAGTTCCATCAACGTAATGCACGTCAAGCGTCTAGGTTTCCTTGTTTGTCCGCATCGGCTTGTAGGTGTTCTAAGACTTGTTTCCAGATATCGGCTTTTTGCCACCGATAAAACCGTGTGGCTATACTTTCCCACTTTCCATAACGTTCTGGTAGGTCTCGCCAGGGCGCACCAGTTCTCAGTATCCACTCCGATGCCATTGACAACCTGTCGGTGGTCGTGATTGGGCTTACCTGTTCGCGGTTTAAGCGGGGGAAGTAGGGGTTTTAACCTTTCCCACTGTTCGGTACTTAAGTCTCCTCTATTCATAAACACACCTGCCTGCGATCGCCTATTTTTAGGATACAACGAGTTTGAAAACACGCCCTAGGGGCTAGGGGCTAGGGGCTAGGGGCTAGGGGCTAGGGAAAGAGGAAGAGAGGGGGAGATGGGGAAGATAGGGGAGATGGGGGAGATGGATAATTACCAATTACCAATTACCAATTACCAATTACCAATTACCAATTAAGTAAATCCACCTAATTAAACATAAGATCGGGATGGCTAAAAAGCTGACTGTATAAACATTCTTCCTTCTCTCCTAGATAACTAAAATTTTCTTCCTTCTTCCTTCTTCCTTCTTCCTTCTTCCTTCTTCCTTCTTCCTTCTACTTACCAGGTGTTATGTTTCAAGCTACTCGTCGTCGCCTCGCTATTTGGTATACCGCCGTTACCGCCGTCCTCTTATTACTATTTGCTACAGGTTTCTATATCTACGTTCGTACTACCTTAATTGAACGCATCGACGACACCCTCAACCACGTAGTAGAAGTAGTAGAAAGATCCCTCGTTATCGAACCCGTAGAAACTCCCCCCGCAATGTCTCCCGTAGTTCTCAATGGCCAATTTCAAGTTAATGTTTTTGATAGCTTTCGAGATAATGATGTTGACGTAGAAGACGACCATATCGATCTAGAATGGTTTAGTCCTACAGGGGAATTACTCTGGTCTACTCTCGCTGAACCTCTGGATATTCGCCTCAATCCTAACCGTACTGGTGAGACAGTCTATAAAAAAACAAATGATTCATCTTACATCCTCAGACAGGTGACAGACCGCGTAGAAGTTGGTCGCCAAGTGTTAGGATATTTGCGGGTTAGCCATCCCTGGTTTGAAGTTACTAAACCTATTCGTCAATTGATGCTAGATTTAAGCCTGGGTACTGGTTTAATGGTGATCTCTGTTGCTGCTATTGGCTGGTTATTATCGGGGTTGGCGATGGAACCGGTGCGAGAGTCTTATCAACATCTTAAACAATTTACTGCTGATGCTTCTCACGAACTGAGAAATCCGATCGCAACTATTCAAACTAATGTACAAGTAGCTTTAGCAGAACCAGATATCGAACCTCAACAGCAACAACAGCTACTACTTATAGAAAGGCTGACTCGGAGGTTGGGAAAATTGGTTGATGATTTGCTATTCTTAGCTAGACAAGATAGCGGTATAGTACAGCCGCAATTGCTTCCTGTTCCCTTAGATGCTTTGTTAATGGAGGCGATCGCAGAACAAAAGGCGATCGCGATCGCAGCAGGTATCAACCTCTCACTGGAAATAGTCGATCTGGACACATCTGAGGATGATTTTACGCTCTGTGGTGACTGGGATCAATTAGCTCGTTTGTTCACAAATCTTATCAGTAACGCACTGCATTACACCCCCTCTGGCGGTAAAGTTGACATTGAATTGCAACTTCCAGCCAAAGGCAAGAAGCCCTCAGCTCTCAACAGGGCTTTACAGGTTAAAATTAAAGATACTGGTATTGGGATTCCACCAGAAGCGATACCTCATTTGTTCGATCGCTTCTATCGTGCAGATCCAGCTCGTACTCATCGTACCGCTGCGGGGTCAGGATTGGGATTAGCGATCGCTCAAGGAATTGTAAAAAATCATCACGGCGACATTCGCATTGAAAGCGAACTCAACAGAGGTACGATCGTTACAGTTATCTTACCTGCATACAGAGCCGAAGAATCCCGTTAAAAAAGATTGGCATCATTACCAAACTAATAAAACAATTTTCTAGTATTCAATTTTCTGGCATTCAATTTTTAATTTTTGATTTTTAATTTTTAATTTTCTAGGAGGGGCGATCGCAACTAAAACTTGCCGAGCAAGAGTAAAATATCTTACCAGAGAAAGGAGGTAATTTTGATACTTTCATGCTCTAATATTTGAGTTGACTTCCTATTGATGCTCTAAAAAGCCCAAGTTTTACGATCCAAGAGGATGTTGCTTAGCAATCTGAGTTCGATGACGGCTAAAAGCATTGATTTAGCCTATGTCATTTCGAGGCTGTTCAACGAAAGAATCATGGTTGTAACCATTTTCGTCAAACTCACATTCAGCAACAAAAACCTTTGTTCTAGTAAAACACGCTGGCAATACCTCACACTGTATAACGATTAGGCTCATAACTTTCCTCACAGATTATAGGAGATATATTGATGATTTCACACAATAACCCACTCAAAACAAACCTCAGTTGGCTAGGAGTCCTCAGTGCTAGCCTGCTTGTCAGTCTAAGTACAATTGCCTTCGCAGGTGGGCCTCCACCTCAAGGGAAACCGGCAGCCGCGCCTGCTACCACAGAACCCGCGAGTCAGGAACCAGCAAAGGCCCAACCTGCAACCACCCAACCCAATGCCACCCCAGCCGCACCACAGGCCACCCCACAGACACCCGCGCAGACAATGGCGGCCCCTGCGCGATTCCCCCTACCTAGCGCCAGAGTAGAACCCTCAGAAGGCGTAGTCACAATCAAACTGGTGAATACGACAAATGCTTTAATTAGTTATCAAGTAGTAGGGGACACGCAACCGCGAACACTAGGGGAACAGTCAGAAATTCAGCTTAAAGGTCTAAAAACTCCCGTCACTATCACTTACCAGCGCGAAGACGGGGGATTATTAATGGTACGTCCTCAAGCAACCGCGACACCCGGATTCTTGCAAGTCAGTTTTAGCGCTACAACTGATTTAAGCGTTGATACAAAATCGCTGAACGTTCAAGCAGAAGGCGGCGTATTTTTAAACTGAGAACCTGTCAGGGGTTAAAACCCCTGACTAATAGCTAAAGTCGTTTTCAGACACGATTAAATGATTGGGCCCAGAAACCGGGTTTTTGAGTTCGTATGTGGGTAAAAACGAAGTATTTTCGTCAAAAAACCCGGTTTCTTTGGTTGGGTGTGTAAGTCCCGATCGCGATCTTTTTTCAAACCTAATCTGCCAAATCAGGAAACACCTCCCGCACCGCAGGATGCACCAAACGACCATTCTGAACATTCAAACCCTTTGCTAAAGCAGAGTTACCTTCGAGAGCTTTAATACCGCGATTGGCAAGTTGGACAACATAAGGCAAAGTGCTATTATTCAGTGCTTGAGTAGCCGTCCAAGGAACTGCCCCCGGCATATTCGGGACACCATAATGGACAACACCTTCCTCAATGTAAGTAGGATTAGTGTGAGAAGTCGCTCGCAGAGTTTCCACACAACCCCCTTGGTCAACAGCCACATCGACAATCACCGAACCAGGGTGCATCTTGCTGACCAAAGAGCGAGATACTAGAATCGGAGCTCGACGGCCCAAAACTAATACCGCACCAATGAGCAAATCAGCATCAGGAACAACAGCCTCAATTTGAGATGAACTGCTGTAGAGGTATTCCACTCTAGAACCGAAGATAGTCTCCAGATAAGCCAAACGCTCCAAATTTACATCTAAAATCTGTACCTGAGCGCCCAAACCTACGGCAATTCTAGCGGCTTCCGTACCGACGATACCGCCACCGAGAATTACCACTTTACCCGGTTTAACTCCAGGGACACCCCCTAAAAGCACGCCTCGCCCCCCTTGCTGGCGTTCGAGAAACCGAGCTCCGAACTGCACAGACAAGCGGCCTGCAATGATACTCATCGGGGTTAATAGGGGCAATTTTTGATCTGGGAGCTCGACAGTTTCGTAAGCGATCGCCTGCACTCCCGAAGCGATTAAATATTCAGTTAGCTGGCGATGCGCCGCCAAATGCAAGTATGTAAAGAGCAACTGCCCTTTTTGCATCAGCGGGTATTCCACAGGTAAAGGTTCTTTAACCTTTACCACCAATTCTCGATTCCAGGCATCCTGAGAGTTTGATACAATCTTCGCCCCAGCTTGAATATAGTCGGCATCTGTAAAACCAGCACCAATACCAGCACCACTCTCCACAAAGACTGCATGGCCGCGATCGCAACATACCCGAACGCTCATGGGACTGAGCCCGACACGAAATTCTTGATCCTTGATTTCCTTGGGAACACCAATTTCCATCTGATACCTCGACTGTTAGCAGTGCCGCGATCGACTCTAACTTATATAGATTTACGCAACTGTCACAGTTAAATCAACTTGTGGGTGCGTTAGGCTTTTTTTAGAGATTGATAGGCTCAGAGTTTGGGCTTAGTTACGCACCCTACTGATTGTCCGGGGCTTTAGTCCTAATCATATATGTCTTCAGAGGTTAGAAGTCACCTCCTAATTAAAATTGTCTTAAAATATACATTTGACTGGCATAATTCTTAGAATCAGAGCTTACGGATTCACCCAATCCCTGTGCCTGATTGTCAGAAAAACCTCAAGCAGGTACACAGAAGATGCGCGATGCCTGCGGCCGGCGTAGCCATCGCGAACTCTTCCCTGAGACCAAGGCGCAATCTTGCCGGATAGCAGACAATAAAACAGCTACTATCCTCAAAACCAGCCTAGTCTAAACCCTCTCACATTTGACTTGTTCCCTGAGCCAGTTATTAAGGACAGTAGACTACCATGTTCCAACGCTTCAAGCAGGACTTAAAAAATGACCTGATTGCAGGTCTGTTGGTAGTGATCCCCTTAGCTACCACAATTTGGCTGACGATTACTATTGCTAGTTGGGTCATTAATTTTCTTACCAAAGTTCCCAACCAGATCAATCCCTTTGACGGACTCCACCCACTGTTAGTAAATCTACTGAATTTCTTGGTAGGTCTTGCTGTCCCCCTGCTGAGCATCTTACTAATCGGTTTGATGGCTCGCAATATTGCGGGGCGATGGCTGCTAGATTTTGGTGAAAGGCTATTACAGGCGATACCTCTAGCCGGCTCGGTTTACAAAACCCTCAAGCAGCTTCTAGAAACTATCCTCAAGTCTAATGATAAATTTCGCCGCGTAATATTGGTAGAGTATCCTCGACGAGGGATTTGGGCCTTGGGTTTTGTCACGAATACGGTAAGCGCCGAGATTGAGTCTCACCTACAAGGCACTATGATTAGTATTTTCGTCCCTACTACACCCAATCCTACTACTGGCTGGTACGCGATCGTCCCAGAAAATGAAGTGATTACTCTCTCTATGTCTGTTGAAGATGCTTTTAAGGTAATAATATCTGGCGGTATTGTTAATCCTACTGTCTCTATTCCTGTACCATTAGCAAATATCCCAGGCAAAAAGCTAGAACCCTTACTTTCTGAAAGTAGGTTACAACCTGTTCCTGTAGAAGAAGATTGTTAACAGTTAACAGTTAACTGTTAACTGTTAACTGTTAACTGTTAACTGTACTCAAAACTTTGGTGATGGTTTATTTCTCGGCGATTGAAATCGCGTCTACACAAACAAAGTCCGCCTACGCGGACTTAAAGAATTAAAGAGGATATTAAGCCAGATTTGGTAGACACCGTAAGGGTGCGTAAGTCCTGTTTTACTAACAACCAACAACCAACAAATAACCACTAACCACTAACAACTAACCACTAACTAATATGAAAAAAGCCCGCGAAACGGCGCGTGAAGTGGCACTTCTTGGTATTAGCCAACTACCCGCAAATCCAGAACGCTTAGAAGCGCAACAATTACAAGATGTGGTATTAGCGGCTGTCCGCACCCTGGCGGGGGAAGTCCAAGATGCGATCGAAACAGCCGCCGCCGAAGTGCAACGGGGTAGCGATCGCCTCCTGGCCAGTGAAATCCGTGCCCCTGACTTGCAGACTGCCAGGACAATGGTACACGAAGCCATAGAACTGACCCAAACGGCCATTAATCGCTTAGGTATAGCCCTAGAATTGCCAGAAACAATCCATCTAGCCAACCAAGAGGATGTTCGCATCTATGCCTTAAAGATCCTGGGTACAGTAAGCGCTAACCGCCCTGCAATTGATGAATTGCTGAGTGCGGCGCTGGTAGATTGGCAAATAGATCGCTTACCTCGAATTGACAGAGATATCATGCGGATCGCTGTGGCTGAAATCATGTTTCTCGACCTTCCCGAACAGGTAGGGATTAACGAAGCTATAGAATTGGCTAAACGCTACAGCGGTGATGAGGGATACCGGTTCATTAATGGAGTGCTGCGGCGGGCTGTGGAGAAAATTAAGCCAGAATCGAGCTTAGCTTAGAATAGCTGGAGGCGATCGGTAATTAGGAATTGGTAATTGGTAATGATAAGGGTAAAGTGTGAAGTGTAAAGCGTGTCTTTATATTTTATCCCTCATCATTCCCCCTTTCACTATGGTTTTTAATTGGTTTCGCCGCCAGTATAGCGATCGCCCCGACGACTCCCAAAACGACGAGGCTAAATCCGCTGAACCGGAAACTGATTCTACGGAATCAACGCCTCCAGAGGAAGAACAGCCTGAAGCCGTTGCTGAAGACTACCTAAGTTGGGCTAAAGCCGCCTATAAAAATATTCAGCAGCAAAAAGGACTGGCTGAAACCGCAGAAGTCTCGCCCCCAGCAGTTACGGAACCACTTGAGGTAGAAACCGCTGCGGAGGTTTCGCAGGTAGAGGAATCAGCTACACCTGAGATCGCGCCGCCAGAAATCACTGAACCTGTTGTTGAGATTCCCCAAATTGAGGAATCAGCCACACCAGAAGTTACGCCGCCAGAAATTACTGAATCTGTTGCTGAGACTCCCCAAATTGAGGAATCAGCTACACCAGAAGTTACACCGCCAGAAATTACTGAACCTGTTGCTGAGACTCCCCAAATTGAGGAATCAGCTACACCAGAAGTTACGCCGCCAGAAATTACTGAATCTGTTGCTGAACTAGAAATTGCTACACAAACTTTACAGATTTCTATAGCGGAAACACCTGCTGAACAAACAGAATTAATTCATCCAGTAGAAGAAGTAACAACAGCAAAAACACCAGAAATAGAAGCAGAAACCTCTGCACCACCGCTAGCGATTTCGCCAGAAACTCCAGGCGAAGCAACAATTTCTGCATCAGAAACTCCACCCTCAGAAACAACGACTGCCGAACCCTTACCATTTTGGGCAAGGGCCCAAGCTGAACGAGAAGCGCGGATCGAACGATTAAAAGAAACGGCAATTGAAGAACCAGAAGAAACGATCGCTGCTATTAATTCAACAGCAGCCGAACCTTCGACAGTTATTGATGAAGAATTTCCAGTTGATTTCGATGAGGGTTTCGTGTGGTCAGCAGAAATTTTAGCTTCTCAAGGTCGCCGTCCCGATCAAATTTCTTTTGAAGAAATTACTTGGCTACAAAAATTGCGGCAAGGGTTAGAGAGAACCCGCCGTAGTTTGATTAACCAGCTTAAAGCCATAGTTGGCCAAGGCCCCCTCAATCAAGATGCAGTGATCGAAATTGAGTCACTGCTATTGCAAGCAGATGTCGGAGTTGAGGCTACAGATATTATTGTTAATGCTTTGCAGCAAAAACTGCGAGAGGAAGTGTTACCTCCCGAACAAGCGATCGCTTATCTTAAAAAACTTTTACGCGAACTCCTCGATAAGCCTTGCCAAGAAAGCGCTTCTGGAAATCCTGCCTACAGCTTAACTTTTGCGCCAGAAAAAGATACCCTCAATATCTGGCTGATAGTTGGGGTTAATGGAGCTGGTAAAACTACAACTATTGGTAAAATAGCCCACCTTGCTCAGAAATCAGACTACCGAACCTTAATAGCGGCCGCTGATACTTTTCGGGCCGCCGCAGTAGAACAAGTGAAAGTGTGGGGAGCCCGTAGCGATGTAGAAGTGATTGCCAATCCTGGGAAAAATACTGACCCCGCTGCTGTAGTATTTGATGCGATCGCCGCTGCTCAATCACGAAATACAGAACTCTTAATTGTTGACACCGCCGGTCGCCTCCAAAACAAGAAAAATTTGATGGACGAACTTAGCAAAATCCGTCGCATTATAGACAAAAAAGCTCCCGGTGCTGTCGTAGAATCTCTATTAGTTTTGGATGCAACCTTGGGGCAAAATGGTTTGCGACAGGCTGAAGTTTTCTCAGAGGCAGCACAACTTAGTGGAGTAGTCTTGACAAAACTCGATGGAACTGCTAAAGGTGGTGTGGCACTGGCTGTAGTACAGCAGCTAGGTCTACCAATCCGGTTTATTGGTGTCGGGGAAAGCATCGAAGACCTCCGCCCTTTTTCTAGTTATGAGTTTGTAGAAGCGCTACTGAGTGGTTAACTGTTAACTGTTAACTGTTAATAGCTAAAGTTAATAGCAATTAGCAATTAGCAATTAGCAATTAGCAATTAGCAATTAGCAATTAATCCCAAGTTCAATTAAGCCTGTTACTAATAAATCCCAACCCGATGACTGCTGTGCCTTTGCCAAGACCATCACCTCAACCGGCTGACCGCTCTCCCGGTCGTAATCCTTCAGAAGTAACGCCAGTTTTCGCACTTAAAGAACTGGTGGCGCGACTGCATCGGGAACAGCATAATATTCAAGATATGTTGAGTTCCTTGGGATTTGCCCTTCGTAGTTTTAACAATCTCAATCAATTCTTAGAGTTAATTCCTTTAGTCGCCACTCGCGTTACTGATGCTGACGGTGGAGCTCTGGTACTTTTTAAGCCAAATGGTCAAGTTAGGTTCCAGCAGTTGCACTGTCAGGAAGGTCGCCAGTGTCAAGATATGCGGAAAGCTCTGGAGATAGCAACTCGCGAAGTTGTGGCTGAGATGGGAAACCCTTTAGAGGCTTTTCCTGAAACTTTTCTGCAAACTTCTACTGCAAGTCTTGACGATCAAGTAAGCCGCTATTTGGGCGAGGATGTTCACTTGTTTGGAGCTCCTATTCTGGTGAAGAATTCCGAACGCGGTCGCCTCTATGTTTTTAGCCACGATCCCGAATATGTTTGGACTCCAAGTCGGCAGAAATTAGTCAGATTAGTAGCCGATCAAACAGCAGTTGCGATCGCAAATGACGAACTTACTGTTAAGTTACAAGAAAAAGAACGTTTAGACAGAGAATTAGAAATTGGAGCCGAAATTCAACTGCGGTTGCTTCCTCGACAATGCCCGAAGATTCCCGGCGTTGATGTGGCCGCTCGTTGCGAAACTGCTAGCCGAGTTGGGGGAGATTACTATGATTTTATTCCCGCTGATTATGACCCGCTTTTGAAATCCCGTGAAGGAGAATATCCTTCCTCCCTGCTACAAAATCTCAAATCTAAAATTGAAAAAGGTCGCTGGAGTATTGTGATTGGCGATGTCATGGGGAAAGGCGTACCTGCGGGTTTAATTATGACGATGACGCGGGGGATGCTACGAGCTGAAGTTTTAAACCGCCACTCGCCTTCTAGAATTCTCCAACATTTAAACCGGGTGATGTACGCGGATTTGGATAATTCCCACCGATTTGTGACTTTGTTTTATTCTGAGTACGATCCTAAAACGCGGATTCTATCTTACAGTAATGCGGCTCACAACCCACCTTTGCTCTGGCAGTCGGCAACAAATTCTCTTAAACGGCTAGATACTTTAGGAATGCTGATCGGTTTGGATGCAGATTCGCACTATTTTGAGGCGCAAGTGCAATTATCTCCGGGAGATACTATTATTTATTACACTGATGGTTTTACTGATGCTGCTAACCAAAGGGGCGATCGGTTTGATGAGGAAAACTTAAGTGCGGCTTTTCAGTGGGCTTGTCATAATTATCAAGAGTCCCAAGCTATTTTAGATTACTTGTTCGATCGAGTTCAGCAGTTTATTGGTCTGGGAAACCGCAATGGGGATGACATGACGCTTGTTGTAATGCGAGTAAAACTTTCTGCTTCAGGGGAAAATACAAATGATTCTTAATACCGTGCCGGAAATTACTAACCATTTCTTCAGTCTGACTGATGCGAATGATAGTCTACTTTTGTTACTTTGGAATTCGCTTTTTGATGGGACAGTGTTGTTAGGTCAAACCTATGACATTTTTGGTGATATCCAGAAAGCCTGGAGTAACTTCCTTTCAAGTGGTCAAGCTGCGGCTTTTATAATTGGTCTCTTTGTGGGATGGTTCATTAAGGGTATTATGCCTTAGATTTGTTAACAGTTAACAGTTAACAGTTAACGGTTAATGGCAGAGTTCAAGTATTCTAATGCAATCGGCAATGTAGGACACTTGACACTTGATACTTGACACCTATGACAACTGACCCTAAAACTTGGAGCCAAAGGTTTGAATCGGCGTTGCACCCTGCGATCGCACGTTTCAATGCCAGTATTAGTTTTGACATTGAACTGATCGAATATGACATCACTGGTTCTGTAGCTCATGCAACAATGTTGGCTAAAACTGGGATAATTTCTGCGGCGGAAGGCGAACAACTGGTTGCTGGTTTGGAACAGATTCGCCTGGAATATCAGCAAGGCTTTTTTAAGCCGGGAGTTGAGGCGGAAGATGTCCACTTTGCTGTCGAAAAGCGACTAACGGAAATTACTGGGGATGTGGGCAAAAAGTTGCACACGGCGCGATCGCGCAATGACCAAGTGGGTACTGATACCCGCCTTTACCTGCGGGCAGAAATTGCCAAAATTCGCCACCAATTGAGGGAATTTCAATATGTTTTACTCAGCATCGCTGAGCAGAATGTAGAAACCTTGATTCCTGGTTACACTCACCTACAACGCGCTCAGCCTTTGAGTTTAGCTCATCATCTGTTAGCTTACTTTGAAATGGCAGACCGGGATTGGGAACGTCTGGGTGATGTGAGTAAGAGGGTGAATATTTCGCCTTTGGGTTCCGGGGCGCTGGCAGGAACTACTTTTCCCATTGACCGACATTTTACGGCGGAACTCTTGCAATTTGAAGGAGTTTATGCTAATAGCTTGGATGGAGTGAGCGATCGCGACTTTGCGATCGAATTTCTGGCAGCGGCCAGCTTGATCATGGTACATCTGAGTCGTTTAGCAGAAGAAATCATCCTCTGGTCAACTCAGGAATTTGGATTTATCACGCTCAAAGATAGCTGTGCTACGGGTTCCAGCATCATGCCCCAAAAGAAAAATCCCGATGTGCCCGAACTGGTGCGGGGAAAAACCGGGCGCGTCTTTGGTCACTTGCAAGGTATGCTAGTGCTAATGAAAGGTTTACCCTTGGCCTACAACAAAGATTTGCAAGACGATAAAGAAGCCTTGTTTGATAGCGTAAAAACCGTCAAAGCTTGCTTAGAAGCAATGGCGGTACTGATGAGCGAAGGAATTGTATTTAATGGCGATCGCCTAGCCGCTGCTGTGGCGGAAGACTTTTCCAACGCCACAGACGTAGCAGACTATCTAGCAGCACGGGGCGTACCTTTCCGGGAAGCGTACAACCTCGTAGGCAAAGTTGTCAAAACCTGCATCGTGGGGGGCAAACTCCTCAAAGATTTAAGCATTGAGGAGTGGAAAGGGTTGCACCCTCAGTTTGAGTCAGATATATACGATGCGATCGCTCCCCGGCAAGTAGTTGCAGCTCGTAATAGTTACGGCGGAACCGGATTCGAGCAAGTCAGAAAAGCAATTGCCGCAGCCCACGAGCGCCTTGGCCATTAGGTTTCAGCAGCCGCCATGTCGTTTTGTTGCCTCCCGCCATCAGACGACCGCTGGCCGCCTCTGCCGCCAGAGTAAAAAGGCGTAGTTTTACGTTTGCGAAACTTGCGTGCGTAAGCTTGATTCCGTAGGGCTTTCTCTTTCTTTAGATTGCGGCGTTTAGCCATGCTGACCTCAATAATAAACAACAAAACGGCTGCATATTTTTAAGCAGCCGCGGAGCCTCTCCGAGACTCATTCTGCCACCTGTGGGCATTAGAGCTACTCATATATCGAGTAGTTACCGTTCTATGAAACTTACTCAAATCTACCTATAGTAGATTTAACGTTCATTTCCTGCTTCTACCAAGGGAGTCGGCTCCAACTTGTCCACAGGCGTAACTTCAGACCGAACTGGTCTTACTAATTCTGATTGAAGTGCTGAATTTATGGCACCCCCAGAATTGCGTGAATTATTACTTTACTAGAACGCGGTATCCCGCGTTAAGCTAGTTTGTTTACAGATACTTCACAAATAGATCATAGCAGGCTCCAGGCAGCCGCGAAAAACCAATTGCCCTCTTGACAAAATTAACAGATGACCCTTAACCCTGGAGATTTAGCTCCTGACTTCAGCTTACCCGACGCTCAAGGCAACCAAATCAGCCTCGCAGATTTGCGAGGAGTGCGAGTTGTGCTGTATTTTTACCCTCGCGATAACACTCCCGGCTGTACTAAAGAAGCTTGCGGCTTCCGCAATATATACTCCGAGTTCCAGTCTCGGAATATCGCTGTATTCGGTGTCAGCACCGACGATGCCAAATCCCACGCTAAATTTGTGAACAAATATCAACTACCTTTTCCCTTGCTGTGCGATGAGGGGGGTAAAGTCGCTACCGCTTACGGTTGCTATGGGCTCAAGAAATTTATGGGCAAAGAATATGTGGGCATCACCCGGATGACTTATGCGATCGCTCCAGATGGTAGGATTGAAAAAATCTACCGCAAAGTCAAACCAGAATCCCATGCAGAGGAAGTTTTAGCCGACTTTTTAGCAGTCTTAAGTCCTGAGTCGTGACTGGTGGATAAGACTCAAAAGCTAAATGGAAGGAATTAGAATCTTAAATTTAACTAATGATACATAAATTAAACTAGAGCTTACGCAAAACTATCCCTAACACCGCCATCTTGATAGTTTCTTTTCTGTACCCGTTGGCGGCCATACTGTAAGGGTGCGTAAGTTCTATAATCATCAAGTTTCGATAGTTGTAAGTCAATCTCAAAAAATCTTCTTCCTACTTCCTTCTTCCCTCTTCCTTCTTCCTTCTTCCTTCTTATGCGTCGATTGTGGCAGATTGGACAAACGGTATTGGGCCTGATCTTTCGTCACCCCATCACCGGCACTAGCGTTATCCCTTTATTGCCAGACGGTAGAATAGTCTTAATTCGCCGCCGTGATAATGGTTTATGGGCATTGCCGGGGGGAATGGTAGACTGGGGCGAAGATATTCTCACCTCCGTCCGCCGCGAATTAGCCGAGGAAACAGGCTTAGAATTAGTGAAGATTCGCCGTTTAGTGGGCGTATACTCTGCTCCCGATCGCGATCCGAGAATTCATTCTATTTGTGTAGTGGTGGAAGCGGAAGTGCAAGGTAATATGCAAGCCTACGATACCCTTGAGGTTAGCGAGGTTCAAGCTTTCTTTCCGGCTTCGTTGCCAGAGGGTAAGCTCAGCCATGACCACAGCCAGCAGTTACAAGACTATTTTAATGGTCTGACGACTCTGGCTTAAGCTAGAAAGAAGTTAATAAGAATCTAGGCCTATGCAAGATCGGGTGTATCAATTTAGGTGTGGGTAAGATTCCCCTTTGGCGTACAATCTTCTTTGAGGTTTGAGTTCGCTCTGTTATGACAATTATCAAATTTTTTACGCCTCAACATTGAACAAGGATGTATTTATCGCTCCGTAATTCCCGCGTAAAGCTCTCTGTTGGGCAAATCTTCTGGCGTGAAATCGGCTCTGGTGCTGATGTGGTATTCTTGCATGGCTCGTTGCATGACAGTGCTCAATGGCTACCCGTGATTGAACGTTTAGGTGCCGATTACCATTGTTTTGCACCCGATTTGCTGGGTTTTGGTGAGTCTGAGCCGGCGGCTCGCAAGATTCACTATTCGATTGAGTTAGAGGTTGAGTGTTTGGCTGAGTATTTGGAGACTTTGAAACTGCGGCAGTTTTATTTAGTTGCTCATTCTCTGGGAGGCTGGATTGCGGCGAGTTATGCGTTGAAGTATTCGGATCGAGTTTTGGGTTTGGTACTTTTGGCACCAGAGGGGTTGAAGGTAGGATCTTTAAAGCAGCGCTGGTTGTGGGCGAGGTGGTTGTGGGTGCTGCCGACTGCTGGTTTAGGGGTATTGCGATCGCTCTCTCCTGTGGCTAGAATTTTGGGCGTTCAAAAAAAACTTGAGGGATTGATCCAACTGAAGCAAGGTTTATCTAAGTCGCCTGCGGCTGCTAAGCTTTTGTTCGATCGCAGACAGGTAGAAATTCAAGGAGAGTTATTGGACGATCGCGCCTGTTGGCTGAAGATACCTATGTTGATTTTACAAGGGTCGGAAGATAAGGCAGTAAGTTTGTCACTGAGCCAATCCTACGCTGGGCTAGCTCCTAAAGCCGAAATGCAAGTTGTTAGTGGCGGGGGGAGCAATTTGCCGCAGGAAGTACCGGAGGCGATCGCTCAACACATTCGCAAGTTTATCAGTCAATATTATTGAATTGTTGTTTGTTAATTGCTAATTGCTAATTGCTAATTGCTAATTGCTAATTGCTAATTGCTAATTGCTAATTGCTAATTACTAATTGCTAATTACTAATTGCTAATTGCTAATTGCTAATCCCTCCTACTTACCTTCCCCATCTTCCCCATCTTCCCCCTCCCCCTAGCCCCTAGCCCCTAGCCCCTAGCCCCTAACCGCCTATACCATTTTAAGTGGTAAGGTGATAACAAACTCTGTTCCTGCTCCTAGTGAAGAATTGACACCGATCGATCCATGATGCTTATCAACTATAATTTGATGGGCAATCGCCAACCCTAACCCCGTGCCTTTCCCAACTCCTTTGGTAGTAAATAAGCGATCGAAAATCCTTTTCTTTACCTCCTCAGTCATCCCCTTACCATTATCTTGAATCCGAATAACTACTTGTTGTTGCGGTGATAATTCGGTTTTGATAATAATATGGTTACTCCGAGCTTGAATCTCGGCATAAGTAAGCCCTTGATTGCCTTCATCGATCGCATCGATCGCATTGGCTAACAAATTTATAAACACCTGATTAAGTTGACCCGGAAAACATTTAATTTCTGGCAGATTGCCATACTTTGCAATCACTTTAATTTCAGGACGATAATTGTTAGCTTTAAGGCGATGGCGTAAAATCATCACCGTGCTATCGATGCCATCGTGAATATTAAAATCTTGCTTAACATCGCTATCAGCGCGAGAGAAAATGCGGAGACTCTTACTGATAGTCGTGATGCGCTCCCCTCCATCTTTCATCGCGCCAATCAGTTTTGGTAAATCTTCGCGAAGATAATCTAAGTCGATCTCTTTGAGTTTAGCTTCAATTTCTGCACCAGGCTGGGGAAATTTCTCAGCATAGAGATCGATAATTTCTAACAAGTCATTAATGTAATCTTCAGCAGCATTGACATTGCCAACAATGCAACCGAGAGGATTGTTAATTTCGTGGGCAACCCCAGCCACCAACTCCCCCAGTGCCGAGAGTTTCTCCTGTTGCACCAGTTGCACTTGAGCCTGTTCCAGAGCTTGGGTTCGCTCGGAAACTTGCCGTTCCAAAGAGTCAGTAAGCTGCTTCAATCGCCAATGAACTTTGATCCGAGCTAACACTTCCGATGCTTCAAAGGGTTTGGTAATGTAATCAACAGCGCCTAAAGATAAGCCTTTGACTTTCTTTTCGGTATCCGCTAGGGATGTCATAAAAATGATGGGAATCCCTTGGGTAGTAGGGTTAGCTTGCAGGCGGCGACAGGTTTCAAAACCATCCATGTTCGGCATTTCAATATCTAGCAGGATTAATTCGGGATGGTGGCGCTCTACCTGTGCCAGAGCATCTTCGCCATCTGTAGCCATGCGTACTTTATACTGGGCAGCTTTCAAGGCTTGAGATAGCACAGATAGATTAGTTGTATTATCATCCACAATCAAGATAAAAGGTTGGGTAGGCTGAGCCATAATTTCTCTAAGGTTTCAAGGCAAATAGTGTTGGATCAATGCCCGCAGTTGTCGGATTTCGCAAGCATCGGCAAGGCGGATCAGTTGTCCGGCAAAAGCAGCCGTATTACCCTGTTGAATTTGTTGTGCTACTTCAATAATACCGTCTAGTTCGCCATCTTGTGCAAGTTCAAAGAGTTGGTTTAAGATTTCTATGGCTGGTGGCTGAATTTCATCGGTTGCTAACTCAGAATTCTCGTTCTCGCTATTATTTGTGTCGTAAATCCACTCTAATTGCAGGTGGCTTTGAAGGATCTCGAGCAAAGTTTCAGCTTGCACGGGTTTGGGCAAGAAATCATTGCCTCCTGCCTTCAGGCTATTATGGCGATCGATCTCAAATACGCTGGCAGAAGAGACGATCGCAATCTGGTTTTGTAATTGGGGATGGGAACGGAGTTGACGCAAAAATTCAAACCCATCCATTATAGGCATACTTAAGTCGGTAATAGTTAAATCGGGTAAGGTTTTCAGCGCCTGTTCGATGCCTTCGATCCCGTTGGCAGCTTCAATGACTTCAAAGCCGATGGGTTCTAACAGATTGACTATAACCGATCGATTTTCCCAGCGATCGTCTATAACTAATATGCGCCGCTTCTCACCGGCATAACTAACTATCTTCCCTTCCGGGACTAATCGAGAAGTGCTTGCCCAATCTTCAGCTTCAGGTAATTCTACTTCAAAGGAAAAGGTGCTACCTTCACCAGGAATACTATCGACAGTAATTTCACTCCCCATTAGCGCCACAATTTTATGACTAATTGCTAATCCCAATCCCGTACCTTCGGCTTGCTTTTTAGTATCGCCGACTTGTTCAAAGGGCAGAAAGATTTTTTCGACTTGCTCTGAAGTCATACCGGTTCCGGTATCTGCAATTTGAAAGCGAATTTTTTGACCGATAGGTTCAACTTTAAAAGTAACACTACCTTTGTCGGTGAATTTGATCGCATTACCCAATAGATTAATTAAAACCTGACGCAAACGTTTTTCATCAGCATAAACTCCGATAGGTAGCTGGGAATTAGCTTGGTAATCAAAGGTAATGCCTTTTTGTTCGGCCCGGATGCGATTGATTTCGATAACATTTTGTAGAAATGAGGGTAAGTGCAAAGGTGCCGGATACAAATCTAGTTTGCGGGCTTCGATTTTGGAGAGGTCTAAAATATCGTTAATTAAGGTTAGTAAATGAGAGCCGCATTGGTAGATAATATCGATGCCTTTGTGTCCTTTTTCGCTGAGAGGTTCGCTGCGCTGCAAGATTTGGGCATAGCCAAGAATACCATTAAGCGGCGTTCGCAATTCATGACTCATGTTAGCAAGAAATTCGCTTTTGGCATTGTTTGCCGCATCTGCAAATTCTTTAGCCTGCTGAATCTCCACATTGACTTGCTGAATTTCTTGAAATTTATCTTGGAGAGCACCTGCCATGACTTGGAAGTTACTGGAGAGGGTGTTAATTTCAGTAATTGGACTACCAGGAATTTGCAGGGATTGTTGTTCTGTGAGTTTATCTGGCAAATTGCTAGTGAGATTGGCAAGTTCTAGTAAAGGCTTAACCAGACTGCTGCTGATGGTTTTGGCTAGGAGGGGTGATAGAATGGCAAGCACCATCAAAATAGCGAAGCTTTTGGTATAAATTCGATCGAGCGCTAGTAGATGGGAAGCATTAGCTTCTTCGATCGCTATTATCCAAGGTAGGTCGCCACCAATAGGACTATTTTGTACGTAAAATGATTTTCTCCAACGCACAACCTTAGAGGTTTTAGATAGGTTCGGTATCCAAATATGAGTATTTTGATTAAGCTGGCGAATTTCACCATTCCCATCTCGATCGAAGATTTCTCCTAGCTTTAATTCGCTGCGATTGCTGGCAATAATTCGATTTTGCCGATCCAACAGACTCACAGACTTGATTAATTCAGTTTGACTATTAAGCAACCTTTTTTTCAAAGTATTGATATCAATTTCTGCTAAGACTTGCCCCACAAGTTGCTCGCTCTGAAAAATCGGTACTGTCTGAATAATTGTCGGTAAATTGGATACCGTTACTACCTCAGAAAGCATCGGCTGTTTTGCTGTTAATAAAGTCTGAAACGGCAAAAAATCAAGCTTGGCTGCTTTTTGATTAATGTTTTGAACGGCAGTTGAATTTAGAATGTTTCCCTCTGTATCTGTAGTGTAGAGATTGCGAAACTCTGGTATTGTTTCTTGAACAATTTTTATTTTTTCCTGCATTCCCGCCTCGTCCAACAAATCCCTCTCCTGCTCGCGCGAGGCCAAGGCTTGTAGTTTAACCAAGCTTTGCTGATGCCAGTCTAGAAGATTTTTACTGGCATTTTGTCTAACATCTTCCAAATTAGCTAAAACACTTTTTTGTTCTGTTAAAGTTGCATCCTGACAGTTCCAAATGGTCAGTAACATTGCTGGTAATAAGACAAAAGCCACTAACAAGTTGAGGAGAGTTTGTTCAAAGGCATGAGTCCTGCTATTCTTGACACGCAGCCATTTAGTAATAGGTGTATGAGTCAAAATTAGACTGGCAATTAGAGCGTTACAAATTTGGTTAATTGGATTTTTGAACGAAATCAATAAAACACTTTGAAAGGGAATTTTCCCGATAACGCCATAGAGTAACCAAAACAGAGGAAATCCCATGATTCCCCAAAAAACTACATCGACTAATAATAAATTGTTACTGCGCCGTTTCAGTCCCCATCCAACAACAATCGCTTCTAGGGTGAATAGAATAAATCCATAGGGATGATTCCAGATCGAGATTGTATAGGCGCTGGAAATCATGGCGGCTATAGTTCCCCAACCTAAGCCATATAATCCGACAACTAGCATGACAAAAATACTGCCAAATAGCCAGTCTAGATGAAAGATAATGGGAAATCCGAAATAGTTACCCATGTATCCTGCAACTAGCAGGGATACCAAGATAAGTATCGATCTTAAGCGATATTGGAACTGCTTTTCTCTCGCAGGTAATTTCTCTAATTCTAGCGTATTTGCTGTCATACTTTACTCCTTTAGTTTAAAATTCAACCCGGTAGTCTATACTTCGATTCATTTTTCCAGCTTGTTTGGGACAGAGATCGGCTAAGGTTCCTCCTAATATATTGTATTATTTAACAGGGATAGCGATCGCAAACACAGTACCTTCACCAGGGACAGAATTGACTGTAATTTGTCCCTGATGTTTTTCTTCAATTATTTGCTGGGCGATCGCTAATCCTAATCCCGTGCCTTTTCCTACTCCTTTTGTGGTAAATAAATGCTCAAAAATTTGAGCGCGTACTGCTTCAGTCATGCCAATACCATTATCTTTAATCCGAATAATTGCCAGATATTTATCATCTGATAGCTCAGTTTTAACAGTAATTTGATTGGCAATTTCTGCATACTTGCGTCCTTGACTTGCTTCTTCTAGGGCATCAATAGCATTGCTCAATAAATTCATAAATACCTGATTTAATTGTCCGGCATAACATTTGATTTGCGGTAAATTGCCATACTCTTTAATCACTTGGATTTGGGGACGATTTTCGTTAGCCTTGAGGCGATGTTTCAGAATCATAATGGTACTATCAATCCCATCGTGGATATTGCAGGCAACCGGATGGTTAGTATCTGCACGGGAGAAGGTTCGCAAACTGGTGCTAATGTCTTGAATTCGCTTTACGCCTTCCTGCATCGACTCAACTAACTTAGGTAAGTCTTCCCGGATGTAGTCAAGCTCAATGGTTTTAATTTCCTCTTGAATATCGGCATCTGGTTGGGGATATTTTTGTTGATACAAATCGAGCAAACCAAACAAATCATTGATATAATCTAAGGCGGGAGTAATATTGCCAGTCAGAAAGCCAACTGGGTTATTAATTTCGTGGGCAACTCCAGCAACTAAGTTACCCAAGGCGGACATTTTTTCACTTTGAATAATGGTAATTTGGGCTTGTTTGAGGTCGTTTAAGGCTTGTTGTGCTGCTTGATAAAGACGAGCATTTTCTAAGGAAATCGCAGCTTGAGCGCAAATTAGATTCAGAAGTTCAACGCGATCGCTCGTAAAGGCTCCTGTAATTAAACTATTTTCTAGATATAAAATGCCTATCAATTTGCCTTGATGCAAAATTGGGTTACACAAAATACTCTTGGGCTGCTGACGGATGATGTATGGGTCATTAGCTAAGGTAATATCTGCGGTTGCATCCAGTAGCACCACAGTCTGTTGGCTGTGCTTAACTTTATAAATTAGCTTATGGGGAATATCCTGACTGTCTTCAAGGGGAAGGCTTTGCAACACAATGGCTTGTGTTCCCTGAGTAATTGCGCCTTGAATTAGCAGATGATGGTCTTGCAACAGCATTAACACGCATTTATGGGCTCCTGCATTTTCAATCACGATTCTCAGTAATGATGACAGCAGTTTTTCTAGTTCGATGGCACTAGAGATAGTCTGAGATGCTTTGAGAATTGCTGTTAAATCTAGGGTATCTGAGACACTGGTACTGCTGGATGTAGTAGAACTGGTAGATGTAACAGTCTCCAAGGGGAAGATAGTTTCATTAGTGGAAAGGGTCGAACGGCTTTGCTTTAATATAGGCACAAGTAATTGGGGATAACGTTTTTCTAAATCAACTACTTTAGCTTTGGCTCCCCATCGGGCATAACAGTAATAGGCTTCTTGCATATAACCTGCGGCAATTTTTTCTCTCCCCCAAGCAAGGTAAAATTTTGCGGCTAATTCGTTCGCTAAAGCTTCTTCTTGGATATAGTCATTGGCTTTAGCACCTGCGATCGCGCGATCGTACCAGTCTCCTGCTTCATAATTCTTGCCTAAAACCCGATGTTGTTCAGCTTCTACTAGGTCGTATTTATGTTGAAAGTTCATCGGTGCGGAAACTGCACGATGGTGGAGTATGGCTTGATTTTTGGAAACCCGCTCCAGCAGTTCGGTTTTGTCTGTAGTTTCGGTATGGGTAGCCAGTGCTGTCAGGGAATCGTAAAAGTAAAAAACTAATTCGCTAATCCCCCCGCTTCCTGCAACTGCTAGGGTTTGACGCACTTCTATTGCATCTTGAATTGCCTGTGGATATTGATTGAGGAGATAGGAAGTAGTCAGGCTATAGACCCAATAATAATGCAATCCAATTAAATCATTAGTAGCGGTGAGTTCGGCGTGTATTTGCTCTGTTTTATTTGTCAAAGTTGACTGGTTTTGACTATTTTGGAGCCGCTCAACTGCTTGTAAAATAATCTGAGAGTAGTTTAAACATATTTTGAGATTGAGCTTGGATAGGGTATTTAAATAAGGCTCTGTTTCTGTCGCCAAAGTATTTAAATCCTGACCAATTATATAAGCGCACTGACATAAATGGTGGACGTTATAGCCTGCAAACTCTATATCGCCGACTTCCTGGCCTGTCTGGAAGCCTTCCCTGTATAAAGCTAAACTGTTGCGAAAATGAGATTTATAATGGATAAAAAACGCAGCCAGGAGAACATTAACTTTTGGCTGGATAAAACGTGCATTGAGTTTTGCCATTAGTTGTGATGACATCTGAGCAAAGTCATAAGCTGTATCCAAATCCCCTAACATATTGCTCAATAAAATCGCATAGTTAATGTAACTAAAGGCTGATAGGGAGTTATTACCTTTCTGAATCGACAACATAACTTGAGTCAGAACGATAAATGGAAATAGTTGGGAAGCAGAAAGATAGGCTGCACCGGTAACACTAGAAAGTAACTGCATAATTGCCACTGCTTCCGGTTCTGTCATCACAGGCAAATCGAGTAAATCTTCAGCAGTTCTACCATTAAGCAATTCCGTTACCTTTTCTACAGCCGATGTTATATCTGTCGGTGTCGGCTGCTCTGGAAGGTAAGTGTTAAATTCGCTTAAAGCAGTACAAGCGATCGCGATCGCCTCTTGAAATCTCCCCTGATTTGTATAAGCCTGAATCTGGATTTCGTAGGTCTTGACGTACTCGGTCGCTTGGAGATTTGCAGCTAAAATCACCTTTACTCCCTGCTCCATTTGCTCGTAATTACCGTACAAATACGCCGCTTCTGTTGCTCCTTCCTGCAATCCTAACATCAGGCTGGTTTGGGTCTGCCAAGCACCATCAGACAGTAAATTTATACCTGTAGTGAAATATTTGAAAGCTGGTTCGTAAGCATTTGAGGCTTTAGCTTTGCGTCCAGTAATTAAATTAAGTTGGGCAAGATTATCTTTTTCCGATTGGTCAAGGATAATTGCGATCGCTCTGTTCCAATGGTTGACAATCTCGAAAATCTTGGCTTCTAGTTCGGTGTCTGGGGTGCTTTGTCGCAGCAACCGAGCGATCGCTAAATGAGTTACTTGTTTTTGGTCTTCAGGAATCAAAGAATAGGCAGCTTGTTGTACCCTGTCATGCAAAAATCTATACTTGGCTATTTGCTCGCTGGTGTTTTTATTTTCCAGCCTCAATTTATCGTTATCTTCGCCCTGATAAAACTTATAAATATCACTTTGGGGTAAAATCAAATCGGTCTGTAAAGCGACCCATAAATCAGTTGCGACTTCCACCTCAGATAATTGACAAACAATCGCTAATGTTTGCAAGTCAAATTGGTTGCCAATACAAGCAGCTAGTTTCAATGTAGATTGGGTTGATTCTGGTAATCTTTGCAATTGAAATACCATAAACTCAACTACATCGTCGGTGAGTGTTTGCTGATTAATTTGAGAAATATCACATTGCCAACATCCCTCTGATAAATTAAATTTAATCAATTTATCTTGATATAATGACTTGAGAAGTTGTGTTGCAAAAAAGGGATTTCCCTGGGTTTTCCGATAAATCAATTGCGACAAAGAAAAAGCTGAATTCTCCCTACACTTTAGTGTATCGGCAACAAATTGATTTAATTTGACGTGACTCAGAGGTACGAGAGTAATTGTCTTAACAACAGCCTCAGATTTACTAATTTCCGTTAATCTCATCATCAAAGGATGAGCGGGCGATACTTCGTTATCTCGATAGGCTCCAATTAATAGTAAATATCCCTGCTTTCTATTTACAATTAATAATTGAATCAGATTCAAAGAAGCAGAATCAGCCCATTGTAAATCATCTAAGAAAATTACTAATGGATGTTCTTTTTGGGTAAAAACCTGAAGAAATTTTTGAAAGAGGAAATTAAAGCGATTTTGGGCTGCAATTCCCGATAATTTGATGGGTGGGGGTTGAGTACCAATAATCTTTTCTAATTCGGGTATAACGTCAATAATTACTTGTCCATTTTCACCGACAGCCTCTAATATTTTATGTCTCCATTGCTGAATTTTGACATCGCTTTCCGTTAACAATTGCCCCATTAAATCGCGGAAAGCTTGGACAATGGCACTGAAGGGAATGTTGCGCTGAAATTGGTCATATTTGCCTTTGATAAAATAACCCCGTTGCCGAACAATGGGTTTATGCACTTCATTAACAACGGCGGTTTTACCAATGCCGGAAAATCCCGCCACTAGCATCATTTCAGTTTGACCTGTGCTGATTCTCTCAAAGGCAGTTAATAGCTGATTTACTTCGTTTTCTCTGCCATAGAGTTTTTCTGGGATGATAAAGCGATCGCTAATATCTCGCTCTCCGAGTTTAAATGTTTCTATCTCACCTGTGGTTTGTAACTGAGCTAAACACATCTCTAAATCGTGCTTTAATCCCAAGGCACTCTGATAGCGATCTTCGGCATTCTTCGCCATTAGCTTACAGACAATTGCTGATAAAACTAAGGGAATTTGAGGCTGAATTTGATGAATTGGAATCGGCTCCTTGGCGAGATGACAATGTACTAATTCCATTGCATCTTCCGAGATAAATGGTAACTTTCCTGTCAATAATTTATAGAAGGTGACACCCAGAGAATAAAAGTCACTGCGATAATCTATGCCTCGATTCATTCTCCCAGTTTGTTCGGGAGATAGATAAGCTAAGGTTCCTTCTAAGATATTGAGATTTTGAATTTCTTGGGTTTCTCTTGGTAGGAGGGAAGAAATACTAAAGTCAGTGATTTTGATTTGTTTGGTATCGGGATTTATGAGAATATTCGCGGGTTTAATATCTTTATGAATAACTCTATTCTGGTAGAGATAGTGGAGAGTCTCCGTGAGTTGTAGGGCGATTTGGAGAAATTCTGCTGAAGGTAAAGATTTAGAGCGTTGACTTTCATCTATTTCTAGTTGGAGATAAGTAGATAGGGCGACTCCACCAAAGTCTTCCATGATTAAGGCATAGCTATTGTGATATGTTTCTAGACTTAGGGGTTGAATAATGCGAGGAAAGTTAAGACTTTTAGCGATGGTGTATTGATTGCGAAATTGGACAAGTTCGTTGAAATTTGGGTATTTATTTCGCAACAGTTTGATCGCTACGAGAGTGCGATCGCACTCTCGAATACCTCGATAGACAAGAGTACGAGAACCTCCATAGATTTGTTCTGTGATGGTATATCCAGGCAGATGAGTGACGATCTCCATTTTCCAGCCTTAATAAAGAAAGAAAACTAATGTAAGTATATCTTCTAATTCTATTGTTTTGTATGATAATTACTTATGATTAACAAAATTTAATATAACTTCCCTCATTCCCCAAAAAATGGCATGGGGAGCTTCAATGATAGAGGTAGCTAAATCGGGAAAGAGAGTTTTAAGATAGGTGAGTAAAAAAGTGCGATCGCCTCCAGTCAATGCAACCTTACTTTGTGGAAAGTGGTACAGCCAATCTTCTATAAAGTCCTTAATTCCTGCAACTAATGTGTAAATAATACCGCTCTGTATTGCCTGTGGTGTATCCATAGCCCAGCGTGGGGGCAAATTTTCTGGTAACTTTATTAATGGTAGCGCTGCTGTTTTTTGCGCTAAAGAAGAGAACTGCAAAGCTAAGCCCGGTAAGATTGCACCACCAACTAGGCACTTATTGATATCTGCTCCAGTAAATGTTATTGCAGTGCCAGCGTCAATTACTAGAATGGGCCAACCTAACTCAGTACCAGCACCTAATACAGCCAAAGCCCTGTCAATTCCTAGAGTAGGGTAGAGCCCGGAAAGTGGCAATCGATCTAGAGTAATTATATGGAGGTCAGGGTAGTTTTGCCAAAGTTCCGCCTGCGGCGATACTACAGAAGCTAAAACTAGAGAGATAGGAACAGGGGACAACTTAAATTGATTACTTAACTGCTTTGCAGCATCAGGGGTTAAATGCTCTGTATCCCAGGTTTCCTGAAGTGCTGCACCCGAAAACTTTGCCCAGTGCAGCCGCGAATTGCCAATCATTAAAGCGATTTTGATAGGGTGGTTCATCTCTACTATGGCTTGATTATTGGCTTGATTATTGACTTTCTTTCTTAACATAGCTTTGATATTAAATCTATAAATTTGCAATTATAAATTACGGATAAACGGCTGGTTTTCAGCCGCTAGTTTCCAGTCTATAATATATCTTTAAATTTAGGTTAGGATATTTTGAATTAGTTAAACCATTGATTCACCTGCATTTTGGTTCTTTCCTGGATGACTAGTTTTTTATTCTTTCTGCTATAATTTATTAATATCTAAAAAGTCTGGGTCGAGCTGGTAAGACTAAAGGCGGGGTGCAATTGAGCAGCCTCAGACAAGATTGGGTAAAACACCACAAAAATACTGACCTTCTATGTATTTGAAAGTAGAGTCACCTCACTGTCCCTGGCCGAGAGTAGCATCTAAGTTGACTGAAACAGAGGATGGTATCTCAGAGGAGGATATTTCCTTGATAGAAACAGAGGAACGAGAAAAGCTGATCGTACAATTGCAACAACAAGTTCAGTTGTCTAGCTTGCTGAATCAGATCAATAATGAAATCCGTCGTACCCTCGATTTAGAAGAAGTTCTGAATTCTGCCTGTCGCCTGCTGGGAGAAGCTCTACAATGCAGTCGCACGAGCATTTTAGTTAAAGAATCAGAAGCAGAAGAAAGTCTGATTACGCGGGGAGAATATAACAGAGGAGATAGTTTCGCCCAGCTTGGCATGAAAGTGCCAATTGCTGATAATGCTCATCTCCAAACTCTGATCTCTGAAGATAAACCTTTAGCTGTGGCAAAATTTGCCGATTTTCCCGGATTAGGAGAAGAGACAAGGGAGATTACCAAGACTTTGGGGATAAAGTCGATGCTGGCTGTTGCTACTCGCTACCAAGGACGGGTAAATGGGGTGATTGGGTTGCACCAGTGCGATCGCGAACGGGAATGGACAGAATGGGAAAAGCAACTGATTGAGGGGGTAGCATCTCAGTTGGCGATCGCGATTAATCAGGCAAAATTATACGCTGAAACCCGCCGCCAAGCGGAATATGAATCTTTGTTGCGTCTGCTGAGTAACCAAATTCGCAGCACATTGGATATTAAAACTATACTTCAGACGGCAGTACGAGAGGTTCGCCAACTTTTAAACACCGATCGTGTTGTTATTTACCAATTTAAAGACAAATGGGAAGGGGAAATTGTAGTTGAGGATATTGTGATTCCTTGGCCGTCAATTTTTGGCGATTCCATCACGGACAATTGCTTTTCTCAGGAATATGCTCAGCATTATTTAGAAGGAAGAGTAAGAGCAATCGATGACATTGAAAAGGCTGGTTTAGATAGGTGCCACGTTGATTTCTTAACTGCTTTACAGGTAAAATCTAACTTGATTGTGCCGATTGTGATTAGTAGAAATGAAAGCAGTTCCCTAGAGGTAGAGAAAGAAGAAAATGAGGAAAAGCGGAGAAGTAACATAGGTAAACCTTCCCCATCCCCCTCATCCCCCTCATCTTCCCCATCCCCCACTCGCCTATGGGGTTTAATGATTGCCCAAGAATGTCAAAGTATCCGGCATTGGCAACCCCAAGAAACAGAGTTTCTGCGGCAGTTAGGTGAGCAAATGGCGATCGCAATTCAGCAAGGGGAACTTTATGCACAAGTTCAAGAAGCGGCGATAAAATCGCAAGCTCAAGCTGAACATTTGCAAGCTACTTTACAAGAATTACGCTCTACTCAGCAGCAATTAATCCAGAGTGAAAAGATGACAAGCTTGGGGCAAATGGTGGCTGGGGTTGCCCATGAAATTAACAACGCTAATAATTTTATCCATGCTAATTTATTCCACGCTCAAGAATATGCAAAAACTTTGATTGTCGCGATTGATACCTGTACAGAAGCCTGCCCAGAAGCAGCAGATACTATTAGTAAAATCGCGGAAGATTTAGAGTTAGATTATATTGAGGAAGATTTTCCTAAATTGCTTAAGTCCATGCAAGAAGGGAGCGATCGCATTCGTTCAATCGTGACCACTTTACGTAATTTCTCTCGTCTGGATGAATCTGAATTTAAGCCTGCAAACCTGAATGAGGGTATCGAAAGCAGTTTGGCTATGTTGCAAAATAGACTGAAATCGGGAATCGAAATTCAAAAAGAATACGGAATTTTGCCCTTAGTAGAATGCCACGCAGCCCAAATCAATCAAGTGTTTTTCCACTTGATTCAAAATGCTTTAGATGCCATATTAACATCAGGAAAACCAGGGAAAATTACTATTCGCACAGAAAGTAAGGATGAGTTGGTGACAATTTCAATTCGGGACAGCGGTGTTGGTATTCCCATTGAGATTCAGAACCAAATTTTCGATCCATTTTTTACGACTAAACCAGTGGGAAAAGGTACGGGTTTGGGGTTATCTATTTGCTATCAGGCGATTGTCAAAGATCATGGGGGCACAATTCGTTGTTATAGCAAAGTTGGTGAAGGTACTGAGTTTGTTGTACAATTGCCTTTAGCCGTCTGCTAAGAAATCTGATTTTTTTGACTGGCATTTATTAGAGGTTTGAGTGAAATTGCGGTTTGCTTGTGCTACTAGAATCATCTTTTAAGTCAATTTACCACAAAATGCTATGAACTTTTTAACAACTCTCACTACTAATAACACCGATAGTATCACCCTGAGCATTACTGAAATTATCGATGATAATTTATGTATCACCTGCGAAGCTGGTCAACAAGTTTTCGAGGCAATTGCAGCAGCTTTCAGGGAAGGTAAAAGCGTGGTTCTTTCTTTCAAGGATTGTGAAGACTTTACAAGGGCTTTCCTGAGCGAGGGAATTGCTCAATTGTATGAATATTTTTCAGAAGAGCAAATCCGTAATTCACTCAGTATAGTAGATATCGATCCTGAAGATGCAGAATATATTGAGGATGTTATATACTGGCGACGGCGGTACTTAGAAGACCCTGAGCGTTTCAAGGAAGCCGCAAAAGAATCTCTGTGTGCTGAGGATGATGATGAGTAACCAAGTTTATCAGATCGAATATTACAGATTTAGCTCATCTGATTATATATTATTCGATGCTAATGTGTGGCTGTATATTTATGGGCCGCAGGGTGAGAGTTTGCCAAGATTACGAAGTACATATCACTTAGCACTGAGAAAGATTCGTGGTGCTAAGATTCCAATATTTATCGATGTGCTTGTACTTTCAGAATTCATCAATGCTTATGCTAGGTTTGTTTACAATGGATTTGCCGCAGGGAATAAAACCACAAGATTTTAAGAGTTTTCGCCAAAGTAATCAGTTTAATCAATCCTATTGCTAGCCAAATTGCTAAAGATGCTCGCAGAATACTTAAGAAATGCGAACGAATTGACAGCGGTTTTGAATCAGCGGATTTAGGCGGAATATTGAGTGGTTATGCTGTGGGAGATGCTGATTTTAATGACAAGATTTTAGCTGAACTCTGCAAGGCAAAAAATCTAAAATTGGTGACTCACGATGCCGATTTTAAATGTGAAGCTTTGACTGCGATCGCAGCTAATCGTAAATTTTTTAATTGAAAATGTAACAACGAGGGCCGGGTGAGGTGGCGAGATTAACCGATATTCGGTTATTGATTACCACATTTCGTCAATCTTGTCAAGACAGAGGCTAGAAATTAGAGGAAAGCAAGCAGAAGATAGACTTAGTTTTAGTATTCTTAACTGAGTAATAGGTTTTTTAATAAAGCTTTACAATTAAAACGTGCAAGAATAGAAGTAATGATGTATTAATGGCTTGCTCACAAGGAGGCGACAAATGGTAGCGCTCACTGAACGAGTAGAACGCAGGTTGACTGTAGAGACTGGCGCGATCGCGCCTGACACGACGACCATTCGCTGTCTGGATTGGGATCGCGATCGCTTTGATATAGAATTCGGTCTGAAAAACGGCACAACTTATAACTCATTTATCATTCGCGGCGAGAAAACAGCGCTGGTTGATACCTCCCATGAGAAGTTCCGCCAACAATATCTCGATATTCTTAAGGGGTTAATTGACCCCGCTGAGATTGATTACTTAATTATCAGCCACACCGAACCAGACCATAGCGGTTTAGTTAAAGATGTGCTGCAATTGGCCCCCGAAATAACAATTGTGGCTTCAAAAGTAGCAATTCAATTCTTAGAAGACTTGGTGCATCAGCCATTTAAACGGCAGATAGTTAAAAATGGCGACAAACTAGATTTAGGCAACGGTCACGTTATCGAATTTGTGTCAGCGCCAAACTTGCATTGGCCCGATACAATTTTTAGCTACGATGCTAAAACCCAAGTGATGTTCACTTGCGATGCTTTTGGGATGCACTACTGTTCAGACAGCACTTATGATGAAGATTTAGCAGCGATTGAAGAAGATTATCACTTCTATTATGAGTGCTTGATGGCTCCCAATGCGCGATCGGTTTTGAGTGCAATGAAGCGGATGGCCGAACTGGGAGAAATTAACACAGTTGCTACCGGTCACGGCCCTTTATTGCGTCATAATGTTGTGGAACTGACTGGACGCTATAAAAAGTGGAGTCAAGAACAAACTAAAGCAGAAACAACTGTTGCAGTTTTCTACGCTTCCGACTACGGTTATAGCGATCGCCTTAGCCAAGCGATCGCACACGGTATCACTAAAACCGGTGTTGCTGTCGAAATGATGGATCTAAAAACCGCAGATCCGCAGGAAGTTGGCGAACTGGTAGGTTTAGCTGCTGGTATAGTCATTTGTACGCCACCGAGTACGGGCCCCGCCGCCGCGATCGCAGAAACAGCAATTAACACCATTTTAGCCGCTGTTCATAATAAACAATCTATCGGTTTATGCGAGTCAGGAGGTGGAGACGACTTATCCATTTATCCCCTCCGAAACAAGTTCAAAGAGTTGGGATTAAAAGAAGCTTTCCCCAACATTTTGATCAAAGAAGCGCCGACAGAAGCCACCTATCAATTGTGCGATGAAGCCGGTACCGACTTGGGACAATGGCTAACGCGAGATAAAGCTGTTAAGCAGATGAAATCTCTCGATAGTGACCTCGATAAAGCCTTGGGTCGAATTAGCGGCGGACTGTATATCATCACCGCTCAAAAAGGCGAAGTCAGCGGTGCAATGTTAGCATCATGGGTGATGCAAGCTAGCTTTAAACCATTAGGTTTAACCATAGCAGTTGCTAAAGATCGTGCAATTGAATCGATGATGCACACGGGAGACAAATTTGTTTTAAATGTGCTATCGGAAAACAATTATCAAGCGCTAATGAAGCACTTCTTAAAGCGTTTTCCTCCCGGTGCAGATCGCTTTGCCGGTGTTAAAACTCAACCCGCTAGCAATGGTTCTCCCATTCTTACGGAAGCTCTAGCTTATTTGGAATGTCAAGTAACTAGCCGCATGGAAGTAAGCGATCATCATATTGTCTATGCGACAGTTGATAGCGGCAGAGTCAGCGATCCTGATTCTTTACCAGCCGTACACCACCGCAAAGTAGGCAATCATTACTAGGTTGGTAATAGAGGCTTTTAGGCGCTTGATTATAAAATAAAGCGCCTAAAACCTCTAGCACAAAAAATTTGTTTATAGCAGTTTTCAATTAGTAGGTACTGCTTTTAATAACTAATGAGCAATTAGCAATTAGCAAGATATGTACCTAATAAAACAGAAAGTGGCTATAAATTCACAGACTTAGTTACTAACAACTTAATTGTTAAATAATGCTTACCAACCTTTTGAATGACAGAGATTACATCATAATTATTGCTAGAAGTGCTGCTAGCAGAGAGCAAAATCATCCTCTGTACGAACACTGGCTAGCAGCTCAAGCATCCCTGATTGACTTGGCAAAAAAATGTCAAGAATTAGACAGCGACGGCTTAACTGTCTACGAAGCTTCAACCCCTCTCTGGAAATATGAAAATACAGATGTCAAGCGGTTAGCTGAAATTTTGCAGCGGCAAAATACAACACCAGACCCTGCAAACCTAATTAAAATTAGCTTGCAAGAAGCTCTTAGCGATGCTCTCAACGATTATTTTAAGCGGAAGGCAAGTCCTAAAGCTAAAAAAGGGGCGATAATTGTTGTAGTCATAGACGAAAAACAGGAAGATGGCAAACTTGTTGCTGAGACTATTATCAATACTGCCAATAAGATTGCTAAAGATGAAGAAATTGGCATTAGTTTTATCCAAATTGGCGAAGATGTAGAAACCAGAGAGTTCCTCACTTACCTGGATAACAATTTACAGCAGGTGGGTGCCAAATTTGACATTGTGGATACCAAATTTTGGCAGGAAATCAAAAGAAGTTCCATAGTACAGTTTCTAATTGGTGCGATACATGACTAACACTCTAACTCCTCAAACTATCTCTAACTCGAAACCCCGTGATGTCCAATTTTTCCAGATTGCAGCAGAGACAATTGTACTGCGATCGCGCACTTGGGACAGACTCAAATTCGAGGTTGAATATTCCCTCCAAAGAGGGACAACGGCAAATTCTTTTCTCATTGAATCTGACAAAACAGCCTTAATTGACCCTCCCGGTGAATCCTTCACCAAAAACTATCTAGAGGCATTGCAGCAGCGTTTCGATATCGCTAAGCTAGATTACATCATTCTCGGACACTTTAATGCCAACCGAGCCGTAACTCTCAAAACTCTGCTAGAAATAGCTCCTCAAATTGTCTTTGTTTGCACAAATCCGGCGGCAATTTCGTTGCGTGCGGCATTTCCCGACCAAGAGTTAAATATTAACGTTGTCAGAGGTGAAGAAACCCTTGATTTAGGGAGAGAACATCAATTAAAATTCGTTGCCACTCCTACTCCCAGATGGCCAGACGAACTTTGCACCTACGACACGAAAACACAAGTTTTATTCACAGATAAACTTTTTGGTGCTCATGTTTGCGGCGATCAAGTATTTGATGAAGGGTGGAGCGTTTACAGCGAAGACCGCCGCTATTATTACGATTCTTTGCACGCATCTCAGGCAAAACAAGTGTTAGCAGCACTGGATAAATTGGCGGATTTACCTGTTAAATTTTACGCTCCCGGTCATGGGCCATTGGTGCGTTACGGCCTCACAGAATTAACCCATTTGTATCGGGAATGGAGCCAACAGCAAAAGACAAAAGACTTGACAGTAGTGCTGATTTATGCGTCTGCTTACGGAAATACAGGGATATTAGCACAAGCGATCGCAAAAGGCATTACTAAAGCAGGTGTAGCCGTTGATTCAATTAATTGCGAAGCAGCAGAACCAGGAGAAATTCAAGAAGCCATTGAAAAATGTGATGGATTTATCATCGGTACGCCTACTTTAGCCGGTCATCCACCTACTCAAATTGTAACTGCTTTAGGGGTAGTTTTATCCACAGCAGCTAAGAACAAATTAGCGGGTGTATTTGGTTCTTATGGTTGGAGTGGTGAAGCTGTTGATTTAGTTGAAAACAAACTCAAAGATGCCGGATATCGGTTAGGGTTTGAACCAATTCGAGTTAAATTCAAGCCTACAGATGTCACGATTCAACAATGCGAAGAAACGGGAACTGACTTTGCTCAAGCATTGATAAAATCTCAGAAACTCCGCGCACCCCGACCTGCATTAGGTAGCGGTGCAGACCGCACAGAACAAGCTGCTGGTCGAATTGTTGGCTCTCTTTGCGTAGTTTCTGCTAAGCGTGGAGAAGTCGCTAGCGCGATGTTAGCATCGTGGGTATCGCAAGCAACATTTAATCCTCCAGGTGTTACTTTGGCGGTAGCAAAAGATAGAGCAATTGAGTCTTTGATGCACAATGGCGATCGGTTTGTGTTGAATATTTTAGCAGAAGGCCGACAATTACGGAAGCATTTCATGAAGAGCTTTGCTCCCGGTGAAGACCGTTTTGCCGCAGTAGAAACTCAGGAAGCTAGTAATGGTTGTCCGGTTTTGAGTGATGCTCTTGCTTATCTGGAGTGCTCAGTTGCAAACCGGATGGAATGCGGAGATCATTGGGTAATTTATGCGGTAATTGAAAATGGTCATCTGCTCAAAGCTGATGGTGTGACAGCGGTGCATCATCGTAAATCGGGGAGTTATTATTAAATATTCGTTGATACGCGCGATTACGTAACGCCGCCAGGATGGCGGCGTTACGAATAGTTTTGCGTAAGTCCTATAATTAACGTGAGGTCAAAATAAACCATCTGAGTAGTCGCCTTCCTAGTTGCACTTTTCAACTAAACAAAACGACTGGGAGATAATTTAGGAATTAACGGATCGTTTTCCCCAACAGCACAATTAGCAAATCGCTTAGCTAGAGGCGGTACAAATACTAAAGGATTGCTAAATCCCGAAAATATATGTATTCCCTCAATATTAGGAATTGCACCAATTAAAGGTAGACGATCGCAACTAAAAGCCACTAAGCAATCGTGCCAAGTTGCCGGTAAATTTTCCAAAGCAGGTAAAAACTTCCCCACACCTGCGCGAATGGCGGCCTCACTTTCAGCGCGATCGACAGTAGCATTAGGATCGCTTAACACGCGAGATAATTGCCCAATACGGATGCTACCATCTTGGAATTGAATCGCACCTGCATCTAAAACTGATGGTGCCAAAACATTTCCAGGTTCATCCCACAAGGGATCGACTTCAACTTGACTCGCCGCCGCTTCCATGGGGAAACGTTGGAGCACTGCTTGCATGATTAGCGATCGCACTTTCACCTCTCGGCTAGCTTGAGGCGGTATCTCCAACATCTCAGCGCGTGTGAAATATAGCCGTAGAGGAATCCCGGCGGATGTTAACAACATCCTACTCAAACCCCCGGCGCAAACAGCCACATTCTGCGCGTGATAAGTCTCTGTCGCACTCTTGACTCCCAAAATGCGATCGCCTTCCCGGACAAATCCTCTCACCTGAGCAAATTCTATGGAACCACCCAAATCCACAAAGCGATCGCTGTAACCCTGAGTTGTGGCTTCCGGCGAAATATGACCGTGCGCGACAGTAAGGGCACCAGCGATCGCCTTGGGATTTAGCAGAGGTTCCAACTCGCAAGCCGCCTCCACACTCAAAAGCCGAGGCGCGATCGCAAAATGCGCGTAGCTAGCAGCAACTTTCTCAGGGCGATCGCCAGCAGCAATTGTTAACAATAAATCCAGTTCCCGAAACTGAGTATCGGTATCCAACTCTTGAGATAAATGGCGGTGAATTTCAATTCCCTCGCGGCACAATTGACAAGTTAAATCTGTCGTACCAGACCAAAATGCAAGACCACCATAACTAAAACGAGTAGCATTTTGGACTACACCATTTTGCTCTAATAATAATACAGTCAAACCTTTTTTGACCAATTCATAACTAAGAGCTGCACCTGTAATCCCAGCACCAATAACAATCCAGTCAAAAGTTTTCATTCCCATTTTAGAGTTAAGGAGTTCTACAATTTTAAACAAAAATATGTCCGTAGGAAGAGGTCGCCTTCGAGGTCGGCAGTTGGAAGTTACCCCCCTTGAGAGATGCTTTCTTAGGGCGTTTTTACTTTCAATATAGGTAATGCTACACCAAAAGCTGACGCTTGCTGTATCAGCCGCCAAAAGTACCTCAAATCCTGTGGGTAAGGCGAAAGCAAAAAAGTAAAACGACAAAAATTTAGCAAGGCGCAAGAGGAATTTATGACTATCGACAAGACTAACGCAATTAATGACGTTAATCGCGCCACTAATCCAGGCGATCGCATCTCCGATGAACCCCAATCCATCGAAGAAAAAGCTAAGCAACTGGCCGTCGATGACGTTCCCGACATTACGGGAGACAATATTACAGTTCCTACTTACTTCATTGTTGAAGAACCAGACGGCGAAAAGAAAGCACTGCATCACGTTAAGGATGCTGACGAAATATCCGATGTAATTAGACAAGCTCGTACTGATGAAAATGGCGAGCGCGTGTGGCGGTAAATTTAAATTCCCGATCGGGATGTCTTAACTTTTTCAACACTTATTTAACGGAGGAATCATGGAAACAAATCAAAGAGAGACAGCACCTTTCCCCAATATTCCGCCGATTTTGGAAAGTCTCGATTCCGAGTACCGCGACAGTGGTATAACCAGCTCGATTAACATCGCAGGCCATCCGATCCACCCCGTAATTGTGATCTTCCCAGTTGCCTTTTTAGTAGGAGCAGCAGGTAGTGATATTGGCTATTGGCTAACAAGCGATCCCTTTTGGGCTAGAGCCTCTGTTTGGCTGATTGGTGCAGGTTTTGTGAGCGGTATTTTAGCAGGAATTACGGGCTTTTTGGACTTCTCAAGAATTAAAAGAGTCCGCGATCGCAGTGCTGGCTGGTTGCACATGGCTGGTAATATTACAGCTCTAGTATTGTCCCTGATTAACTGGGTAATGCGCTTCGGCGATCCAATCGCGCCCATATTTCCCATAGGCATTACAATTTCTATCATTGTCGCCACTTTGTTAGGAATTAGTGGTTGGTTTGGCGGGGAACTAACGTTTCGACACAAAGTTGGCGTGATTGGGCCTAGTAGCCAAATGCGCTAGTTACTTGTCAATAATCCCAGATTTTTATATAGGGATTGAATCCTGAAAATATGAGCCTGTAATGCTTCAGGGGGCGCTTTTCGCCCCCTGAAGCAATAAGCTCATCGAAGAGCTGCATTCAGAACGAAAGCTCTAATTTGAATACCTCTCAAAGATAACCATGAATATCCGTTCTTTACCATAAGTAATCAGATGATTTCTTAATTGCCGTAAAAAATAAATATAGTTTTCTCGCTCAAAAAAGATAAGCTGACAGTTATTACCTCGGTTATAAACATGGTAGTAATTACCCGCTTGGAAGATAATTTGGCGACGTGGCATATCAGAGTGTAGGTGAGGAAGTCAGAAATGTGCGATCGCATGGGAGTTAGAAACCGGGTTTCTTACCCAAATCTTCGGTAGGATGCAAAAATTATCGCAGAAACCCGGTTTCTAGGCTGAGGGTGCGATCGCATGGGAGTTAGAAACTGGGTTTGTTATCCAAATCTTCGTTAGGATGCCTAAATTATCGCAGAAACCCGGTTTCTGGGTTAAGGGAGCGATCGCGTGGGTCTGAGAAACCGGGTTTGTTATCCAAATCTTCGATAGGATGCCTAAATTATAGCAGAAACCCGGTTTCTGGGCTGAGGCTGAGGTGCGATCGGAATACGCTAATATTTCTATATTACGTACTATTTGGAATACAAATCGCAAACAATATTGGGTTTTTGCGTAGATGAATTACTCGATCGCTATTGACTATCTCAAGGATTCCGATCCCATTTTGGGACAACTCATTGACCAAGTTGGTGGGTGTCAATTAAATCAGCGCGAGTTGGAGGGAGACTTGTTTTTTTGTCTATCCCAGTCAATTCTGCATCAACAACTTTCTACTAAGGTAGCTAAAGTCATCCACGCTCGATTTCTCCAACTTTACGCTAACACTCAGTTCCCTTTGGCGCAAGATGTCCTCGATACGCCGGATGAAGTGCTCCGCCAGGTGGGTATTTCGCGGCCCAAAATATCTTATCTCAAAGATTTAGCGCGTCATGCGATCGAGGGATTGCCGACCATTGAGGAGTTGGAAATCATGGATGATGAATCGATTATCAAGAATCTAACGCGAGTCAAAGGTATCGGTCGCTGGAGTGTTCAGATGTTTTTAATTTTCCGTCTCAATCGGTGGGATGTTTTACCTGTGGATGATTTGGGTATACGTTCAGGGATTCGGAAACTCTATGGTCTTGATGCACTTCCCGATCGCAAGACTACAGAACGTTTAGGGCAAAAGTGGAAGCCTTATTGTAGTATTGCTTCGTGGTACTTGTGGCGCAGTTTGGAACCTTTACCGTTAGTTTGAGGATTGTTAGAATCAGGGGAAGATGCGATCGCATGAAAGGGTGGTGTCTTCAGGCGATCGCTCGTATTGTTCATTCTATACATCTAGAGTGTACAATTGTCCCTATTGTCCTAATGTTGACTCTAATCAATAAAAATATTCTAGTAAATTAGATTCGTGTTAAGATTAAACGGACAGTAATCCTTCATACAGGGCTTCTTTGACATAGAGAGAAAACAGAATGGAAAACGGACAGAAGGCTATTAGCGATCTGTTTGAGAGCCGCAGAATTTTCAACATTCCTAAGTATCAACGTGCATACGCATGGGAAACTAAGCAGCTACGAGATTTTATTAGCGATCTCGATAACCAGGCTTTAGGCAAAGATTACTTTTAATGATGTACTGAGGTTATAAGAGTATTTGATTCACCAAATTGTTTGAAGGGAGCTATGAGGCGAGGAAAAGCTTTCATAATCTCTGTCTAAACCGCTGTATCAAATCCCGTAAATTGACCATAATTAATGTAGGAGCAGGTTCACAAATATCCGTAATCAAACACTCCTAGATATTGTAAACCCGCCCCTCACTCCTAACAATGATTAATCAACCAAACTGGATATAACCAACATTAAGAGGCCCAAAGAATCACACCCACTTCATAAGGGCTACTAAGATAATCGTGCTTAGGCAAAACCCGCATCGATAAACCCTGTAACCCACTGGAAGTATAAGTAATATCAGCCAAATAAAGCGTCGAATTGTGAGCATCTTCTCCCACATACTCCATCACCACCGGCATCCCTCCAATAATTTGCCCATTAGTATCCAGAGCACCTTGATAGAGTTCCACTTGCACATCCGCAGGAGTCAACCCAGCTAAATTAATTCGAGCTTTCACAGCGATCGACTGATTCACCTTAACTTCGACATCTTCAGAGACATCAACCGCCTCAATTTTGATGTCATACCACTTCTCTAGTAACTGTTTCTTCCACTCAGCTAACTCCTTAGCGGGAGCATAACTTTCAGAAGTCATTCCGTAGAAGCGATCGCTAGCCGGAAAATAGGCCCGCTGCGCGTAATCTTGTACCATCCGGGCAGTATTAAATACAGGACAATTCAAGCGAATTGCATCCTTCATTTTCGCCACCCAACCGCGAGGAACACCCTCAGCATCGCGATCGTAAAATAGAGGTACAACTTCCTTCTCCATCAAGTCATACAAAGCATTCGCCTCAACCTCATCTTGATACTCAGTATCCTCATAAAACTCCCCATGACCGATCGCCCAACCAGTGCGAACATAATCCGCTTCATCCCACCAGCCATCTAAGATACTTAAATTCGGCAAACCATTCATCGAGGCTTTCATCCCCGAAGTACCAGAAGCCTCACGGGGACGACGCGGCGTATTTAGCCAGACATCGCAACCCGCCACCATAAACCGAGAAACATTAATGTCGTAATTCGGGAGAAATACGATCGAATCGCGCACATCTTGCTCGCGGATGAAGTGAACAATATCGCGGATCAATTCCTTACCCGGAATATCCATCGGGTGAGCCTTACCAGCGATTACAAATTGCACCCGTTGGCCCTTTTCCCGCATAATTCGCTTAATGCGATCGACATCGCGCAGGAACAAAGTAGCGCGTTTATAAGTAGCAAAACGACGCGCAAAACCAATTGTTAAAACACTAGGATCGAGAGCTTCTTGGGCCAGATCGAGTTCCTTTTGGGAAGAACCGCGATCGCGCAAACTCTTGACCAACAACTCCCGCGCAAACACTACCAACTCCAGACGACAGCGTTCGTGATTGCGCCACAACTCCTCATCAGGAATCGCAGACAAACGATCCCACAAGCGATCGTCTTTGTGACTCATCTCCCAATTGGGGCCGAGATAGCGATCGTACAACTCCTGAGTAGGCTTAGCCACACAACTACGGGCGTGTACCCCATTCGTAATCGACGTAATCGGCACTTCATCCACAGGCAATCCCGGCCATAAATCCTGAAACATCGGGCGCGAAACCTTACCGTGCAAAGCCGCCACACCATTGACAAAACTGGACATTTTAATTGCCAGAATTGCCATATTCAAAGGCGCGACCAAATCACCAGTATTTTCCCGGCCTAAAGCCATAAATTCATCAGGAGATAAACCAAAAATCTCGGCATAATCGCCGACATAGTGCATCACCATCTCTGGATCGAACAAATCAAAACCAGCAGGAACAGGCGTATGAGTTGTGAATACGCTACTAGAAACAACCACTTGTTCCGCAGCCTCAAAACTCAAGTGTTCTTCCTGCATCAAAACGCGGATGCGTTCCAGAGTCATAAACGCTGCGTGACCTTCATTCATGTGGTATGTCGTCACTTTCAGCCCCAAAGCCTTCAGCATTTTCACACCACCAATACCCAGCATAATTTCCTGGTGCATCCGCAGATCCTTATCGCCACCGTAAAGTTGATCGGTGATATCTTGGTCGTAGCGGTTGTTGGGTTCAATATTCGTATCTAGCAAGTACAAAGGTATAACACCCACTTGCACCCGCCAAATCCGGGCGTAGACTTGACGGCCAGGATAGTCTACTGCAATTCGCAACTCCGAGCCATCGGGATTGCGCTCCAAGTGCAGGGGCATATTATAGAAATCATTGATCGGGTAGCGCTCTTGCTGCCAGCCATCAGCGTTAAGGTACTGGGAAAAATAACCTTCCTGGTACAGCAAACCCACTCCTACAAGCGGCAAACCTAAATCGCTAGCAGATTTGAGGTGATCGCCAGCCAGCACCCCTAAACCGCCAGAATAGATGGGCAGAGCTTTGACTAAGCCAAATTCCATCGAAAAGTAAGCGTAGCATTCCTGCTGCTTCGTACTGCGCTGTTTGCGATACCAATCTCGGTTTTTGAGGTAATCGTCTAATTGCAAGGCTGCACGGTTCATTTGAGCCAGGAAGCCTCGATCTTCTGATACTTCCTGGAGTCGCTGCTGAGAAATGGTTCCTAGCATCAATACCGGGTTTTGGTTGCTAGAGTCCCACAAGTCGCGATCGAGCCTGCGGAATAAGTCTTTAGTCTCTACATTCCAATCCCAGTGCAAGTTGTAGGCAAGCTTGCGTAGAGGTTCGAGACTTGAGGGTAACGAAGGAGAAACGTTAAATGTGCGAATTGGCTGCATGGACAAGACCTCTAACTTCAGATACGCTTATCTTCTGCTGTGTTTAGCCTTAAGTCGGTTGTTCTTAACACTGTTTTGAGATATCTATTGAATTTGGGACTGGGAACTGGGGACTGAGGACTGGGGAGAAGGGGAGAATTGCCAGTTAACAGTTAACAGTTAACAGTTAACAGTCAACAGTTAACAATTTAAAATTGGTTGTCCCGTTCTTAAAAATTATGAGCCAGACGATCGCAGAACTTGAAGCCGAAATCGCCCCCTTGCAAGCGGAAGTCCTTTCCCTGGAAGGGAAACTCGATGAAATTCGCCAACAGCGCTCTTCATTCCGAGTCGCTGTTGCCTTCCCTAAAAATAACTCACCGGAAGCTCTTGCCCAATTTCACAAGCATAATGCTGCGGCTGCGGCTAATTGGGTACAACAACTTAAGGAGATTGACAAAAGTATCCAAGCTCTAGAAATTCAACTCAAGCACAAAGAAACTTTACTAACACACAAGCAGGCTGAGTTGGATCGGTTACGCTCTCAGCAGGAATGGTTGGAACTTGAGCGACAGGTGCAAGCGGGAGGAAAGCTTTTGCAATCTCAAGCTCAAAAAATTAATCAGCTAGCAGCACAGCTAGAGGTGGAAATTCAGTCTTTTAAGGCAATTTACCAGGAGGTGAATCCGAGTTATTGCCAGTGGTTACAAAAACCTGTAACTATTGTTCAGTTTTCGGCAACGACAATTCCTCATGTTTTCTTTCAAGGCAATAAATTTGAGCTGGGGAATAAGGAAATTGACTGGAATCAGGAATTGGAAATTGAAAATGGGGAGTTATAGCTAGGGAAGAGGGGCTAGGGGCTAGGGGCTAGGGGCTAGGGAAGAGAGAAGAAGGGTTTAGAATTAAGGGTTTCGGGAATTCACAATGTCATAAGTGCCGAGAAGGTTGCTATATGAGTTTGTAGGGGCGGTACTCTCATGTCCGCTCGATTGTTATAAGTTTTTGAGTTTTCAATGAAGAATTTAATTTTGGTGTTGATGTTGATTCTGGTTGCTGTTGGGGTAGCTGGTTGGGGTTCTCACTCTTGGTATCCCTCGTTTGTACCAGAGGTGAAAGTCGATCGCACTGTGAATATTTCGCCAAACTCCACACCGCCAGAGTTGTCTTACCCACAGGAGCTAGAATTGCCACAGGTTGATTCTGAGCGACTGTGGGGACACCTTGAAGCCTTGGCGGGAGAACGTTATGGGGATGGCGATCGCGATCGCACTCGAAATTACTTATCTCAACAATTGCGAGAGATGGGATTTTCACCAGTATTGCAGCCCTTTAATGGCGGTGTCAATGTCTTTGCGGAACGTAAAGGTACTGACCCTTCAGCGGGTGCTATTCTAGTTGGTGCCCATTACGACACTGTACCGCGATCGCCGGGAGTTGATGACAATGCTACTGGGGTGGCCGTAGTTCTAGAAGTGGCACGACTTTTAAGCTCAAAATCAACGCCTCGGACGTTACAAGTGGTATTATTCGATCGCGAAGAATTGGGACTTTTAGGCAGTTTGGCTTTCACTGGTAACAAGTCGCAGTTAAAGGATTTACAAGGAGTAATAGTTCTGGATATGGTGGGTTATGCTTGCCAAATTTCAGGATGTCAGAGCTATCCAGAAGGGCTAGCTTCTAATCAATTTTTGCAGGCCGCAGGAGTGAAATCTCCAGACAAGGGAGAATTTATCGCTGTGGTAGGAGATGCCGAACATTTGCCATTACTGAGTACTTTCACGGAGTCCGGGAAAGCGGATTTACCCACAGTTGTAACGCTTCCAGTTCCCCTCAAAGGCGTGCTGACACCGGATGTTTTACGGAGCGATCACGCGCCTTTTTGGTATCAGGGAGTGGGTGCGGTGTTGGTGACGGATACTGCAAATTTGCGATCGCCTCACTATCACCAACCTACGGATACTCTAGCAACTATCGATCGCCCTTTCTTTACGGGTGCTGCTCAAATTGTTGTCAATGCTACTGCTAAACTATTAGTTAGTGGTTAAGGAAGAAGGAAGAAGGAAGAAGGAAGAAAAATTTAGTTATCTAGGAGAGAAGGAAGAATGTTTAATTAGGGGGATTTACTTAATAGAAATTTAACCAGTAGATAAATCGCTCTTAATGAAAGCTGAGACTAAATAGCTTATGATAGTATTATGTTAGCAATTTTAAACTGCCACTAAAATCCCTAAAAATTATGAAGCGGCGGCACTTTCTTGAGTTGTCCCTATTATTTGTAGCAAGCTGCTCTACAACAGTAAATCAAGCAAACAGCAGTTTTTCCAATTTAACTATAAATGAACCAGAAACCCTCAAGTTTGCCGTAACAGATATTCAGGGTATTGAAGATTTGCAGCAAAATTATGAGTTTTTTCGGAAGGTTCTTGGAGAAATTTTGGAAAAAAAGATTGAATTTTTCCCAGTTGATAACTATATAGCCGCAGCAGTCTCTCTCCAGTCTGGGGAACTCAAATTAGCTCTAACGGGGCCATCAGAATATACTATCATCCGAGCCAGAACAAATGCCGTTCCCATCATCGCCATTACCCGCCCTGATTATCACTCAATTATTCTTGTTCCTACTAATAGCAAGATTAAATCAGCCGATCAATTGAAAGGTAAAACAATAGCTATGTGGGAAGTAGGTTCAACAGGTGGTCATTTAGGGCCTACTAAAATCTTACTCGATGCTGGCTTAAATCCCCAATCCGATTTCAAAATCTCAATGTTGGGAAAAAATGGTTTGCAGGCTCTTAAAAAAGACCAAGTTGATGCCTTAGCAATTGGTTTGAATAGATACAATGATTTACTCAAAAAAGACAATTTATCTGCAAAGGATTTTCGGATTATTGCCACAGGCCAACCCTTACCTAATGACTTGATTGTTGCTAGTAGTAATCTGCCTAATACCCTTGTTGAAAAAATCCGCGATCGCATGGTAGAAAATCAAGAGCGACTAATTGATGCAATTTTACTTGGGAAAGCTAATGATAAGTATCAAGGAGCTAAATTAGTACCAGCAAACGACAGTGATTATAACATGATTCGCGAAGTTTATAAAGCGATTGGTCAGGGAAATGTTTTTCAATAAAAAGTTCATGAATTTCAACCTTTAGGCAGTTATGCAGAAATTTGAAAGAGGGGAGAGTCTGTCTACACTCAACAACGTTACCATAAATAGAGTAAATAAAAAAGCAGTTGCTAGTGAGAGCAATCACGATCGCAAAAATCGCAGTACAAAAACTCCTTTCACTACCATTAACCGCTTCATTTCTCGTTTAAGTATTGCCAAAAAAATTAATTATGGCTACTCCCTAGCAATTGGAGTCGCTGTACTAGGAACAACAGCGGGAATGAGCGTCGGAGACTATTACCAAAGACAAGCTTTCCACGCTTTGAATTTTGCCGACGAGCAACAACATCTACTTAAGGATTTAGAATATTCTGTACAATCAGTACAGTCACATCCTAAACGGCTAATCTCTGTATTAGGAGATTCAATTTGGTTTGAATATGAAACTGCTAAATTCTTGAGAGATGTGGAGGGAGTTAACAAAATTATTGCTGAACTAGAATCTTTTGGCAAAGAAAATTCCAGAGGTTTAGCAGTAAACTCTACTGAATTAAAGGAGCTATTAAACGGTTACAAAACGACGACTGACTCCTACGCTCAGCTCATCAAGTCTTTTTGGCAGCAAATAGCTCCCTCCTCACTAAAACTAAAGGAAGTTAAAGATGCACAGCAACAAGTATTAGATTTAATCAGAGGAGATAAAGCAGTTAAGCTCGATGTTAAGTTCGAGCGGCTTTCTGAAAGTTTGAGCCTAACTACACAAATAGCAAAGGCAGAGCAACAGCAAGCTTATATTAATTTTAATATAGCCGAGCAATTGCGACTACAAATCATCGTAGTGAGTATGTCAGTGTCAGTCGCAACTGCTATTTTTCTCGCTATCTGCACAAGTCGTGCGATTGCGATTCCTCTCCAAGCTGTAACCAGTATTGCTAAAAATATTACTCAGCAAGCAAATTTTAATTTACAAGCACCAGTAACAACTGAAGATGAAGTTGGAACACTGGCAAAATCTATTAATCAATTAGTTAAATGGGTAGCAGAATATACCGATGAATTAGAGTTGGCTCGCCAAACTTTGGAAGAGCGGGTACAGGAAAGAACAGAAGAACTTACAGAAGCACTTCACAAACTTAAACACACCCAAACTCAGTTAATTCAAACTGAAAAGATGTCAAGTTTGGGCCAGATGGTGGGAGGTGTAGCCCATGAAATTAACAACCCTATTAACTTTATTTACGGCAATCTGGAACACGCCAACCAGTATATTATAGATTTAGTGAATTTAGTTCGTCTCTATCAGCAGGAATACCCCCAACCTACAGAAATTATTGCCGAAGAAATAGAAGCAATAGAGTTAGACTTTATCACTGAAGATTTACTTAAAATGCTTGAATCTATGAAAATAGGTTCCGATCGCATCCGGCAAATAGTTTTGTCTTTACGAAACTTCTCCCGCTTAGATGAAGCTCAAATGAAATTAGTTGATATCCATGAGGGGATTGACAATACACTGCTGATTCTGAATAGTAGGCTTAAGGGTAAAATTGAAGTTATTAAAAATTATGGGCAATTACCACAAATAGAGTGTTATCCGGCACAATTAAATCAAGTATTTATGAATATTCTCGTAAATGCCATTGATGCCCTAGAAGAAGGGGAGGAAAAGAATTCTCTAAAAGGTAAAAGCTCTCAGATTTTGATTCAAACACAAAAGCTGGAATCTGGCAATATTAGGGTGCGGATTTGTGATAATGGCCCTGGGATTTCACCCGCAATTCAAAGTAAACTATTTGACCCATTTTTTACAACTAAGGAACCGGGAAAAGGCACTGGTATAGGACTAGCAATTTGCTACCAAATCATTGAAAAACATCATGGCAAAATTGAAGCGATCTCTTCGCCGGGAACGGGAGCAGAATTTGCGATTGTACTCCCCGCTATAGCAACCGCCAAGGCGGTTAGGGGCTAGGGGCTAGGGGCTAGGGGCTAGGGGAAGAAGGGAATAGAATCAACTATCCAATATCCGAATCCGAATTTGGTCTAAGCGTGCTCCAGAAGCAGAAATTACAGTAAATTCCAGATTTCCATAGACAAATATTTCCCCAAGAGCGGGAATAATTTGTAACTCATGGATCAGAAAACCTCCCAGAGTTTCGTATTCATCAGCGAGGGGCAAATTGAAATTCAATATTTCATTAACAGATTCTAATTCTAACTGTGCCTGCACTAAAAAAGTCCGGTCATCTAACATTTGCAGATCTACTTCTTCCATGTCTGCTGATTCGCGACTTTCGCCGATAATTTCTGCAATCAAATCCTTAAGAGTAACTAACCCAGATGTTCCGCCATATTCATTAACTACGATCGCCATTTCTTCGGGCGATCGCTGCATTAAAGGTAACAATTCACTCAAAAGCATCACCTCCGGCACAAACCTAATTGGACGAATCCAAGGGTCAATTAACGTCTGGGGGGAAAGCAAACCTTGAGCTAGGGGTTTAGCTAGTTGCTTGAAGTCAACAAGGCCAACAATCTCGTCTAAAGATTCCCCAAAAGCAGGATAGCGGGAATGTCCAGAAATAGCTATTTCATCTAGCAGCATTTGAAAGGTAGCAGTTCTAGGAATTGCCGCAATGCTAGTACGAGTAGTCATCACTTCTTCGACTGAAACCGCTCCAAATTCAAAAACATTATTGAGTAGTTCTCGCTCCTGGGCCTGCAAACCAGTTGACTCAGTGGAGGTAGCAATTATGAGCTGCAATTCTTGCGAAGTAACTGGTCGATGCGGAACGCCGTATTCCATGCCCAGCACGCGCAGTAACCAGCGGGTAGATTGGTTGAGAATCCAAATAAACGGGTTAAAAAAACGAGCGATCGCTAAACTGGGAGGCCCTAAAACCTTCGCTAACTGTTCTGAATGCAACAAAGCTATCGATTTTGGTAGGAGCTCTCCCAGGACAATTTGCAAATAAGCCAGGAGGAAAAAAGTTAATATTGATATACCCAGAGAATGAGCGATCGCCTCGCTAATATTCGCTGGTAGCGGCAAGTAAGCCAAAAACCTTCGCACCAGAATCGCCATCGTCCCCTCGCCAATCCAGCCGAGAGCCAAACTAGACAGGGTAATTCCTAACTGTGTAGTCGAGAGCAGACGTTCGATTCTGCGCTGCAAATGCTGCACAGTCTGAGCTTCTAAATCGCCCACCGCAGCTAAATGATTGATATGCGATCGCCGTACCGAGACAATTGAAAACTCCGCCGTGACAAAAAAAGCATTAATAGCAATCAGCAGTAAAACTGCCAGCAGCCGTAACAGCGCATCTGTCCAAGTAAGGGCAGGTAAGCTAGGCATTCCTAGCACCGCCTTCGACAACCACAACAGGGGCAACCATCTTCGATCTTCTTAATCAAGTTTGAAAATACTATGACCGCTCATTGAGAACAACTTTATTTCGGGATTGAAATCCCCGATATCTGTAGCTGGAGTTTTTGATTAGGATAATCCGTCAGCGTCAGCGAAAGTTGTTTTGCATTGTCCAGCAAAGCTGTGGGAATACTCACCGTCCCGTAAAACACCTGCCCATTAGGTGGCAATTCCCCTGGTAAATCTTCAGCACTAGCACTCAGGGCTCGATTTTGGTCGTCGGTGACATTCAAGAAACTATAGAGAAAGCGGACAGATTGCGAGCCTTCGTTCTTCATGCTTACATCCAGCAGCAGAGAACTGCCGCGTTCGCGAATGGAACTCACCTCCAGCGTTACCCCCCCGTCGCGACTATTAATCGGAAACTTCGTCTTGGCATTCTCCTGTTTAACGGGTTTTTTCGCCTGGGCAGATTTAGCCGTCGCCTTGTTTGCATCCGCATTGCCCTTAGCAGCCCCCTTCTCCACATCACGGCCTTCCATCCGTGCTTTGACAGCTTTGAGAATATCCTTCTCGTTCAGTATAGATACTTCCTCGCGGGGATTTGAACTACCCTTGGTGCCACCCGCGTTGTTACCGGGGCGGACATCTGGTTGAGTAATTCCTTTCAAAGCTTGGCGACCTACGGTAAAACCCCATGAAGCACTCGTCAAACCGGCTCCAAACATGAGGGTGAGTAGAATTAAGGTCAGAACTACGGTTGAATTCAATGCCATTGCCTGTAAAGTTATGCCAAATCGCCCTGAAAACTGCTATTTACTACAGATACCTGTAGCTCGCAGCGATGCCAAATCAACCTGCGGCCGATTGGCGATTTATATTTCAGTTATCTAGTTTTAGCACGGACTGGCAAATTGTGTTATTATCTGATATCATCTAAGGTAAAGCGCCTTTGGCCGATTGGGGAGGCAGCGAGCTCATAATTCGCTTTCAGACTGGTTCGATTCCAGTAGGGCGCACTTAATATCAACCGCCTTGGCGGTTTAAGAGGGGCTAGGGGCTAGGGGCTAGGGGCTAGGGTAAGATGGGGAAGAAGGGGCTAGGGGCTAGGGGCTAGGGGCTAGGGTAAGAAGGGAAGATGGGGAAGAAGGGAAGATGGGGAAGATGGTAATAGAATCAGCGACTTTGGTGGAATTGAGAATGTCCTAGCTGCCTTGGCGACTGCTATATATCCAACCCTGCTTACTTTAAAAAGTTCTCTACACCGTTGCAAAACTCGCAATTCGGGTTAGGCTCTAAGTTTTTCACAAGTTGCACCGTATCCGGGTTATTTTTCGCCCAAAGTTCGCGATCGCTCCGAATTTTAGCGAGCTGAGCTTCAACATTGTCTGCTGTCAGCAACACCCCAAAATCTCTAGGCTGAGTTTCTTCTCGGTATTGGAAAATCCTATTTATTACCAAATCTCCCACTTCTTTGCGGTAATGGGAACTTTCTATATAATTTTTCATATTATTACTAATAGCTTCAGTTGTAATACTATTGTAACCAGAAAAATCCCAGACGGGAGCCATTGCCACTATTCGGCGCTTCCACTCTTCAAAAACTGGCCAAAAACCCGCATCCCGAATAACTTCCCATTCAGTAGCATGACAAGGTGAAATGAACAATTCTAATTTAATACCCCGTTGCCGACAAATATCTATCATACTTTTTAAATCATTCATATTTGATTCTGAAAGTTTGTAAGTCTGATAAAATTCTGGTCGAGTCCGAAAAGCCTTTAATACTTCCACAAAAATTATTTCTTGGGGGTGATTGTGATAAGTTTCACGAATAAAATAAGGAGTATCCCGCATCCCATTGGGGTAAAAATGACCTGTCGCATTAGGCTCATTTCTATTGCGAATTATTGTCAGCTTACTAGATATCAAAGCATCTAAAGAAAAAAGAACTTCCCACGCATCTTGGAAACTAATGCTAGTTTTCTCTAGGCGATTTTCCCGGAAACTAGGAGTCAGCTTCCCCAATTGATTAAACATAAAAAAATCCAGACCTAAAACAACCAACTTTAAATCTGGTTGATTAGCGATCGCGTGTTGCAAATAGCGCTTAGCTTCATAGATATTTCCCCCAGTAATTCCCAGATTATAGACTGGTTGGTAATTCTCCAAAGCCGGATGATTTGGATCTAAACCAACTTCAGCTCTAGAAGAGCCTAAAAAAACAGATTTGGGGGTGAGTTTAGTTATAGCAAGAGCTTTAAATAATCTGACGTGATTGTGATTTTCTGATTTTACCTTATTGAAACCAACAATACTTAAATTGCCCATCACACCATAGGGATCGACCAAAAAATTAAAGGCTCCAACTAACCCCATTAAGAAGAATACAACTGCCAGAAAACTAAAAATATAGCGGCGGTAAGATTTCATGATTTTAGCTCACCTTAAAATTGAAAGTACAGAAACTCAGAGACGCGATTTAGAGAAATTAAACAGAAAACTGCTAAACTAGCTGTCACTACGATCCATATCTGTGTTGGCTTAAACCGCTGCATAAACTGTTGCGTATTTGGTAATAGGGTAACGCACAGCAATAGTCCAATCAATACAATTGCTGTATTTCGCAAACCCAAGCTAGGCAGATATCCTAGTTCTTTAAACTGCACTCCTAGCGGAGTTAAAAAATTGAGTTGGGATTCAAAAGAAGTTGGCAATATAAAGCCTTTCATTCCTACCAGTGCCTTCAAAATTTCTTTGGCAGTGTGAATATTATGAGCGCGAAATAGTACCCAACTAGCTACAACAGCTAAAAAAGTCAGCGTCCAACATAGCAATTTTGGCAAAGAAATATTCAGCTTGCGCCATAGTTGATGAATTACCAAAAATAACCCGTGTATTCCTCCCCATAATACAAAAGTCCAGCCAGCACCGTGCCATAGTCCACCTAACAGCATAGTTATCATCAGATTAACATAGCGGCGAATTTCACCTTGGCGATTACCACCTAAAGGGATGTACAAATAATCACGGAGGAAATTAGAAAGGGTAATGTGCCACCGTCGCCAAAAGTCAGTAATAGAGGTAGATTTATAGGGAGAGTTAAAGTTATAAGGTAGAGGAATATTAAACATCCATCCCAAGCCAACTGCCATATCTGAGTAGCCAGAAAAATCAAAGTAAAGTTGTAATGTATAACTAAGCGATCCTGTCCAAGCTTCGAGGAAACTGACATCACTTGGCCAAATTCAAAATAATGCCAACCCAGAGTAGAGTTTTGGCACGCTGACGATTGGACAGGCTTCGCTGGATTTCTTCACCTATATAATAGTTAGCGCCCACAGAAATAAGCATGATGGGCAGATAGGAAATATTCCAGTAAGCGTAAAAGAACAGAGAAGCGAAGGCTAGCCACCAAATCGCCCCTTTGATTAAATGAAACTTGCAGAGAGAAAAAAATACAATGATAGTAATTGGTAAAAAGCCAAAGATAAATACGTAAGAGTTGAAAAGCATAGTAGATACACTAATGGCTAATGGCTAATGGCTAATTCCTAATTGGGGAAAAATTCTCCTCCTCTCCCCCAGCCTCCCTCTTCCTTCTTCCTTCTTCCTTCTTCCTTCTACTATAAAATCCAGCAGGATGCACTCTGGGAAACAGGACATCCTGGCTGAATTGAGAGTTATAGCAACCTTAGACCTAATATTTAACGTGCGATCGTTGGGTCTGATGGTAGCCCTAGCAAGGATGTATTAAAGGGATTGAGGGCATCTGGGACGCGAATAATTGGATCGCTAGAGACTTGCTGTTGCAGCATTTCTCGGTAGAGTCCGTGAATTTGGCTAGAATCCCGCTCAAGTTGCTTTTCAGGAAAACCAATAATTCCAGTGGGTGAACCGATGCCTAAAAGGTCATTTGTGTATCCTTGAAAGCTGACACTTTGGAAAAAGTCTCCAGAACTTTCAAAGAAACGCCGATTAAATTCATCGGAAACTGGATGATATCCAAAGGGTTCTGCTTGAGCGATTTTTACAGATCCTAATATGGTAGAAACGATCGCGATCGCCAACACACCACTAAGGCTTTTTAACTTTTGGGGCATGATCTTAAGCCTCAAGATTAATTCAGATTCTAATATAGACTGATTATCGGCTATTTATTTACTTCGTCAACTTTGTTTGCTTTTGCCGTTATGGATGAAACTTTGTCTCCGACTGGGTTAGCTGTCTCTTTAGCTACTACTGATTTAACAAGTCTACGCGAACAGCTTCTAGATTTGCTGTGCGAGTTTGCCTACCGCGAAGGGGACTTTATACTCTCTTCTGGTCAGCAAAGTTCTTATTATATCAACTGTAAGCCTGTGACGCTTCATCCTCAAGGTGCTTTGGCTGTGGGTCGTTTGCTGCTGTCGGCGTTACCAGCAAATACTGATGCTGTGGCGGGTTTGACTTTGGGTGCTGACCCAATTGTATCGGCTGTGAGTGTGGTTTCGGCTTATGAAAATCGACCGATTCCGGCGTTGATCGTGCGGAAGGAGTCGAAAGGACATGGGACGATGGCTTATATTGAGGGGCCGGTGTTGCAGGAAGGCGCTAAGGTTGTGGTTTTGGAAGATGTGGTGACAACTGGCGGATCGGCGATGAAGGCGGTTGAACGCTTGCGGGGTGCGGGTTATCAGGTGGAGTGGGTAATTTCGTTGATCGATCGCGAACAAGGAGGCGAACAGTTGTATCGGGAGGCGGGTTTGAAGTTTAAGGCGTTGTTTACGATCGCAGATCTTCAAAAGTGGCTCTGAGGCTAGGGGCTAGGGGCTAGGGAAAGAGGGGGAGCAGGGGAGCGGGGGAGCAGGGGAGATGGGGAAGATGGGGAGGTAAATCCACCCATTCTCCCCAATTAGCAATTAGCAATTAGCAATTAGCAATTAGCAATTAGCCATTACCAATTACCAATTACCAATCCCTTTAAGTGTCAGCGATTCCTCACAGAAAAGTTAAAAAATGTATTATAAACTACAGAATATTATCAAATTCATAGATATTAGAGTAAAATTTAACAAAGAAGCAATATTTAAGATGGGGTCATTTATGAATATAAATACAGATACAGACTGGGAAGAAGCATTTGAGTATCGAGCAGGCTTAACAGTGGAATTGAAATCCCAGCCAGGGATTCTGCATACGATCGCTTACTATGAAGTGATGATGGTACCGCCGATCTGGTTAGAAAACGATCCTCTTCCCCGGTATGCTCACGAACTGCGAGTTGTGTTGCAGCCAAAAGTATCTAATGTTTGCCGAATTTCAGAGTGTCGGATTTTACTCGCCTCCTAAATTTACTGATAGAGAAAAAAAGAGCGATCGCACTTTAGCGATCGTGGCAGTGCAGTTGTTACAGTTAGCGATCGCACTGTTTGCAGACAAAGCCGCCTAAAAGTAAGGCTTCTAATGCACGACTTACGCACCTAACCAAAGAAACCGGGTTTTTTGACGAAAATACTTCGTTTTTACCCACAGATGCTCTAAAAAACCCGGTTTCTGGAGCCCTGAGCGTAAGTCCTATAATGTTTTGCCTTCTGCAATCAGCCCTGTTTTGCAAAAAAAAGAAACATTTATAAAAAAATTGTTACAAATATTCGTATAATAACCTCATCCACAGCTAAGTATTTTTTCTCATTGCCATGATCGAGGCTCAATTTCCCTGGCTGACAACAATTATCCTACTTCCCCTCCTTGCTGCTGCCGTTATCCCTCTGCTACCCGATAAAGATGGTAAGCAAGTGCGGTGGTATGCCTTGGGAGTAGCAGTTGCCGACTTTGTTCTCATGTCCTATGTTTTTTGGAAACATTACGACCCCAATCTCAATACATTTCAACTCGTAGAAACCTACTCTTGGATACCTCAGTTAGGTCTATCCTGGTCAGTTTCAGTAGATGGGCTCTCATTCCCGCTGGTACTTCTAGCTGGATTAGTGACAACACTCTCGATTTTTGCAGCGTGGGAAGTCGATCGCAAACCCCGGCTGTTCTATTTCCTAATGTTATTGATGTACGCAGCGCAGATTGGGGTCTTCGTTGCCCAGGATGTACTGCTGCTATTCATCATGTGGGAACTAGAACTGATTCCCGTCTACCTCCTGATCTCGATTTGGGGCGGTAAAAACCGTCAGTACGCTGCTACAAAATTTTTGATATACACCGCTGCTGCATCTATATTTATTCTCGTAGCTGGCCTAGCAATGGCATTCTACGGCGGTGGTAACATCACCTTCGATATCGTCGAACTAGGTCTGAAAAATTATCCCCTTGGTTTAGAATTGGTGCTTTACGCCGGATTGCTAATTGCCTTTGGCGTTAAACTGGCGATTTTCCCCCTCCACACCTGGCTACCTGATGCTCACGGTGAAGCTTCTTCTCCCGTATCGATGATTTTGGCAGGCGTACTGCTGAAAATGGGCGGATACGGACTGATTCGCTTAAATTTACAACTTCTACCAGATGCTCATGTTTATTTTGCACCGATTCTAGCAATGCTAGGCGTGATCAATATTATCTATGGCGCGTTTAACTCCTTTGCCCAAGACAATATGAAGCGCCGCCTAGCCTACTCGTCAGTCTCTCACATGGGATTCGTGTTGTTAGGTATTGCATCCTTCACTGACTTGGGAATCAATGGCGCACTATTGCAAATGCTTTCTCACGGTTTAATCGCCTCCGTGTTGTTCTTCCTAGCAGGCGTAACTTATGACCGTACCCATACAATGGCATTAGCAGAAATGGGCGATCTTGGTAAAGTGATGCCTAAAGTATTTGCCTTGTTTACCATAGGTGTGATGGCATCTGTAGCTCTTCCCGGTATGAGTGGTTTTGCTAGCGAACTCTCTGTTTTTGTTGGCGTTGCTACCAGCGATATGTATAGCACAACTTTCCGAGGTGTCACCGTATTTTTAGCTGCTGTAGGACTGATTCTAACGCCGATTTATTTGCTATCAATGTTACGGCAGTTATTCTATTCTGGTGTTGCGCCTACCTGTGACCTTGATGGTAATTTGAAAGATACGGGAGAACTGGAAGCGGCTTGTTTTGGTAATAGTTGCGTCTTGCCTGGGGATGCCGTTTTTAGCGATGCTAGACCTCGCGAAGTGTTTATCGCTGCGTGTTTCTTGATACCAATTATCGGTATCGGTTTCTATCCTAAAATGGCTACACAGGTTTACGATGTAACGACTGTAGCGGTGAATGCTGAAGTCCGCCAATCGTATATCCAAATTGCTCAACAGAATCCTCGGATATATGCCAAGAGTATCTTGGCTCCTAAAATCGCAGAGTCTAAGGCAGGCTCGGTTGCAGGGATATTTAAGTAATAGTAAATCTGGCTTAAAGATCCTTGATTTCTTAGTCCGCCCTTTACTGCGTTCTGCAAGTAAACTAGGGCGGACTTTGTTTTACTTTACTAATCTCCTTGAGTGGATCGTATCTTTGTTAACTATTAGGTAATTTAATTGAATATTGTTTCCATTTGATTTCGGATATCTTCGAGTTCGCGACGTTTATCAGTAAGTAAAACTTTTTCAGATTCGCATTGTTTTTGAGTTTGTTGATCGCGTCTTTGCTGCTGTTCTAATAAATTTTCGCACAGCGAGATAGCTTTTGACATAACATCACTATTAGCCTCAACGCGCTCATCAAATACTGCAATAATTCTTTCTTGTATCTTATCAAGAATAGACTGTGAAGATGCGTCGAACTTCTGAAACCCTAAGTTACAGATTTTTTGCTTAATCTGAAAGTGAATTCCATCAACATCTAGCAATCCCGCCCCAAAAGAGCCAGTCGCAGCCGCCGCTAACCCAGCCAAAATCAGTGTAATCATACCAACTCCTGTAAATGCCAACAATCCAGCAACCACCGCCCCACCAAGGCCTAAACCACCAATAAAACCTCCAGCACCTCCAGTATCTGAGTTGATTGATGAAGCGATACCTAATCCATCTGTGCCAATTCCACCCAGACTCCCTAAGTTAGGTAAGTTATTGAATTGAGTAACAAGGCTCGTGCTAAATCGCTGGTCAAAAACGCGAAAATCTTGACGAATTGCTTCGAGATCCTCGTTAATTTGGGCATCTAAAACTCCCATATTTTTTTTCACGATTGGCCAGAGTTTTTGATCAGCCCAATCATCTATTTCTTTGGTAATAGCTACTACAAATTGATTACCGTAATCTTTAGCTAATTTGTCTTTACTCCAAATGTGCGAATGTTCAGAAGTCCAGTTAGCACTTTGTGAAATAATCCGTTTTTCCAATCCTTCCACCCATTGATTCCAAGACTCCAGAGTTTCTTCTAAAGATTGATCCATCAATATTTCCCGCTAAAAGTTTGATTTTCACATCGCGACCGCTAACTTCTGCCATTTGTTCAAATATTTTCGGATTATCTTCTTGAGAAATCGTCAATTTACCTTCTAATATTTTCTGCCCTTGATTCAATTCCTCGCAGCTAGTTTCAAGGATTTGTTTAATTCCGGCGGCTAATTGTTGAACTGCGATCGCGCCTCGTTCAACTGTTAAAAACTTTTCGAGAGATTTGGTAAAATCCTGAAAAGATTTTACATACTCATTTTCTGTCCCATATAAAATAGCATCAAGTTCTGTCCCAGATAAAATAGCATCAAGGGCTGATTGAGCCGAAATAAAATGAATCCGGTTTTCACCAGCAATTACATTTTGACTTTGAACAATTGTTTCTACCCTTTGTCTTACTTGCTTTCGACTTTCTTCTCGACGTAGCAAATCCGCAAAATTAACTACAACAAAAATACTTTTTGCTGGTTCATTATCATTGCCGGGATTTAACTCTTTTTTCAAATACAAAAGTAGTTCCCGCTCTTTTTCTGTCAAAGCATTTTGAGCGTGAGTTAAAAAAATCACTGCATCAGTTGTTTTGAGAACCTGTTGGGTAACTAATGTGCGTTCGGCTTGTTCATTTAATCCGGGAGAATCAATAATTTCTACACCATTGGTACACAATTCAAGATTCGGATGCTCAAAAACGATTTCTTGAAGTTCTGAACTAGCAATTTCATCCCCAACCGAACCTAAAGCCGCTTCCTCAGAAATTGAAGCTTTATCTTTATATTGCTGCGGTGAAATTTCTTCCTCTCGTCCATTTTTATATTTACAGATCACTCGCTGCTTTGAGCCGTATTTCAAAACCGTTACCGTACCACTACAGGGAATATCTCGGACTGGTTGAATTTCCTCACCCAACAAAGCATTAAGTAAAGTGGATTTGCCTTTGCTAAATTCACCAACAACAGCAACACGAAAACGTTGAGATTGCAATTTGCGAGAAATTTTTGTTGTCTCTTCAGTTAAATTAGCTGATATAATGTTGCGATCGCTGCCATCTCGTAGAGTTGAAAATAGTTTGCCACAAACCTTGTCTAGTTGTTGCCTAGACTCCTGAAACTTTTTCAATTCTTGATATGAGGAAACTGAATGCTTTTGATTATTTTGATGTTTTGGTTCTGGTGCTTGTTCAACAATTCGCGCTGAATTAGCTTGAGTATTTTGCTGTTTCTGTTTGCCTGGTAAATGTTGGATAATATGAGTAGCAGCACGGACAAATAAAGCATCCAAAGATTGAAACTGGGCTGGATCGAGTAACGAGTTTATTTCTGCTAAAGCTGCTGCCTCGTTTACTGCTTGATTACTAAAACTTGCTTCTAAAACAGTCAAAAATCGCCCATCAACTCCGAGGCGGTTGCCAATAATTTTTAAATATTCTTTTTCACGATTGTCGATTCTACCGTCTGCGGCTGACATTTGATATGCAAAGCTAATTAGCAACAGTTTTTCTGCCTCAGAAAAACACCTTGTCAGTCCTAGCGATTCTTCAACTTTTGTGTAAATTTGCTGCTCTTGCACGCCCTTAACGATTAGCTTTGCAAATTGTTGCAAACTGTTATTAGCGGGGATAAGTTCTGTTAAAGTTTTATCTAGTCGCTGCGTTTCTTCAGTGCTAACCGTACCGTCGGCATGGATGACTCCCAGCAACACCATGATCAACGCCACCAGGAAGAGAATAGGGGGACTGAGATCCTCTTTACGGAGTTTTTGCCCTGTGAGGCGTGAAACCAGCTCAATTGTTTGGGAACTAATTAGCAAAGTATTCATTTGCAGCGCCTAATGAAATTTTTTTTATTCAATGTATCATAATAGATCAGTTATGCTGTGAGATGCTACGAGGGTAAAAATTTATGATGAATTTTGTATTTCCCGCAGCGATACAGGCTGGGATAGAGGCTGGCAAATACGTACAAGCATTTAGCTCTGCTGGAGTACCTATTGGCATGGCGAGAGATGCAGTGACGGGACAGTGGGCTGGTCATGCCATTGGCGCGGTCGTCAACAACAGCCCGCTATCACCGTTTGTGTCGCCGTTGCAGCTTGCTATGGGCGGCTTGCAGATGCACCAAACGCACAAAGGCTTTCAAGCTATGCAGATGGGCTTTCAAGCTGTCCAAGATAGTTTGGGCGTATTGCAAGCGACTACAGCAATCATTGGTGTAGGAACTGTGGCTGGGGTAGCCTTATCAGCGGTGAATTTGCACCAGACATTGAAACTTAAAAAAGCAGTTGAGAGGCTGGAAGTTAAAGTAGAAAACGGTTTTATCAATTTAGAACAACTTTTAAAAGGTCAAGGGACGGAAATTAAGCAGTTAATTTCCCAGATGGTTCAAGAGATGAAATTTGAGAATCATCGTTTAATTTTAGTTCGAGCTTATGGATTATTTAATCAAGCAATTCAACGAATGCAGTCCGCATTACAATTGCAAGATATTAATCGCCGCAATGCTGAAATTGATGCAGCGCGAGGGATGTTATTTGAAGCTTTAGCAGATTACAGAAATCCGCATTTATTACAAGAAACTTGTGCAGCAGGACAGTTGCGACGGTTCGAGTGCAGTTGGGCAATTGAACAGAGTATTATTGGGACTTATCAGGTACAAAATGAGTTGGCGGCGGCGAGCGATCGCATTTCTCAGCTTCAACAACAAATCCGTCAAGATGGCTTAACAGTAATTGCTGGCTGCGACTGTGACGACGAATTAGATTTCCTGTTTCCTGAAATCACGCGGATTCACAATCACGATTTAGCCGCATTAGACACTTGGGGAAATCATATTGAATGGATAAAGTCTTTGCCACCAAGTGAATTAAAACAGTTACAAAGTGCTGATTTGAGTAAATCCAACTTAGCTGTTATTGGAGAGAAGAATTCATCCACAACAGCTTTAGCTATAACGGATGAACAGTTATTTTATGAAAATTTGAAACCTAAGTCTCATTTTTATTCTCTTCGCACTCAACTCGAATTAATGCTGGCTCCGCAGCAGCGTCAAGAGTACGAAGATTATATTATTGAGCAAGGGAACATAGCGGGTCATAAAAGTTTAGTATCGTCGAATTTGGAAAAAACGTCTGATTTGGCTGTAGCTAATCTCTTTTACTATTTCAAAGTTCGAGATGAGTCAGAAGAGGAACTATAATTAGATTTCAAGGGAAGTCCAACTGCTACTCTTGGTCAAGACTAATGTTGACTGAAGTAAGTTGTGGTAAAATCTAATATAATAGAATCTCAAACCCACACCAAACCTTTAGCGAATGATAGAGTGTCTAATGGCCTGAATCAAAATCAAATAGATGAATCAGAAAAAACTTTTTCACCTCAAGAAAAAGCCGTTGCTAATTTATTGGCTAGTAAAGGTAAAACAGTTAAATCTTTGCTAGAAACCAATCAAGGACGCACTGCGGATGCTGAAGTCGATAGCATTCCTACTGAGTTTAAAAGCCTCGTTATGGGCGCTACGAATAGCACAGTTAAGAATCAAATTAATAGCTCTATTCGGCGTGGTGGGCAAGCTCGGCATATAATTATTGATGCTAGGGGTTCTGGTTTAACAGAAGCCGAAGCTAATTTAGGTTTACAACGCGCTAAAAATATTAGTAGAGGTAAACTTGATAGTGTCCGCATTCTTGGTGATGGTTTCGATCTAATTTCTACGGACTTTCAATAGGAGTTGTTTATGTCTAAAACAATTGACATTTTTGTTGATTATCCTGGTCAAATTGAACATTTGGTCAAAGAGTTAGAACTCTTACTATCTCATTCACTTACTCATAAATATGATAATTATGAGTCATGGTATGAGTTTCAAAATCAAACAATTGTTGTAACTTTGAGTAACCATGATTTTGAGGACGATCGCGACTTAAGATTTTCTGATTATCCATATCAAATATCAATTCGAGCTATTAATATTCCAGCCGAAATGGAACGACAAAAAGTATGCGAAGATTTTACAAAGATGATTTGGCAACAGCTAAAAACGCAGAAATATCATCTAATCTTAGTAGAAGACTTACAGATAAAATTGGATAGTTTTGTTCCTTTAGTTACTACTTAACGTTAGAACGGAAAAATAGGAGAAAATTATGCAAATTAGCGAACCAATGATTAGATACCATCTGCATGATATTTTACTAAGTTGGTTTAATAGCAACGACTTACCCCCTGATGATATTACTGGTTATTACAAATATGTCTTAGAAATGCAAAAAGGTGCGGTTAAACATGGCGATATGGATGTTCTCAAATTAGCATTTGAGTATATCCTTTCCCAACCGGAATTTGACTGTACTAGATTAAATGAAAGCGACTATCCTTATGAGAATGAAGAAATCAGAGAAATAATTTTTTATGCTTGGCAAACTCTCTGGCCTAATGATACAAACGTTTTTATCAAAGAGCCTATAGATATTGAGTTAGTAACGATACCAATTCAGGAATGGTGGGGGAGTCGGTTCCAAGAAACAACTAAATCCGATCGCTCAGTCTCAGTTTGATCGATTACTAATTAAGCTACCATTTATACCAGCAACATTAGACAAAAATAGTGAATATGGTATAAGATTTGAGGTAAAGGTTCCTATTCAAGGCCCTAATGGTCGGCGCGGTATTTTACTTACTAAATGGCAAATGGAACAAGGTCAATCACGCCTAATTACTAATTGGTTAAAAGTCAATAAAGGAGATAACTAATGAAAGCGCAAATTGACGATGAAATCAAAACTTTAACTGATATTGCATCAACTTGGGACGATCGAGTTTTTCCTAAAGGAATTACTGGTGTAATAGTTGAATGTTATCAAACTCCAGAAGAAGGTTATGCGGTTGATTTGGCAATTCCCGATCCCACTTTAGTCGGAGAATTTGATTATGAAAACATTATTTTAAAATCGGAACAATTTGAGGTAATTACATCAGCTAATCCTGAGAAAAAAGGACTAATAGAAGGTTGGTTACTTGCTAACTAAATGGAAGCGTTGTATTAAGACGGACAAGGTATTAGTTTAGATGGATATATCGCCTTGGCTCATTTTATACTAAACTAAAAGTGTTTTATCCTTCATCTAAGCTGCAATACTTGAGAGGTAACATGACCCAGGCAGCCGAAAAAACTTTCCTTCCCCCTCCTTTCCCCGACCACACTCAACTGCCAGAGGAAGACGGCACTTTTGTGAAAAATTTTCAGGAGCATCCCCAAAGCATTATTTTGACTGATTCTATCGGCCCCCTGTTGCAGAAGCTTCATCCCGATGGGCAGTATGCTATTGGTCAAGACTGTGGCATTTACTGGCGAGAAACTGACCCCCTGGAAAAGGGCGCAGAAGCTCCAGACTGGTTTTATGTCCCTAATGTGCCACCACTGTTAGATGGTCAAATTCGCCGCTCTTATGTGCTGTGGCGGGAGTTTCTAGCACCGACGATCGCGTTAGAGTTCGCATCAGGAGATGGTTCCGAAGAGCGAGACACAACGCCGCTATCCTACTCAGAAGTGGGTGAAGTGCAAAGACCTGGCAAGTTTTGGGTTTATGAGCGGATCATGCGGATTCCGTATTATGGCATCTATGAGATCCGTAGTGGCAAGCTGGAAGTGTACAACCTGATTAATGGGTTTTATCAGCAGTTGGTTCCCAACTCGCGCGGCCATTATGCGATCGCGCCCATTAACTTAGAGTTAGGACTGTGGCAAGGTAGCTATCAAAATCAGACAATGCTATGGTTGCGGTGGTGGGACAGCGAGGGTAATTTGCTGCTGACAGGTGCAGAAAGAGCTGCTGTCGAACAGGAACGAGCTGCTGTGGCAGAGGAGGCTTTGAGTGCAGAAGCGCGATCGCGACGGGCTGCTATCCCTCGGTTATTAGCAATGGGATTGAATACAGAGCAAGTAGCAGAAGCGCTAAGTTTATCAGTAGAGGAAGTTAGCCAGTATTCATTGTAAGGGCCCAGAAACCGGGTTTTTTTACGAAAATACTTCGTTAGAACATCGCAGATTTGGTAAAAAACCCGGTTTCTTTGGTCATTGTCTTATTCAGCTATCCCGATTAATCTTTATGCCTATAGTCTTGTTAATGGTCTAAGTTTAAGTAGGAGTAAATCGCAATGTTAAGTAGGGAAGAAAACCCGATCGCAACATCGACACAAGCAAACCCCCAGACGATGCGATGGGATGCCTACGGTGGACTTTGCCAACGAGCTTGGGTAGAAATTGATTTAGCCGCTTTAGCCCACAACGTGCGCCAGCTTAAGCTTTCATTATCCCCCAAAACGGCTCTGATGACTGTGGTCAAGGCAGATGCTTACGGTCACGGTGCGGTGACGGTTGCTCAAACGGCTTTAGAGGCGGGTGCTAGTTGGCTGGGAGTGGCGACGATTCCAGAAGGGATAGAATTGCGCGATCGCGGCATCAACGCACCAATTTTGATTTTAGGGGCAACTCACACGCCGGAACAAGTAGAAGCGATCGCACATTGGCAATTACAACCTACCATCTGCACTCCCAAGCAAGCCCTAGTTTTTTCAGAAGTGCTCGGCACTCTTAACAAATCTTTGTCCGTTCACGTCAAACTGGATACAGGAATGTCACGGTTAGGATCTCCTTGGCAACAAGCTGCTGAGTTTGTACAATTAGTGGCGCGATCGCCAAATTTAGAATTAGCCAGCATCTATTCTCACCTAGCTACGGCTGATAGTCCAGACTTCACAGTAATGAAACAACAGCAGCAGCGATTTGAAGGTGCGATCGCCAACTGCGAAATACAGAACTCAGAACTATTCCTAAATCCAAAATCTAGCCCTCGTTTGCACTTAGCAAATTCAGCCGCCGCCTTAGCTGACAAGAGCTTACACTATGACATGGTGCGAGTCGGTTTAGCTACTTACGGCTTATATCCAGCACCACATTTGCAGTCAGTTATTGATTTAAAGCCTGTAATGCAAGTAAAAGCAAAAGTAACGCAAGTCAAAACAATTGCAGCGGGAACTGGTGTTAGCTACGGCTATAAATTTATAGCTGATCGTGAAATGCGCTTAGCAGTAATTGGCATTGGCTACGCTGATGGAATCCCCCGCAATTTATCAAATAAAATGAAGGTTTTAGTCAGGGGTCAATGGGTGTCGCAAGTGGGAGCGATTACAATGGATCAAATCATGCTAGATGTAACTTCTATTCCCGATTTAGAAGTTGGCGAAGTCGTGACGCTGTTAGGTAAGGATGGGGAAAATAAAATTTCTGCTGATGATTGGGCCGCAGAATTAGGTACAATTTCCTGGGAAATTCTCTGTAGTTTTAAACACCGTCTTCCTCGTATAGCTGTTGATAATGGTTAATTGTTAGTTGTTAGTTGTTAGTTGTTGGTTGTTGGTTGTTATACCAATTCTCCAAATTATTCAGGACTTACGCATCCAACCAAAGAAACCGGGTTTTTTACGAAAATACTTCGTTATGACCCCCAGATTCTCTCAAAAACCCGGTTTCTGGAGCCATGAGTGTAAGTCCTAATGGCTAATGGCTAATGGCTAATGGCTAATGGCTAATTGCTAATTGCTAATTGCTAATGGAAAAATTTTCTCCCCTGCTCCCCTGCTCCCCTGCTCCCCCTCTCTTTCCCTAGCCCCTAGCCCCTAGCCCCTAGCCCCTAGTTATTTATTCCTCATCCCATAATTCTTGTGTATAACCAAGTTCGAGCGCCGCATTTTTCTCAGCATCGGTTAAATCTTCCCAGTATCGATCGTTAGACTCAGGAGGGTCAGTCTCTTCTTCCCAACTATCCTCATCCCAACCTAGCACCGTCCAGCGTTTTTGCTCAGCGCTGTTCATATCTGTCCAACTCAAATCATCCCACGCTGAACTCGGATCGCCTTGAACGTCACGAATAGTTGCCATTGATTACCTCTTAAAATTTATGAAAGTTTATCCTAGTCAGGACTGAAACAATGGGTGGCCCAAACAGCCAATGATTCATTAGGAGCATACTGCCTCACGAACAATTCTGACTTGGGACTTATACCAGCAGTGTAATATTCTAACGGGACTTAAACCAAATTATCTAGTATCCCTGCTTAAGTTATGACAAAGAGACTGATAGCAGATTGCAGGTTTATGAAGTACAGTACAAAAATCGGGAATCGAGACAGGTAGCCAATCAGCACCGCTCCTACAAAAATCTTTTTTTGTACTTCACCTACCAGCAAAAGAAATTAAATACTAAAATCGCTTAATATTGCGATCGCAACCACTAAGCCACAACCAACAACCAACTACTAACCACCAACAAATTTCTATATGACAGCCATCAGGTCATCTATAACTATTGCTCAATCTTCACTAACATCGCTAGATCCTGAGAAATTCCAGACTTTGCAAGTAGCCATAGAATTCTGGAAAAAAATACTAGAACTAGGGTTTCAAATAGTCCCTCAAGTTCTCTGGGCAATTGGTATTTTATTGATTGCACGGTTTGCTAGTGGTATCGCTGGTCGCTTTACTCGTCGCGCCTTGGGCCGTACAGAGCCCACCCTGCGAAAATTCCTAATACAAGCCGCTGAGATTGTGATTTTTGTCGTGGGTGCGGTGGCGGCCCTCAATAAGTTGGGAATTCAGACTGCTAGCTTAGTGGCGGTGGTAGGGGCTGCGGGTTTGGCGATCGGTTTAGCATGGCAAAATACCCTATCTCACTTCGCTGCGGGGGTGATGCTGATTAGTTTGCGGCCCTTTGAAGTCGGAGATTTTATTGAAGGAGGAAACGTAGCGGGGGTAGTGGACAGTATTGGTATTTTTTCCACGACCCTAGTAACAGCAGATCATGTAAAAATTACAGTACCTAATAGTCAGCTATTTAACGGTACGCTGAAAAATACGACGGCTATGGGGACAAGACGGGTTGATATTGAGGTGAATATTGGCGATCGCGCCGTTGGCCCGACTATTGCTCAGTTTTTGGAAGTGGCTTCATCTCATCCGCTAGTTTTAGATGAGCCAGAGCCGACTTGTCTAGTGACATCTATCTCCAACGATGCCACAGTATTAAATTTACGGCCTTGGTGTGCGGCGGTGGCTTACGAACAAGTGCGATCGCAAGTCCAGCAACGGACGAGTTAGAGAAGATTTTAGGGGAATTAGACTACAACGATAAATTCCTCACCAAGAAAACTAGCCCCCTGATTTGGAATGGCGATCCGGCCGATGACTTACACTTTCCAGTGGGGATGATCGCTTTGCTGACTATCTCTCGCCAAATGGGAGAGTATTCTTCTGAGCCTTTTCGTAATTGGTTGCAAGAAACTCTCAGCGTTGGCAATCTCAGAACCTTTGCAGATGTGAAGCTTAAGGGTCGCGGTCGCGAGTTGAAGGTAGTTGTTTCTGATATTAGTCGGGGGGAGATGTTGGTGTTACCCGATGACTTGCAGCGCCGCGATCCGCCTGGATACGATAGTTTGTATGAGCTAATGCAACTTGTGAATGCTGAAGATTTTAGCGTTGCTGAGGCTGTGCGACTGTCGATGAGCATTCCGCTGTTTTTTGAGCCCGGAAAGCTAGCCAATAATTTGATTGTGGATGGGGGAATTTTGAGCAATTTTCCCTTATGGATTTATGACCGCGAACCGGGTGTGAATTTACAGCCGCCTCGCTGGTTTACTTTTGGCTTTCGATTGCTTGACAAGGGAATTGAAGATCAAGTCAGTGTCAACGGCCCCTTGAGTCTATTGTCAGCGGTGTTCAGAACCATGATGAATGCTAGAGATCGTTACCATCAACGGGAGATGGATAAGGGTCGGGTGATTAATATTGATGTGACTGAAGCGAAGGTGACGGCGACGGACTTCAACCTCAGCGTTGACCGCAAGGCTCAACTCTATCGATTGGGATACGAGTACACTAAAAAGTTCTTCCTGAATCCAGTTTGGAGTTGGGAAAAGCATCTAATCGCTAGAGGTTTTGGGGCTGTGGCAAATTCTGGGGATGGCCCGATGATTCCCTAGTGGCTGCGAAAAGGCTGCAATGTCTTGTTTTACAAGGGGTTCAAATTTTTTTTACCGAAGTGGATGCAAAAGGAAAATTATGTGTTATGATGAGAGTCGCTCGTCGGGAGAGGTGGCTGAGTGGTCGAAAGCGGCAGATTGCTAATCTGTTGATAGGCAGGTAACTCCTATCCGAGGGTTCGAATCCCTCCCTCTCCGTTTTATAGCTAGGGGCTAGGGGCTAGGGGCTAGGGGCTAGGGAAAGAAGGGAAGAGAGTTAATGGTTTAAGCCATGAGCGAGTGTCCTAACCGTTGTGGCGGTTGCTATATAAATTAAAAATTAAAAATGTGAGGAATATAGGGTGGGCGCTAAACCGCGATCGTATTTCATGCGATTAGATAATAGCAGCGCCCACCTTGCAATTAAAATAACTTATAAACTTTTCATGGCTTCTACAAATTGCGCTGAAACAAAGGGTAAAATTTCCTCATTCTTACTATTTGCCTTTCCTTCAGTAAATACGATTAGCAAATAAGGCTGTAAGTTGGGTAATTCAATATAAGCTGCATCATGACGAACTGTGCTCGTAAGACCAGCTTTTGACCACAAATTCGCATTTAGGGGAAGTCCGCCACCTAAGAAACCTGTCACCTGATTTTCGGGATCTGCGGCTAAGTCTGCCGGATCTAGCGATCGCTTCATCAAAGCCATCATTGCTTGTGAAACCTTAGAAGACACAGCCACTCCCCCAATAATACTATGTACCAAACGCGCTGCTGCATTAGTTGTCAGCATATTGCGATTTTCCATTAATTCTCCCAAAAAAGCTCGTTCCCGACCGTAAGGGCCATCACACCATGTTTTTTGATTGACATTAATCGTTTCTAATTCTTCCCAGTTGAGAGACTGGAAATAACGGTTGACAATATTGCGCTGTTTTTGCCAAGTTTCAAAAGGGCCTGGCGGCAATTCTGGGCCGCTAGTAGTGCCCGTAAGAACATCTAATACCAGACTTGTAGCATCATTGCTGGAATCAACTATCATATCTCGGATAGCGCGATTTAACTCTGATGTTATTTGCACCATGCCTTTTTCCAACCATTCGTAAATAGCTACGAGGTAAAATAGTTTAACAACGCTGGCTGGGTAAATGCGATCGTTGCCGCGATCGCTAAAACCTCGTACTTGATATTTCCAGAATTCGGCTGGACTTAGGGCTCCACCTGTATTTACTATCACAGGAGGATCGTAAACTATCCAAGTAACGGCTATGCGATCGACAGCCAATTCGGGAAATTTTGCCCTAGTTGTCTCTACAATCTTATTGCCAAGCGTTTCTAATTGTTCGTCTTTGTGGAAAAATGTCATAGAAGAAGGGGCTAGGGGCTAGGGGCTAGGGAAAGATGGGGAAGATGGGGAAGATGGGGAAGATTAGCAATTAGCAATCAGCAATTAGCAATTAGCAATTAACCATTACCAATGACCAATTACCAATTATCCGATACTGTGGAGTATCAGTGCCAAGCCAATATCAATATCTATGATTCCCCGAAGTGCGATCGCTTGGCAACTCAGGCGGCGGCGGGGAGACATTTACGAATAGTCTTGGACTCCCCAGTACCTCTGGTATCTGAGGGAAGGAAAGAGAATCTTGAGGTAGCGATGCCTGCGGCTGGCTACGCCTACGGGGTTCGGCTGTGCGAGGATGACTATCCAGGATGGTTAGCTATCCAAGATGCACAGTTGCTAGAGGTAGCTGAAAAACCCTATCAAGCTAAAGTGATTTCCGAAGCTGAAATTAGAGATAAGTTACCAAGTGCGATCGCCTTTACCCGCCACGCCATGAACCAACCTAACCATTATCTCTGGGGAGGGACAGTTGGCCCAAATTATGACTGTTCAGGACTAATGCAAGCTGCCTTTGCCTCTCTAGGGATTTGGTTGCCCAGAGATGCTTATCAGCAGGAAGCTTTTACCCAACCAATTGCCTTAGCATCTTTACAACCAGGCGACTTAATTTTTTTTGGAACAACCGAAAAGGCCACTCATGTAGGATTATATCTAGGAGAGGGGCATTACATTCACAGCTCTGGGAAAGAACAAGGACGCAACGGCATCGGCATTGATATTTTGTCGGCAGAAGGGGATCTCGTTAGTCAGAGGTACTATCGGCTGTTGCGAGGTGCTGGTAGAGTAGTCAAAAGTTATAGTTTCAATGGCTCATAAGTATTTGTTAGTTGCGATTGTTTTGGTACTATTCCCAGAAAACTGACTGAAAATGTCTAATGATGAATTTGCAATAGGTGGTAGAGAAGTGAGTACGGCGTTATTTTTAGAAAAATTGGCAGGGGAACCAGGTGATGCACAGGCGGCACCTGATGTTTCAGTGGTAGTCCCGATTTACAATGAAGTGGAGAGTTTGCCTCACTTGATAGACGCGATCGCATCTAGCCTTCAGACATCTGGACTCAGCTATGAAATCATCTGCGTCGATGACGGCTCTAAAGATGGTTCTGCTCAATTACTCAAGGAACAGGCTAACAGCAGGAATGACCTCCGGGCTGTAATTTTGCGGCGCAATTACGGACAAACTGCCGCAATGTCAGCGGGGTTTAATCACGCTCTTGGTCGTGTAATAGTTACTTTAGATGGGGATTTGCAAAACGATCCAGCCGATATTCCCATCTTAATCGCTAAGTTAGATGAAGGTTACGATTTAGTCAGCGGTTGGCGGCAAAAAAGACAAGATAATTCTATTAGCCGTCTGCTACCATCGAAACTAGCTAATTTGTTAATTAGTCGAGTTACGGGTGTAAATTTACACGACTACGGTTGTTCGCTAAAAGCTTATCGGGCAGAATTAGCCGCCGACTTGAATCTTTACGGAGAATTGCACCGATTTTTGCCCGCTTTAGCCTTTATTGAAGGGGCGAGAATTTCGGAGATGCCAGTACGACATCATGCTCGTCGCTATGGTAAAAGCAAATATGGTATCTGGCGGACATTCCGGGTATTGATGGATTTGCTCACCATTACTTTTATGAAAAAGTTTCTAACCCGACCAATGCACGTTTTTGGCTTGTTAGGGATGATTTCGATGGCATTGGGTACGGTTTTAGGTATTTATTTGACTATCCTAAAACTGGGTTTAGGTCAAAGTATTGGCCATCGTCCTTTGCTGATTTTAGCTGTAGTTATGCTATTAGCTGGTGTCCAGTTATTTAGCTTTGGTTTGTTAGCAGAAATTTTGATGCGTACTTATCACGAATCTCAGGGAAGACCAATTTATCGAGTGCGCGAAATTTTGGGTAATAAGTAGGGCTGAGGACATCGGGTTTATGGCTCAATAAAGCTCGTAAACCCATAATTAATTTATAAATGTTGAAGTTGAAAGAGTGCTTGAAATCCGTTTGATATTCAATGATTTTTTGAGAACATCGGTACAATATAAAATGTAGCAACCGCCAAGGCGGTTAGGACATTCTCAATTCAGATTCTATTCCCTTCTTCCTCATTTTACCCTCTTACCCTTCTTTCCCCTCTTACCCATCTTCCCCTTCTTCCCTTCTTTCCCTTCTTTCCCTTCTTCCCCTAGGGCGTGTTTTCTTGCCTCGTTGTATCCCAATACGGTTCAGTTAAGAAGAATCTGACTTCTAAAAGATGCCTCCTATGCTCAGATGCTCAGGAAGAGGGAAGAGGGAAAAGCTTACGACCTAATGGATTATGAACCAGAGGTATAGCAACCGCCAAGGTGGTTAGGACATTTTAGTTTCCTCAAACCCTTAATTCCATTCCCTTCTTCCTCTTCTTTCCTGAGCATCAGAGCATCGTAGTCCCTCTTTTCCCCTTCTTCCTCTTCTTCCCCTAGCCCCTAGCCCCTAGCCCCTAGCCCCTAACCGCCTTGGCGGTTGCTATAACACGCTTGAGTTGCCCTAACTGTTAAGAAGGTTGCTATAACGGTTAACCATTAACTGTTAACCGTTAACTGTTAACCATTAACTTTCTGGCAGTAACGAGCCACCAAATTTTTGCACGTATTCTTCTAAGTCAATCTTCACAGGTTGCACATTCCAAATATCATGACAGTATTCTTTAATCGTGCGATCGCTCGAAAAGAATCCCATCCGAGCCGAATTTAGAATTGACATCCGCGTCCAAGTTTCAGGATCTCGGTAAGCTTGACTAACTCGCTCCTGACACTCAATATAAGACTGGTAGTCTACCAATAGCATATACTCGTCATGGTTGAGCAGCGAGTTGACGAGTGGCTGGAACAAATCAGGATTTTCTGGGGAAAAATATCCCGAACCAATGCGATCGCAAACTTCTTTTAACTCCTGATTCTCCTCGTAATACTTGCGGGGATTGTAGCCTTTTCCTTTCAGAGCATAAACTTCCTCCGCAGTCAAGCCAAACAAGAAGAAATTCTCCGCTCCCACTTTTTCGCGGATTTCAACGTTTGCACCATCAAGAGTTCCAATTGTCAGAGCTCCATTCATGGCAAATTTCATATTTCCCGTACCTGAAGCTTCCTTACCCGCTGTGGAAATTTGCTCAGAAAGATTCGCGGCTGGATACACAATTTGACCCAAAGATACGGAGTAATTTGCCAAAAACGCCACCTTAATCCTACCTCGGATATCAGGGTCATTATTCACAAATTCTGCCACCGAGTTAATCAACTTGATTACCAGTTTAGCGATGTAATAACCCGGTGCTGCCTTGCCACCAAAAATATAAGTCCGGGGTAAAACTTCCACATTGGGATCGCGCTTAATCCGATTGTACAATGTGATGATATAAAGCACCATCAGCAATTGCCGTTTGTATTCGTGAATCCGTTTTACCTGCACATCAAACAGCGAATCGGGATTCACTTCAATGTCGTTAAATAGCAGAATATAATCCGCCAAAGCCTGCTTATTTTCCCGCTTGATATTACGCCAGCGATCGCAAAATTCCGGGTCATTGATAAACTGTTCTAACTGTGAAAGTTGATCCAACTCTGTCACCCAACCATTGCCCAATTTCTCAGTAAATAATTGAGATAGTTTGGGGTTGCTTAAAGCCAGCCAGCGGCGAGGAGTTACGCCGTTAGTTTTATTGTTAAACTTTTCTGGCCACAATTCGTTGAAATCCCGTAGCACGTCTAGCTTCAAGAGTTCCGTGTGCAGAGCCGCCACACCGTTAATAGAATGGCTACCAACGCAGGCTAAATTTGCCATACGGATGTATTTCTCTTCACCTTCTTGAATCAAAGATAGCCTTTCTAGCCGCGCTTCATCTCTGGGATATTTAGCCTTCACCTCATCTAAAAAGCGGCGGTTGATTTCGTAAATAATCTCTAAATGCCTGGGCAAAACTCGCTGGAACAAACTCACAGGCCACCGCTCTAAAGCTTCTGACAGCAAAGTATGATTTGTGTAGGCAAAGACATTACGAGTAATGTACCAAGCGCGATTCCAACCTAAATGATGTTGATCTACCAACAGCCGCATCAATTCAGCTACACCAATTGAGGGGTGAGTGTCGTTTAACTGAAGCGAGACTTTTTCGTGGAAGCGGTCAAAATTATGGTTGGTTTGGCGATATTTGGCAATGATATCTTGTAGAGAACAACTCACAAAGAAATACTGCTGTTCTAGCCGCAGTTGTTTACCCTGAGATGTGTTATCATTCGGATAAAGAACCTTCGAGATATTTTCCGAAAAGATTTTGTCAGTTACAGAGCCGACGTAGTTGCCACTGTCAAATATTTGAAAGTCAAATTCTTCAGAAGCACCAGCACGCCAGAGGCGCAATGTATTCACTGTATTGTTGTTATATCCAGCCACAGGGGTATCGAAAGGCGTGCCCACAATCTTGCGGTCTGGAATCCAACGCACTCGGTGTTGACCGTGTTCGTCTTGGTAAGTTTCTGTATGTCCTCCGAAGTCTACTTCCACCATTAATTCTGGACGGCGAATTTCCCAAGGGTTGCCGAAACGCAGCCATTTATCTGGTCGTTCTACTTGAGCACCATCTACAATCCACTGGTCGAAAATTCCGAATTCATAGCGAATTCCATAGCCAATTGCGGGAATTTCTAAGGTAGCTAGAGAATCTAAAAAACAAGCAGCAAGACGACCTAAACCACCGTTACCAAGTCCGGGTTCAGATTCTAGGGCGATTAAATCATTGAGTTCGTGACCGAGTTCGCGCAGAGCAATTTCTACTCGTTCATATAGCCCCAAATTGAGCAAATTATTGCCCAACTGTTTGCCCATTAAGAATTCTGCGGAAAGATAAAATACTTCCTTGACATCTTTTTTGATGTATGATGTGGTGGTATTAATCCAGCGGTGGAGGAGGCGATCGCGCACAGTAAAAGCCAAGGCCATATAGTAATCGTAGGGCGTGGCCAAGAACTCATTTTTTCCCTGAATGTAGTAAAGATTATCAGCGAAAGCTCGCTTGAGAGTTTCCACAGTCATCCCTGTGCGATCGTCCTCAACCTTAATATTCAAAGGTTCTGCGGCGTTCATAGATTCGTCCGATACTCTGTGGAGTTCTGGCTCGAATAATTTTTTATCCATGATTTTTACGTTCCTGCTGTCTTACAGTTTCTGAGCTGCCGATCGCTTTTACAACTGTAATTTTACGTTAGCTCTGTGCATTGTAGGCAGTTTTGGAATACACTTTATCAAAAAATCGGAAATCTTTGTCTTCTTATAGGCTGATACTTGTCTTCTTCCTACACTTATACAATTTATCTGTATCTTAAGCAACGGTTTAACAAAATGCCCAAACCTCCTATCATCCAATCCGATCGCTCTTATACATTTGCTGACTATTTCAAACTCAACTTTGCCCCGCGAGACATTCTTGCTTACTTCGACGTAACGCTTCAGCGACAAGTAATGACGTTCCGTCGTTCTGGGGACAACCTCGATCGCCTTGTAGATTTGAAACGGCGCATAGAAGAAAGCTTACCTCGACTCAGCCTTACTAGCGAAGCGGCCCGCCGAGAATTTTTAATCGCTCCGGTGTTGATCGATGTGCTGCATTACACTCAAGCTACGCTGAATATTGAATACCCTGTTGTGGTCAGCGACCAATTAAAAGGTTCATTAGATTACTTACTCCAAAGTCAACAGACCTTTTTGGCGATCGAAGCTAAAAATGAAGATTTAGAAAGAGGATTTGTACAATTGGCCGTCGAATTAATTGCCCTCGATCGCTGGGTAGAATCAGGACAACCTATACTTTCAGGGGCAGTCTCAACGGGAAGTATTTGGCAGTTCGGTGTATTTAACCGTCAGGCTCGGCAAATGCACCAGGATCTTAACCTCTATCGAGTTCCTGCCGATCTAGAAGATTTGCTGAGGATCTTAGTTGGTATTTTAATACCAAATTCGGGCTAATTAGCGCGATCGGCAAGAAGGCGGGACAATCCCCGAACCGTGCGGCTCGCCATTGGGCGCTTCAGCCACCAGTTGAACTTCCCCATTAGAAGCTATTACCCAACCTTGAGCCTCAATAAGTTGGGATTGTTGACTGTTAACTGTTAACTGTTGACTGTCAACTGGGAAATTTCCCCCATCTCCCCCATCTCCCCCATCTCCCCCATCTCCCCCATCTCCCCCATCTCCCCCCCTCCCCTGCCCCCCCATCTCCCCCATCCCCCACCGGCCCAATCCAATTGACCACTACAGCATCGCTACTGAGGGCATCAAAAGGGCTCGGAGGCAAGCCACCGCGTCCGGTGACAACAAAACTGTTGCCGCGATCGCCACCGCAACCCTGTACAGTCAGATTTGCCGCATTGAGAACGTCAGTGGGCAACTCCACTAACCCGGAACTGGGGTTGATATCGGGGGTATTGATCACTACGACACCGCTAAACTGCGCCCCCAAATCCGAGGTAGCGGTAATATCGCTTTCAGGGGTTTGAGCTTGGCGAAAGGCCGTCCCAAAGACTCCTTGAGTATTGATGACGACTCGGCCTCCGGAACCTGCGATCGCGTTCGCCGTAATGTCACTATTTTCTAAGGCCGCCAAAGTCCCCGCATCCAGGGTAATGTTCCCCCCGTCAGCCGAGCCTGCATTGGTGGTAATGTTGCTGTTACCGCGCAACTGAACTGAATCTGCCTTAAGCAAGATGTCGCCACCGCCGCCAGATGAGGTTGCAGCCGAAATCGTGCCTTGATTTTTCAAACGAATGGTGTTGGCATCAACTTGCAAATTTCCGGCACGTCCCGTACCCGTACCCCTAACTCCTATTTCTGCGCCGTTACGTACCGTTAACTGCCCAGTCTTAATAATCAAATCTCCTGCTTGGCCGCTACCGCGCGTATTAGATTCGATCGCAGTGGGCACGATGCCATCACCAATAATCCCAAAGGAAACTGACTCTACACTGGGATCGACTGATGTCGCAAAACCACTGACTTCTATTGATTCGCGTGCGGTTAAAGTCAAGTTTCCTGCTTGACCTTCGCCTCCGGTTGCCGCCGAGATTTGTGCCCCATTGCGGACGCTTAAACGATCTGCGGTGACTTTGAGGTTGCCAGCGGAGGCCGTACCCTGTTGACCTGCGACTGTCAGCAGGGAGGAAGAGGTGAACAAACCGCTTAAAAAGCGCCCGTCGGGGGATAAACCGTTGAGTTCTACATCAGAAACATTGATGGTGAGATTCCCGCCTCGACCTTTGCCAGCAGAAGAAGCGGATACCTGTGCTCCGTTGCCGACGATTAACTCTCTGGCGTTAACTGTCAAGTCTCCGCTATCACCAGCGCCGAGAGAGACGGTGAATAAGCCTCCAGGCAAGGGAGCACCAGGGGGAAGTCCGCTAAGCTCTATTGTGTCGGCGTTGACTGTGAGGTTGCCGCCTCGACCTTCGCTAGCGGCATTGGGGTTGGTGGCGATTATGCTGCCATTGAGACCGATCAGTTGGGGGGTGTTGATTTCGATGTTGCCAGCGTTGCCAGTGCCTGCTGTGCCTGTAAGGATGATGGAACCGTTGGTAATTGACATTTTTTCGGAAGCTGCGATCGCGAGGTTTCCTCCAAGTCCGGGGCCGAGGGCTGAGGTTAAGATGGAGGCTCCGTTGGTCATTGTCAATTGTGGGCTGTTAATGGTAAGGCTACCTGCGTTTCCCGGACTGGCGCTGAGAGCAAATATGCCATCTACGCGATCGCTTAAGACAAAGGTTCCACTTACCAGTTTGACGAGGATGCCGAAGGGTGCGCTGCCTGCAATGGTTACGGACTCGGAAGCGTTGATGTTGACGTTCCCGCCTGCACCGGTGCCGAAGGTGGAAGAGGAGATGAAGCCGCCGCCTTGAATTGAGAGATTTTGCGATCGGATATCTATGCCGCCGCCGTTGAGGTTGCCCAGTGTATCGGCAACTATGCTAGCGCGATCGCTAATAGCAACATTTTTGCCCTGCACTCGCACTGTGCCACCGCCTAAACCGCTAGCATTGACAGCGGCTTGCTGGGATAGCAATATATCTCCTAATGGGGAATTACCAGGGGCTAAATTTCCCAGTTGCCAGTTCCCAGTTGCCAGTTCAATAGTGCCTCCGGGTGCTGTCAAATTGCCGCCTTCGAGTCGGACTTCGCGACCAATTAGCCCTAGAGTTTGACCGGGATTTACTTGCAGTCCGACTATATTACCATCGCGATCGGTGGTTTGGGATTGCACTGCGATCGCGCCGGAATTGCCACCAGCAGAATTGCGACCAAATTGCACGCCAATCGGCACGCTAACTGTTAGTAAAGGTGCTCTTTGGGGGTTAGCATTTAAAGCTGTACCATCAGCAAACTGAATGCTATTAGCTGTACTGGCAACAAAAGAACCACCGATATTTAATCGAGCATTTGGCCCGAAGATAATCCCATTAGGATTGAGCAGAAATAAGTTAGCAGTACCGTTAGCACGAATTAAACCATCAATATTAGAAATATTGCCACCTGTGACGCGGCTGATGATATTTTGAATATCGGCAGCGTTGTTAAAAAAAGCAGTGCCGCCATTAGTCACAGAAAATTCTTGGAAACTATGAAATAAGTTATCGCCCAGTTTTGTGCCTCCTTCAATCCTGTTGATGTTACCTTCTGGGAGTACAGTAGTGTTATTTGGTAAGGTATTATCGGGAGTAATTTGAGCATTAACGGCGGCGGGAATCAGTAAAAATAAAAGAGTGGTTGCGAACCGGAAGGGGCGATATACCATAAATTTTACTTGCTATTTAACTAGGGGCTAGGGGCTAGGGGCTAGGGGCTAGGGAAGAGAGAGGGAGATGGGGGAGATGGGGGAGATGGCGAGGATGGGGGAGATGGGGGAGATGGGGGAGATGGGGAAGATAGGTAATTAGCAATTAGCAATTAGCCATTAGCAATTAGCAATTAGCCATTAGCCATTAGTCTGTTCTTATCCTATTAAATCAAGCCAAGTCTGAAGGCTCAGGAGAATTGCACCTTGGAACTAAAAGAGCGTTTGTACAACCATCTTACTCAAATTGTGCGCGATCGCAACCCCTATTTTGCCTCGGCTGGACATTTCTATGTTCAGCAATACATCCGCCAACAGCTACAACAGTGGGGAAATGTTGAACTTGACGAGTTTCAGGTACGGGGGAAAGTTCATCACAATTTAATTTTGAGTTTACCTGGTGGAGATCCCCCCTTTAAAAAGGGAGGGAGTAGTCATAAATTACACCCAATTTTAATTGGAGCTCATTATGATACAGTACCAGGTTCGCCGGGAGCGGATGATAATGGTACGGGGCTGGCAGTGTTGTTAGAATTAGCGAGTGCGATCGCATCTCAACCGCTTAAATATCCCGTTCAATTAATTGCTTTTGACATGGAAGAATACGGTTTCTTAGGTAGTAACCATTATGCGGCTAAGCTGCAAGCAGAAAATCAGCCTTTGCGGTTAATGATTGCCTTGGAAATGTTGGGTTATTATGATAATACTCCTAATTCCCAGAGCTACCCAACTGGGTTAAAATATTTTTACCCCAATTGTGGCAATTTCATTGCTTTAATTGGCAATTTGCGAACAATTCTAGATATGATTAATTTGAGTAGAAACATTCGCCAATCTGGGAGTAATTGCGAGTGGTTGCCAGTCCCGAATCGCGGTTTAATTGTACCTGATACGCGGAGGAGCGATCATGCTCCATTTTGGGATAGAGGATACCGAGCAATAATGGTGACAGATACTGCTAATATGAGGAATCCTCACTATCATCAGAAAAGCGATAAAATTGATACTTTAAATTTAGATTTCCTGGCTGGTGTTTGTCAGGGTTTAGAAGCAGGAATTCGTTGTTTATAATGTTAGCCAGGCGATTAGCTCTGGCAACGCTGTGCTAAAATTGAATATATATCTGTAGCACCGATATTTGAGCGATAAGAAACCTCCGAAAGGGCGGTGTTATGGCAGGTGTAAATCATGGAATGGATTGTCAATTTATCTGCAAGGAAGTTTAGTTATGACTGTGACAATGCCTCTAGAAGGAAAAGTTTTACTTCATAACGTTAGTTGGGACGAATTTGAGAATATACTAATTGAAATTGGGGAGACTCGCTCATCTCGAATTGCTTATGATAGAGGTACGCTGGAAATTGTTATGCCATTACCGGAACATGAAGGTTATAAAGAAATTATCGGGGATTTAATCAAAGAATTAGCAGATGAACTAGAAATTGACTATGCAAGTTTTGGATCGACAACTTGGAAACGACAAGATAGGTTGGCGGGTGCGGAACCCGATAATTGCTTCTACATCCAGAATGAAATTATGGTGCGTGGAAGACTGGATATTGACTTAAATCAAGATCCACCGCCAGACTTGGTATTAGAAATTGATTATACCAGCAAATCATTAAATAGACAGCCAATTTATGCCCGTTTAGGAGTACCTGAAATTTGGCGTTACGAGAATGGAGTTTTACAAGTTTATCACCTGCAATCTGGAGAGTATATCGAATCGGAGTTTAGTTTGGCATTTCCTAACTTTCCTGTAAAAGAAATACCTAATTTTGTGCAACAAAATATCGCAGAAAGCAGAAGGGCAATTCGCAGGTTATTTCGAGAGTGGGTTAAGAACTTTGTAACGCCGTCCTCTGGGCGGTAAAGCAACCACGCAGAGGGCAGCGTTACGGTAATTATAGGTGAAATTATGGCTAATGATTCTGACAAAAAGTGGCAATTTTGGATCGATCGCGGCGGCACATTTACTGATATCGTTGCTAAGCGCCCCGATGGTAAATTAGCGATCCATAAATTACTCTCAGAAAATCCAGATCGCTACACGGATGCACCTTGTCAGGGAATCAGAGATATATTAGGAATTTCCGATCGTGAACCCATCCCATCGGCACAAATAGAAGTCATAAAAATGGGTACGACTGTCGCTACAAATGCCTTATTAGAAAGAAAAGGCGATCGCACTTTATTGATTATTACTAAAGGTTTTCGGGATGCTTTGAGAATTGGCTATCAAAATCGTCCTAATATCTTTGCACTTCAGATTGTTTTACCAGAAATGCTGTATGAAAAAGTGGTGGAAGTAGAAGAACGCTACAGCGCCGACGGAAAAGAATTAACACCTGTCAAAACAGAATTTATTGCCTCTTTACAACAAGCGTATAATCAAGGAATCCGCAGTTGTGCCATTGTATTTATGCACAGCTATCGTTACCCCGACCATGAAAAACAAGTTGCCAAAATTGCCAGAGAAATTGGTTTTACCCAGATTTCAGTATCTCACGAAGTTAGCCCATTAATGAAACTGGTTTCGCGTGGAGATACTACCGTTGTCGATGCCTATTTATCTCCGATTTTACGGCGATATGTAGAGCAATTTACGAGTCAATTATCAATAACGCAGGGAGGCGAAAGTTATCCTAATTTAATGTTTATGCAGTCCAACGGCGGGTTAGTTGCTGCTGACAAATTCCAAGGAAAAAATAGCATTCTATCTGGCCCCGCAGGCGGAATTGTTGGCGCAGTAGAAACAAGTTTAAGGGCGGGAATTGACAAAATAATTAGTTTTGATATGGGCGGTACATCAACTGATGTCGCGCATTTTAATGGTGAATACGAACGGGAATTTGAAACAGAAATTGCTGGGGTAAGGTTGCGATCGCCCATGATGGCCATTCACACCGTCGCGGCCGGTGGCGGTTCGATCGCATTTTTTGACGGTTCCCGCTACCGGGTAGGGCCGGAGTCCGCAGGCGCGAATCCAGGGCCCGCCTGTTATCGCAGAGGCGGCCCGCTGACGGTGACTGATTGCAATGTGATGCTGGGCAAAATTCACCCCGAATTTTTCCCGAAAGTGTTTGGCCCGCAGGGGGATTTACCGCTGGATGTAGAGGTTGTCAGGCGGAAATTTGAGGAATTGGCGATCGCGATGTCTACGGCTGGCTACGCTTACGGAGATGGCCGAACAGCGGAACAGGTGGCGGCGGGTTTTTTGGCGATCGCAGTTGAAAAAATGGCGAACGCGATCGAAAAAATCTCACTTCAGCGCGGTTATGACGTAAGTGAGTATACTTTGTGCTGTTTCGGAGGTGCTGGCGGTCAACACGCTTGCGCGATCGCTGATGCTTTGGGGATGAAACAGGTATTTATCCATCCTTATGCGGGCGTTTTATCCGCTTATGGGATGGGTTTGGCGGATGTCCGAGTGATGCGGGAAAAGGCAGTTGAAGCCAAGTTAAATAGTGAATTATTAACAGAATTGCAGTCAGTATTTGCCGAGTTAGAAGCAGAGGGAAAAAGGGAACTAAACCGCAAAGACGCAGAGATAGAGGTTGTTTGCAAGCTGCATTTAAAGTATCGGGGAAGTGATTCCGTATTGCTGGTTAATTTCGCTGACGATATCGCTGCGATCGCATCGGAATTTGAAGCCGCACACCAACAGAGATACGGTTTTATTATAGCAGAAAAAGCGTTAATTGTCGAAGCGGTTTCGGTGGAAGTTGTGGAAAAGATAAAAATTTTAGAGGAACCAGAAGTTTCTATCTCGATTGAAACCGATTTATCCTCTGTTTTTACTGTACGAATGTATGCAGGCGATCGGTGGTATGATACACCAGTTTATCGGCGGGAATATTTACAGTCTGGCGATTGCATTATTGGCCCTGCGATTATTATTGAGGCAACGGGTACGAATGTTATTGAACTAGGTTGGCAGGGGGAATTGACAGATCGCAATTATTTGATTTTAAAACGGCAATCAGCGAATATTCAGCTAGCTTATAGCGATTGTAGCACAGCTAAAGATCCCGTGAGGTTGGAAATTTTTAATAATTTGTTTCGGGCAATTGCCGAACAAATGGGCATCACCTTGCAGAACACCAGTTCTTCAGTTAATATCAAAGAAAGGCTTGATTTTTCCTGCGCCATCTTCGATGGAAACGGCCAATTAGTTGCCAATGCACCTCATATTCCCGTGCATTTAGGTTCAATGAGTGAAAGCGTGGAAGCTTTAATTAATGCCAAAGGTAACGAAATCGAACCGGGCGACGTTTATGTTTCCAATAATCCCTACAACGGTGGTACGCACTTACCTGATATTACTGTAATTACACCTGTTTTTACAACCAAAAAAATTACTAATTCCACCGATAAACCATCCGTCAAATCCGTTGAAAAACCTATATTTTATGTAGCATCAAGGGGACATCATGCCGACATCGGTGGCATGACTCCAGGTTCTATGCCTCCCCATAGTAAATCTATTGAAGAAGAAGGTATATTGATCGATAACTTTAAGCTAGTTAGCCAAGGTATTTTGCGTGAAAAAGAATTACTAGAAATTTTAACATCTGACAATTACCCAGTTCGCAACTCTGCTCAAAATCTAGCAGACTTGCAGGCACAAATTGCCGCCAATGAGCGAGGATTGCAAGAACTTATTAAGATGGTAGAGCATTATGGGTTGGCAACGGTACAAGCTTATATGGGTTATGTGCAAGACAATGCTGAAGAGTCAGTGCGCCGGGTAATTGACATCTTAAAAAATGGCGAATTTACTTATCCAATGGATGCTGGTGGATTAATTAAAGTAGCAATTACTATTGATAAATCTAGTCGCAGTGCCAAGATTGACTTTACAGGCACTTCATCTCAGCAAGACAGTAACTTTAATGCTCCCGCAGCCGTTTGTAAAGCTGCCGTGTTGTATGTCTTTCGCACTTTGGTAGATGATGACATTCCCTTAAATGCTGGATGTTTGAAACCCTTAGAAATCATCATTCCTGAAGGATGTATGTTGAATCCGCGTTATCCTGCTGCTGTGGTTGCGGGAAATGTGGAGACTTCGCAGAATATTACTGATGCTTTGTATTGTGCCTTGGGAGTGATGGCCGCTTCTCAGGGAACAATGAATAATTTTACCTTTGGAAATGAGCGTTATCAATATTATGAAACTATCTGTGGTGGTGCCGGTGCGGGTGCTGATTTTAACGGTACGGATGCGGTACAAACTCACATGACAAATTCTCGTCTAACCGATCCAGAAGTATTAGAATGGCGGTTTCCGGTGTTGCTAGAAAGTTTTGAAATTCGCGCCAATAGTGGGGGAAGTGGATATCATTCTGGGGGAAATGGGGTAGTGCGGCGGATTCGTTTTCGGGAGGGGATGACGGCGGGTATTTTATCAGGAAGGCGGGTAATTTCTCCTTATGGTTTGCATGGTGGGGAAGATGGTATTCTGGGGAAAAATTACGTTGAAAGAAGTGATGGAACTGTGGAAGAATTAGGGGGTACGGCGACGGTGGAAATGCGGCCTGGGGATGTGTTTGCGATCGAGACTCCGGGGGGTGGAGGGTATGATGATTGTCTCAAAAATTAATATTTTCTACATTCTTCATAATGTATCTTGGTAGAGGAACGATCGCTTATGAAATACTGAATCTTGGCCTCAAAACTTTAGATTCAATTAGTTCTTCCTCGATTAGATTGCTCCAGCCATTCCTACAACGGCTGTTCTGCTTTAGGTTGCGGCTCTTCTGGCAATGGAATAAATTCTGTCTCTTGAGGAACTCGATCGAATCTCCCTTCCTTCCAATCCTGCTTGGCTTCCTCAATACGATCGCGCCGACTTGAAACAAAATTCCACCACTTATAACGCTCACCCACAGGTTCACCCCCAACCACAACACAACGAGCATTAGCAGAGGCAGAAACGTTTACCGATGTGCCTGGAGTTAGAACCGCTAAGCGATGTTGTTCCAGAGGCATCCCGTCGATCGCCAGTCCCTCGGTTACACTGTAAACCGCCTGTTCGCTGTAATCACCCGGCAAGGTAAATTGCGTTCCCTGAGCTAGTTGCACATCCAGGTAAATCATCGGTGAAAATGTTTGTACTGGGGAACTGCGATCGTAAGCATCGCCCGCAATCAGAGTGAATGAAACTCCTTTCTCTTCCCAAGCAGGCAGATCGGTTGCTGGATGATGCCGAAACCAGGGTTCAGTTTCTTCGTACTCATCAGGAAGCGCCACCCAGGTTTGAATACCATGCACAATAGTTCCTTGATTGCGTTCATCGTCTGGCGTGCGTTCTGAGTGGACAATGCCTCGTCCTGCTGTCATCCAGTTTACTGCACCGGGACGGATTTCTTGAACGCTACCAACACTATCGCGATGCAGCACAACGCCTTCAAATAGGTAGGTGACGGTTGCTAAATTGATGTGGGGATGGGGTCTGACATCCACACCCTTACCTGGTGGAAACGTCGCAGGGCCGAGATGGTCAAAAAAGATGAAGGGGCCTACCAGAGTGAGAACGTCTGAGGGAAGGAGGCGACGAGCTTGAAAGCCGCCCAAATCTTGAATGTGTGGCTCAATCAGATGTTGGATGCTATCAGTCATAATTGCTGTTGATGAAGTTGTTTAGCTAAACCTGCTAGAGATGCTCCGTCTTCACAGAAGGCAAGGTTTTAAAATTGAGCGAATTTAGACCATTCTAAACTAGCTGGACTCGATCCGATCGCCACCCGATCGTCAAAAAGTTATATCAAGTCCGAGCGATCGCGCTGTAGTTTGGTAGTCAAGACTTACGCAAGTACGCTATATGTAGCCTACAACCATACTAGCGATCGCTAGCTCAGCTACTGCGCGATCGCCAAAACTCGAAAATCTAGGAACCGACAATAATTAATAATAAAGTAGATTAAGAATAATGCCATGATACAACGGTGTCTCAGCTTTTAGACTTCGGCAAAAAGTGGCGGGCTGACTCGGTTGAAATATGTGATGGCAACAATGAGGAGTATAGCTGGCAACTCAAACGTCGGTTACTAGCTAGATTAGAAGGGGCCCTTTGGGGCAACAATCCTCAAAAAGATCGGGATGCAGTCGTTATTTCTTACTGGTGGGATTAACTTTATTAACCCCTCAGAGCGATCGCAAAAGCTATCAGCCAGGGGACTTTATCCCGGCGGATGATGACGATAGTGCTTGATTTAAGTCAGCATCTTGACGGCGCGGGATCTCATAAGTCAAAAAATCATGAGCCATCTTTGTCTTGGGGAAAATCGCCCGTGATTCTTGCAACAAATCATCTAAAACGATCGAATTTCCCGGAGCATAACGCGGACTAAAATGAGTCATAATTAACTGCTTTACCCCTGCTCGTAAAGCAACTTGAGCTGCCATCGTCGAAGTTGAATGCAACCTATCAAAAGCCATTTGTGCATCTTGATGGGAAAAAGTAGCTTCGTGAACTAAAACATCAGCATCTCTTGCTAATTCTACGGCTTCATCGCAATAAACCGTATCAGTACAATACACAAACGTCCGACCTTTTTGCGCCGGGCCGCAGAAATCAGCGCCGTTAAAAGTTCTCCCATCTGGCAAAGTAACGATCTTGCCATTTTTCAATTCACCATACAAGGGGCCGAAGGGAATTCCTAATGCTTTCGCCTTCTCTACATCAAAATGTCCCTGCCGATCTTTTTCCGTCACGCGGTAGCCAAAAGCTGTTACCCGGTGCTTCAAATAGCCGCAACTAACAATATATTCTTCATCTTCAAAAATCACTCCTACCTGATTTTTGTGAACCTTCATCGGGTAAGAAAAATGAGTTTGAGAATAGCGCACGCAAGCTTGTAAATATTCGTCTAATCCTGACGGGCCATAAAGGTCAATGCGTTTAACATTGCCAGCTAAACCACAGCTTGCCAATAAACCCATTAAGCCGAAAATGTGGTCGCCGTGCAGGTGAGTGATAAAAATTCGACTAAGTTGGCTAACCTTGAGCTCAGAACGGAGAAACTGGTGCTGAGTTCCTTCGCCACAGTCAAATAGCCAAAGTTCCGCCCGCTGGGGCAGGCGGAGAGCGATACTAGAAACATTGCGCGATCGCGTCGGTACGCCAGAGCTAGTTCCAAGAAAAGTAATTTGCAAAGCTCAAATTTCCTCAATCAAATTACACAAAATATGTTAAATATATCCAGGGTGCAGTGAATGCGTACACCTTAATTCTACTTACTTCCTCTCTGATTATAGCATAAACTACACAGACATCGACACCGCTACTGAATCGGCTACCATTCACTTATGCCTAAGAAAATTAGAGAATTGAAAAGTATATTGCAAAAAGCAGGATTCATTTGTCAGCCAGCAAAAGGCAGTCATAGTAAGTGGAAGCATCCCAAATTAGCGAAGGCTATTATCATATCTGGTAAAGACGGAAATGATGCTAAACTATATTTAGAGAAGTTAGTCAACGAAACAATTGAGGTGCTTAGGCAAATCGAAGCAGAGGAAACAGAAACATGAAATATACAGTTGTGATTCAATGGTCAGAAGAAGATCGATGCTTTGTCGTGTTTTTGCCTGAATTTGAGGATGTAATGCAGCCAGTAACTCACGGAGATTCTTATGAAGAAGCTATCTATAATGCACGAGAGGTACTGGAGTTACTAATTGATAGCTGTCAAGCTGAAGGTAAACCATTGCCAACAACTAAGAAGCTAGAACGATTATTTCAGCCTGCATAAAATTTTAACTGATTTATGTCAGTGCCGAGAAATTAATGCTGAGTTCCTTTGCCGCAGTTCGCTGGGGCAGGCGAAGAGCGATACTAGAAACATTGCGCGATCGCGTCGGTACGCCAGAGCTAGTTCCAAGAAAAGTAATCTGCAACGCTCAAATTTCCTCAATCAAATTACACAAAATATGTTAAATATATCCAGAGTGCAGTTAGTACCCTTGCCTCAATTCTACTAACTTCTTTCCCGATTGTTCCTTCGTGCTTCTTCCTTGCAACATGAAATCTGGACTCTTCTTGACTCCCTTCGTTTTAGCAGTAGGAAAACGCCACTGGTGGGTATCGCTGCTGTTGTGGCTGGTAATGGTAGCCCCAGCACAAGCATCGCTAATCTTGCGAGTCGCCGTTTCCGAAGCGGCGAGTCAAGTGAAAATTGGCAGTTCCACCAAAGCTCTAGTCCGTGACGCTAGCGGTAAAACCTTGGGAGAATTACCAGCTATGAACGGGTTTGCGGCTCAACCTCAGTCTGGTAAAGTCGCGCTGTCTCGATGGGCGGCGGGTCAAATGTGGATCGAACCGACCGGGAACGGCTATGTTTGGATAGGCGATCGCTGGTATCGCGGTAAAACTCTCCTCATCCCTCAAAAGGGAGGCTTGACTGCCGTTAACTACGTCGAGCTCGAACAGTATCTCTACAGCGTCCTGGGTGCGGAAATGAGCGGCAATTGGCCGCAAGAAGCCTTGAAAGCCCAAGCCGTTGCCGCACGTTCCTACGCCCTCAATAAGCGCTCAGAAAGCCAAACTGACATTTACGACTTAGAAAACACCCAAATATCGCAAGTTTACAAAGGTTTAGAAACTGAATCTTCCGGTACTTATGCCGCAGTTGATGCCACTGCTGGTCAAGTTTTGACCTACGGCGGCCAAATTATTTTAGCTGTATTCCACTCCTCCTCTGGCGGCCACACCGAGAACGTCGAAGACGTTTGGACGCAACCATTGCCTTACCTGCGGGGAGTTCCCGACTTTGACCAAGGAGCACCCGTTTACGAGTGGACGAAAACCTTTTCTCGTTCGGAATTGAGTACCAAGATTTCTGGAGTTGGTAATATTGTCTCCATCATGCCCCAGCGAACTACTGCTTTTGGCAGCGTGATTACGATGAAAGTAGTGGGGGATAAGGGGTCAAAAGTAGTCAGCGGCGCAACTTTGCGGGAAGCATTGGGATTAAGAAGTACCCGTTTTACAGTCACTCCCCAGTATGGCACTGTAGCAGCCACGACCAATCCCGAACAGCCGCCAACTGCTTTTCAAGTCAAGGGCAAAGGTTTCGGCCACGCAGTGGGAATGAGTCAATGGGGGGCTCACAATATGGCTCAAAAGGGATATAATTACCAGCAAATTTTGCTGCACTATTACCAAGGTGCTACTCTAGCTAGAATTCAAGTGCAGTAACAGTTAACAGTTAACGGTTAACTGTTAATGGTTAACTGTTAACTAATTAAGGATACCATGCAAAAGTGGGAGTATCTATTTCTGGAAGCAAGCCCTTATCCGTTTGGGGATAGGTTGATTAACTTGTATGTGAATGGTCAAGAGTTGCGAGATTGGAAAGAAGGTTCGCTACATCTATTTGTAAATCAATTGGGAGACGAGGGTTGGGAACTCGTCGATTTACACCACGATCCAAAATATGACCATAATTATTTGATTTTTAAGCGTCCTAAAGTTGTGAAGAAAGCTAGCAGGGCAAAACCTTCTAGTAAAGCGAAAGATGCTTAAAATGGGTAAGTTGGTAAGATGATAAGATATTTAGGTTAAACGGCGAGCGGGTTTAAGTAGGTATTGAATCAGTAATGCAAGCAATCATTTTTGTGGGTATTCAAGCCAGTGGCAAATCAACTTTCTACAGTCAACGCTTTTTTCAGACACACATCCGCATCAACCTAGATATGCTCAAAACTAGGCATCGAGAAAAACGGCTTCTCGAAACTTGTCTTGAGATTTCTCAGTCTTTTGTCGTAGATAATACAAACCCAACACCTGAAGACCGAAAACGCTACATTGAGCCATCAAAGAAACAAGATTTTCACATTATTGGGTATTACTTTGAGTCAAAAATTGCTGATTCCATCCAACGCAACCAAAGCCGTCAACCTGAGCAGCAAGTTCCAGAAAAAGGAATTAGAGGTACACACGCACGATTAGTAATACCCAAGTATAGAGAAGGTTTTGACAAACTTTACTATGTTCGGCTATCTCCAGAACGAGAGTTTGCAGTGGAGGAATGGGTTAATGAAGTTTGAAGAGTTAGACAAAAAATTAAGAACTTTCGAGACAGCCCATGATTTGTGTGTCCTACCAGAGATTTTTATGGTAGCTCGCATCGATGGGCGTAACTTTACACGCTTAACGAAGGAAATCCATAAGTTTGAAGCTCCCTTCGATCCTCAATTTCGAGATTATATGGTGGCTACGGTAGAACATCTAATGAATTGTGGTTTTCGTATAGTCTACGGCTACACACAAAGCGATGAAATTTCACTTTTACTACACAGAAATGAAGAGAGTTTTAGTCGCAAGTTGCGAAAGCTAAATTCTATTTTTGCAGGAGAAGCAAGTGCGAAGCTCTCACTATTACTAGGTAGTATCGCTGCATTCGACTGTCGGATTTCCCAACTCCCTACCCTCAATCTGGTAGTGGATTATTTCCGTTGGCGGAATGAAGATGCTCATCGGAATGCTTTAAACGCTCACTGTTACTGGATGCTACGAAGAAGTGGTGAAAATGCTATAACTGCAACTGAAAAACTAGACAGACTTTCTGTTAGCGATAAAAATGAACTACTTTATCAACAAGCTAAAATTAATTTTAACGACCTACCCAACTGGCAAAAGCGTGGCATAGGTTTGTATTGGGAATCGTACCAGAAAGAAGGAATTAGTCCGATCGCAGGAGAGAAAGTATTTGCAGTAAGAAGGCGAATTAAGGTTGATATGGAACTTCCAATGAAAGATGATTATAGCGAATTTATTCACGACCTGGTACTCCGAGAACATCCAGATATAAAAACTGTTGTTGGTAATTGGTAGTGGCCACCTGACGGGGTGACAACGCTGCTGGTAAATCAGGTAATTGGGTAATGGCTCAAAGTAGACAGCAAGAAATAGCTGATATTGAAATTGTCAGTGAGAGTTGAATTATTTCTATAATAAGGGTGCTTATACAAGAGGTTGATAGTATAGTTCCATTACCTGCTTGTTCCTTAATGTTTCCAGTGCATAAGTTCGTCTTTGTATATCGCTAAACTCAGCCAAAATTACAAATGAAGCGCATTAACGATCCAAAAATTGCATCCGATGCTGCAAAGTCTGAATCTACTTCAGTGGAAGATTTAGTTCTCCTTGCCTCATCACAGCACATTTTTGTTCGTGAAGCTGTTGCTGAAAATCCCCATACTCCTGCTAGTGCATTACAAGCTTTATTTCCCTCTACATTTGAAACAGAGGATAATATTCGTATTGCATTAGCAGTCGTTAAAAATCCCGTATATGGTGCTGAGTTTCTTCTCACCGCTGCTTCTCTAATACGAAGTAATCTTTCATGGTTTGAGCCTCGAAACTTTTATCCAATTCTGCTGATTGAAGCAATTGCCTCACATTCCCAAGTAACAATTAATGAGATATCTCCATTACTCGATCCCACTTGCATACCACGCCACATCCGCAAGCGGATTGCGCGAGTTGCTGTGCAGGAGGAACTTCTCATCAGATTATCTAAAGACCCAGCAGAAACAGTTCGCTCCCAAGCCATCAAACGTCTTGCAATGCTGAAGATAGAGAACAATGAATAATTGGTAATTGATAACAGACAATCCCACTTTATAATTCCCAACAGAGAAAAGCTGATTGTAAGAACGTAATTTGGTTGAACGACAGCATAACCCAAATATTTGTTAACAGTTAACCGTTAACAGTTAACCGTTAACATTTAACTATCTGATTGATTTAGCCGCCGCTGCCATTCTGCATCTAACTTTGCTGATTGTTCTGATTCCTGTTCGAGCAAATCCGTCTCAGTTGTGTAAGCCAAATCCTGACCAGAAATCACATTTTCGACGGCAAACTGACGAGCATAATTAAGCTTCTGCTTTAAAGTAGGATTGGGTTTATTTAAAATAGCGGCCCGTTGTTGCCGCTCTTGATTTCGAGCTTCTATTTGGCTATTTCGCCATTTAATCCAGAAGTAGCGAATTAAAGGTATTGTTAAAAAAGCCGCGCCATAGACCAGCAGAATTGGGTAAATAGCTTGGACAAAGATAATCAATCCACCTAGCTTAGCAACTATAGGGCTACTAGCTAATAGCTGACCCAAAATTAATGCACCGCCTAAATTCGCTATTCCTAACCCTGATGCCAGCAGAATTTGACCCGAACTAGCTTCACTGAATCGCCAGAGTAATTCTCGCAAATATGATGCCACTGGTTGAGGATGATTCTGAGCTGCTGTAGTTTGTAATTCTGGGAAATGATAGACTATTTCCCCTTCGGGACTGACCTCTGGGCGACCGTCAAATCGAGCCAAAGCAGGCAACATATATTCTTCATATTCTACAGCATATCCTTTACCAAATTGGTCGAGATAAGGTGCAATTTGTTCAGCAGCAATTGCCCCTTGGTTGTTGCGAATTACAGTTGCGATCGCCTGCCAGCGATGCTCATCTAAGTTATAATTAGGATTGCCATCTCCAAAGATAAAAGAGAAAACAGATTCCAGAAAATTCATCTGGTTTTCTTCTCCCGCAGCTTGGCGTGTCCGGCGATAATAAGGGTCTGAGTTCCAGTAAAAGAACCACAACCAATCATTAGACCAAAAATAAGGCATAGCTCCAAATCCGCCGCCTTCTCTGCCACCAGAATTATTGTTATCACTGGAGTTGAGGGCGCTGAGGAGGAGCGTAATAGAAACAAAAATTAGAATCAGGGAAGCCAGCAATAATAAACCAAAAGAAATGCGAATTAAATAAAATAAAATCCGCCAAACTTTTTGCCACCATTCCTGTACCTGTAACCGGAAAAATTTATTGCGTAAAATATCGCGAAAATTTTGGGGAAAAGAGTAAGCAATTTCCCCTGATTCTGCAACTTGTAAATTGCCGCCAGCATCCGAAGCGAGGGCTAATAGTTCTCTTCGAGCGAAATTGACATCTAATCCAGCTTTGGCCGCTACGTCGCCAACGGTAACGCGGTAGCCCAGTTGCTCGACGGCTTGCATAATGTTGGGATTCAAAGCCATGCGTTTCATTCTAGATAAAAGTTCCGGGATAATTTCATTATAAAATTATTAGTTGAAATAATCAGGGCAGCCGAGGTAGAACCAACCGAAATGACACGACAGCCTCACGACCAATTTGCCAAACAATATTTAGAAGAGCTCCTCACACCATTCGGAACCGTAGAAATCAGTCGCGAAGTACCCGGAGAAGTCCGTCAAATCGATCTCTGGTTTGCCCCCGCTCCCGATCGCGCTGCCGATCGCCAAAGGTTAGGATTACTGGGTCAACTTACCTTAAATCCTTGCCTGCTCGAACCTTTCCGCAATCAACCCAGCAAAACAGAAATACGCAAATGTATCCTCAAGCTATTTTCTCTCCAAGCTCAATTGCAGAGGCGATCGCGACGGGAAGACGACTCCCTACCCGAAACAGAACTTCCGCACTTATGGATTCTGACCACCTCCGCTTCCGCCGCCTTGGTGGACAGTTTTGGAGCTAAAATAGACTCTAACAATTGGCCTCAAGGCGTGTACTTGACAGCCGAAGCCTTCAAAACCGGGATCGTGGCAATTAACCAACTGCCGCCAACACCCGAAACTCTATGGCTGAGAATTCTAGGAAGAGGCGCAACTCAAGAGCAAGCAATCAACGAACTGATCTCACTGCCTCAAGGAAACCCCTTACGCAGCAACGTTCTAGAACTGCTATATGTCTGGCGTATCAACTTAGAAAGTAAGGAGAATTTAACTCAACAGGAGCAGGAGTTAATCATGCAATTATCACCAGCTTATCTGCAATGGCGCGAAGATACCTTACGGGAAGGAATGCAGCAAGGAATGCAGCAAGGAATGCAGCAAGGAATGCAGCAAGGAATCCGGGCTGAACGCCGCGCTACCATAGAGAATCTGCTCAGAGTCCGATTTGGCTCCTTAGATGAGGAACTTTCGGCTGTAATTGAGCCCATGCTTGAGTTACTACCAGAAGAGTTTGCCCAACTGCTGCTTCAAACCTCCCGTGACGAATTGTTAGCCCGGTTTAGAAATAACCAAAATTGAGATGAAATACAAAACTTTAGCCGCGATCGCACTCTTAGCATCTCTATTGCTAACAACACACGCAAAAGCCGCAGACCCCAACCACTACAGAAGGTTAATCGACACTAGGGAATGTCCCGGATGCGACCTCCGAGGGATATCCTTAGCAGGAATTGACCTCAGTCGCACCAACCTCATAGGTGCAGACCTCCGGGGTGCCAATCTCAGAAGAGCTTACCTAGAAGATGCTGACTTGCTAGGAGCTGACCTGCGGGGAGCTATCCTAGAGGGAGCTTCCTTAGTCAAAGCCGATCTCAGCGCCGCCAACCTAGCAGGTGCGAACTTTTACGGGGCGAACCTCCAAAAGGCACGGTTGGCCTACGCCGCTCCCGGCCGCTTGGAAGCTCACAACTTCGATCGCCGCAAACCCAACCACACCAATTTACAAAATGCCGACTTGCGTTATGCCAACTTACAAGGTGCTGACTTGCGGGGGGCAAATCTTTATAAAACCAACCTCACTACCACCAACCTCACTGAGGCAAACCTTTTATATGCCAATCTTCAGCAAGCTGATTTGAGAGGAACCAACCTTCAGGGGGCTTATTTGGTCAGAAGCCACTTACAGAGAGCCAACCTCAGCGGTGCAGATTTAAGCGGGGCGGATCTCGGTGGTGCTTATTTGACGGAAGCTAACCTCACCAGAGCTAATCTGATCGGCGCGAAACTGAATTTAATTGACTTGGACAAGCCTAGTTGCATTAATGTCTGCGAAGTTTATCCTACACAATTACAAGGAGCGATCCTATCTCAAGCCAGCTTAATCGGTGCAGATTTGACCGGGGCAAATTTGTCAGGTGCAGACTTGCGCGGTGCTGACCTGCGGAGTGCTAATCTCGATGGGGCCGTACTCACAAATGCCGATCTGAGTTTTGCCGCTTTAGCGGGCACTAGCTTGAGCGGTACGGATCTCAAGGGGGCAACTCTGACAAATGGCATGAGACAGTTTTAGCAGAGTTCGTTCTTTAGTAACGTCAATTGGGGTTAAATTATTAAGAATGGGAAGCAAAAACTTCCGCAGATCGGATAATCAGAGTCACTACCTCCAAACTCCATCTTTAAAATATGCCTAGAACTCAACGCAACGATAACTTTATCGATAAAAGCTTTACGGTAATGGCAGACATCCTTCTCAAGCTTCTGCCTACTAATAAAAGAGCGAAAGAAGCTTTTGCTTATTACCGCGATGGTATGTCTGCTCAAGCAGATGGAGAATATGCCGAAGCGCTGGATAACTATAATGAAGCTCTGACTCTAGAGGATGACCCTTACGATCGCGGCTATATTCTCTATAATATGGGACTAATCCACGCTAGTAATGGCGAACACGATCGAGCTTTGGGTTATTACGCTCAGGCGATCGATCTCAATCCCCGGATGCCGCAAGCACTGAATAATATTGCTGTAATTTACCATTACAAAGGGGAAAGAGAAAAAGAAGCTGGCAACGAAGAAGCAGCAGAAGAGTTGTTTGACAAGGCTGCTGAATACTGGAAGGAAGCGATCAGACTTGCGCCCAATAATTACATTGAAGTGCAAAATTGGCTCAAAACTTCTGGGCGATCGCAGATTGATGTATACTTCTAAATCTTGTTAGTGGTTGGTTGTTAGTTGTTAGTTGTCTGTTGTTATATTCGACTTGGCGGTTGAAACCGCTACTACACAAGCAAAGTCCGCCTGCGCGGACTGAAAAAAAAGAGGGCATTTAAGCCGGATTTAGTATAACAACTAACCACCAACCACTAACCACTAACAACTAACTACTAACAAATTAGACATGAAAATTGATAACGAACAAGTGCGTAAGGTTGCTCATCTAGCGAGATTGGAACTAACGCAGGCAGAAGAAGAGCAATTTACGACTCAATTGAGTAGTATGTTGGAGTATTTCGAGCAGTTGAGCGAATTAGATACAAGTGATGTTCCACCTACGACAAGAGCGATCGATGTTAGTAATGTGACGCGAGCGGATGACTTGGAACCCTTTGCTAATCGAGAAGCAATTTTAGCGGCTGCACCAGAGCAAGATGGTGACTTTTTCAGAGTGCCTAAGATTATTAGTGAAGATTGATTCCGAGTGAATCAAAATTAAAAGTATTATCACTTTTACATGATTGCCTCTAGCGAGTTTCAGCGCTATCTACAAGAAATCTGTCGCCGCTACGAGAAATGGTGGACGGTCGATTCGTTGACCGAAACGATCGAGGATCGACAGGCCACCTTCTCATTTAAGCAGATTGTGCAAACTGAGGAGAAAAGACAAGAGGAACAGAAAGAGGAGAAAAAGCCAGAGGAACAGAAAAAGGAAAAGAAAGAGACACAAATAGTCTCACTACCAATATTTCAAGGAATCCAGAATTACATTGAATCTGAGCATATTTTGCTGGTAGGTTCCCCTGGTGTCGGCAAATCAACCGCGCTTTTACATTATTTGGTCAGCTTTGCAAAGAAAGAACTTGAGAAACCAGAACCTCGAATTCCTGTGCTGGTTCCTTTGAAAAGGTATAAAGTCAGTTTTTCTAGCTCTGAAGATCCTTCAGGAATGTTGACTCTGATTAGAAATGCACTTAAACCACAACTTCGACTAACAATTTCAGAAGTTGAAGAACTATTGTTTCAGAAACGGCTGATTCTACTCTTAGATGGCTTGAACGAGATGCCAGCAGACACAGTTCGTACAGAACTGAAAACATTTCGTGAGGAGTGCGATCGGATTAAGATTCCACTCATCTGCACAACACGAGAGCTAGGAAACGGCGATCTAGGTATTAAAAGACGATTGCAAGTACAGCCTCTTGGTTCTATAGAAATCAATCGCTTTTTGCAAGAATGTATGCCTGGTCAAGCGCAACAGGTGTTGCAATTATTGAGCCGAGACAACCGAGAGTTAAGCCGCACACCATTTGTTTTGTGGATGCTGTATCAATTGTTTCAGAAGACCGATACTGTTGTAGATACTTTGGGACAAGCATTCCGTCAATTTTTTCAGGCTTTCAGAAAATACAAGGAAGGCGCACCCGTTTCTGATGAGCGTCGTAAAGCTTGGAATCCTTGGCTAAAACATCTGGCGTTTACAATGCTGAACTCTCCAGAGCCAAATGATCCTGGTTTGATCATCTTTGATGAGCCAGCAGAAAAAGTCCTTGCTGAAGAGTTTGGTGATCTTTATAGTACTCCATCCCGGATTGAAGAGTTGGTTAAGTATCACGTTTTGGAAAGAGTTTCTGATAGGGAAGTTAGTTTTCAGCATCAACTAATCCAGGAATACTATGCGGCGGAATGGCTAGCGCTACGGTTGGAAAAATTGAGTGATGAGAAACTGCAATATTACTACTTGAATTATCTAAAGTGGACGGAACCGCTAGCAATGGCGATCTCGTTTGTGGAGTCTGAGGCATTAGCAGTGCGGATGGTGAAACTGGCACTGGAGGTAGATTTGTATTTGGGAGCAAGGTTAGCTGGGGAAGCTACCCTATCTCTACAACAAGCTACTGTAAACATCATTCTTCAAAAAAGTTTCCAGCCATCGCTTATAATCTGGCTTTTAGAACAAACTCAGTCGCAGAATGCCTTACCCTTCCTGTTTAATATTCAGAAAAATGGATGTTCTGATACTCGTTGGCGTGCTACACGAGCATTAGGGAACTTTGCAAATGTTGAAGTTTTAAAGTGTTTGATTGAGGCTTTAAAAGATAAGGATTCTTGGGTTCGTCAGAAAGCAGTGGAGTCATTGGGAAAATTAGGTGATTCAGAAGCCACACCAAACCTTTGTCAACTGCTAGATGATGAATATTTTTTAGTGCGTAGTTTTGTTATAGATGTTTTAGGAAAATTAGAAGGAAGAGCCGCGATTGATTGTTTGAAGAGTGCGCTCAAGCATGACGATTATACTGTAAAAACTAAGGCGGCTGAATTTCTAGGACAGCGCGTTCCTCAAGAAGTAATTGCATTACTGAATGAAGAGTTTAATAATGGCAATGCCGATACCAAAAGAGATACTCTACAGCTTCTGGGTGAAACAAAGAATGCCGCAGCTATTCCTATCTTGATCGGTGCTTTATCAGAGAGTGATTGGATCGTTCGCTCAAACGCCGTTTCTGCAATAGGTCATTTAGTAATCTGGCTAGATTCCGATGTGTTAGAGGATGGTGTAACGGCTCTTATCCATCTCTTGCAAAGCGATCCAGAAATCTCTGTTCGTTCTAGTGTGGCACTTTATTTAGGAGTAATGGGGAACATACGAGCAGTACCAGTTCTCATTGAGGCTTTATTTAAAGATGACCAGATTGTGCGTTCTTCTGCTGCTAATGCTTTGGGGAGACTTCAGGATCGTTCAGCTATTAACGCACTTATTCGCTCCCTACAAGATAAGGATTATGTTCGTAAAGAAGAAGTTATTAGATCGTTACGCATCCTGAATGCAGTAGAATCATTACCTGACCTAAGAAAATTGTTGCAAAGTAAAGCAATTAAGGTTCGGCAGGAAGTAATATTCAGTCTTGGATTTTTAGGTGACTCTAAAGACCTACCCAATTTGTACAAAGCTTTGAAGGACAAAGAATTCTCTATCCGTCTCTATGCAGCTTACTCATTAAGTAAATTTAACAATCGCAAAGGGATACTTATTTTAGAAGATGCCCTAAAAACGGGAAATAAAGATGCTCGCAAACTGGCGCTTGGTGGACTGCAAAAATTTCAAGGAAAAGTTGGTTTATCCAGTATTATTTCAACAGCGTTCAAAGATGATGAACACTCTATCCGAAAGGAGGCAATTGACTTTCTACAAGATTTTAAAGAGAGTCAAGAGGTAGTCGATCAACTCAAGAATGCTCTTGAAAGCCTAAATGAAGATATTTGTAGAAATGCAATAGATGCTGCTAAGATATTAGGTAATGCTAAAGTCTTATCACGTTTGAGAAAACTTGCAGAAACAATTATAGTTGTTGAAAGACCTTTGGAGGCGATCGCTTCCATCCAGTCACGTTCTGGCTTCTACAACTATGACATCGCCCAAGTTTCTCCGCTAAAAATACAAGAAAAATTTGAAAAAAGAGGTACCCCAACCAGTTACCATTTCCCCAATGCTGAGAAAGTTCAAATTTTTGAAAAAGTCGAAAACTTCATCGACCACAACTAATCCAAAGAATAAACAGGAGAATTAGCTATGTCAGAAGCCTCTAAATATAACTTTCCCAAAGCTAAGAAGGTTCAAGTCTTTGAGCAAGTTGATACCTACATCGAACACAATTATGCACAGGAATTGGACTTTGCTGAAGCTTTAGATCAGCTAAGGCAAGTTTTAGAAGAATTACACAATAAATCTTCGACTCCTACTGACTCAACTGAGCCAGAAGCCTCTAACCCTGAAATTATTGAGGCAGAGTTTGAGGAAATAAAATGTAATGAACCCGAACGTTTTCAGAGTTTGATGGATTTGCTTAGCATCGTATTTTCGGGAGGGACTGAAGCTATCAAAGCGTTTTATCCTTTAGCAGGTATTCCGATTGAAGTTGGGCGAAAGTTATATGAAATTTACACCAGAAATCCAAAACGATTGCCCAAAATGTAATAGCATTAGTTTCCATATCCCTATCCTAACAATTCCATCAACGATCGCAAGAGAAATAATGAGAGTATTGCAGCGATTGAATATATTTAATTTTTAATTGAGAGAGTAGGGTTACGCTGCGCTTCACCCTACCTACATATTACATACACTTAACCACCCGCCGCTTGGTTTTGCCACCTTCTAGCAAAATCATCTAACCCACATTCCGCAGATATTTAAGTTGCGTTAATAGAGGATAGATTCGGAATAAATAACGCCTAAAGTGATTGCTATGCAATCATTTTAGGCTTTTTTAGGATATAATAACTTCCACAACTAACCCAACTCTAAAAACTATGAAAAAGCCCTCAGAAGCGATAAATATCGTAAATTTAGACCATTTAGGAATAGTAGCAGGAATAATAGATGAGATGGAATTGGTAGAAGAAGTCAACAAAAAAGTGGGATTAAGAACCAAAGAAACCCTCAGTCCAGGACAAGTAATGAAAGCGATGATTTTGAACGGATTGGGTTTTTTGAGCGCTCCAATATACCTATTCGACACATTTTTTGTAGGAAAAGCAACAGAACATCTAATTGGAGAAGGAGTAACGCCTGAACAATTAAACGATGACAGGATAGGAAGAGCATTAGACAAATATTATCAAGCTGGGACGACAAAATTATTCACAGCAATTGCCTTGAAAGCAGCGATGAAATTTCAAGTAGAAATGAAAAGCGTTCACCTAGACAGCAGTTCAATATCAGTAGAAGGAGAATACAAAAGCTGTCAGAAAGAAGGTCAAGTAATTGAAGCAGAATCCTTAGAGAGAGAAGATGAAATGAAAGCCATAAAAATCGTACATGGATACTCAAGGGATAGAAGACCAGACCTGAAACAATTTATCATAGACACAATCGTAACTGGAGATGGAGACGTACCATTGTATCTCAAAATAGATGACGGAAACGCCGACGATAAAAGTGTATTTGTAGAAAGACTGAAAGAATTTAAAAATCAGTGGACATTTGACGGTATATGTGTAGCAGACAGTGCCTTATACACAGCTCCTAATTTGTCAGCGATGGCAGGAATGAAATGGATAACCAGAGTACCATTAAGTATCAAAGAAGCTCAAAATAAAATCTGGGATATAGAAGATAATGCCTGGGAGCCAAATCAAATAAAGGGGTATAAAATAGCAGCGATATCAAGTGATTATGCTAACATCAAGCAAAGATGGCTAGTGATAGAGAGTGAAGTCAGAAAACAAGCAGCCATTAAAAAATATCCGAGCACGTAGCGAAACAGTTAGAATTAGCCAAAGCCTCATTGCGTAAGATATTCAAACAAGAGTTTGCTTGTATTGCCGATGCAGATATGGCAATAAAACGGTTATCAGAGTCTTGGAAATATCACCAGCTTGTCGAAATTGAATACCGAGAAAAGCCCGTAAAAAAACGAAAATACAAGCCGAAAATAGAGAGCCAGACCAAGACAATAGTTTATCAAGTTACAGGTAAAATAGAAACCCAAAAATCAGTAATAGAAGCGGAAAAAGTCAAAGCTGGGAGATTTATATTAGCCACGAATATCTTAGACACAAAATCCGTGAGTAATCAACAGGTATTATCGGAATACAAAGCGCAGCAAAGTAACGAGAGAGGATTTAGATTTATCAAAGATCCGTTATTTTTTACGTCAAGCGTATTTGTGAAAAAGCCGGAGCGAGTGGAAGCAATTGGAATGATAATGGGACTGTGCTTGTTAGTGTATAACCTAGCTCAAAGAAAATTGAGACAACAATTAGAAGTCACCAATGAGGGGGTAAAAAATCAAGTGAAGAAATTAACCAATAAGCCGACAATGCGCTGGATATTTCAGATGTTTCAGGCGGTGCATTTAGTGACTATAAATGGAGAGAAGCAAGTCAGCAATTTAACCCCAGACCGTCAAGTTGTATTAAAGCATTTAGGGCAGTATTGCTGTCAATACTATTTAATATTTTCAAGTGGATGATGATTGGTATTAAGGTATAAATATTTGTAAATAATCCTCATTTATGAGTCAAGATAATTTGCTCTTGGCATGAGTTGACTTGGTTGAAAAGATGAGTTGAAGTGATAAAATAGCGACATGAATATATTAGAAAAAGTTAATTCTTTCAACTTACTTAATCTAGGTAAATTTTACAGGCTCCTGTAACGCTAAAACCCCATAAGTTCAATCCAAAAGCATATTGGCTCCCAGCTTTCACAACTAATAAAAAAATCCCAGCCACATCTGCGGAATGTGGGATCTAACTGTTCCTGACTAACTTGCTGCTGCAACCATTCTAAAGCCTGATTTTGGTGAGGATGCTTCCCAGTTCTGTCATAAAACTTACAAGCATCCGTTAAATTAATCGGTCGTCTTTGAGCTTTGTCAACAAGTCGGCTACGCCACTTATCAGCAAATTCTAATAGTATTTCTTGGGAAAATTGACCTTGCAGCCACTCTAAAGCTTGACTTTGTTGCGGAGATTGATCGTAAGCACTGCAAAAGCTAACTAAATTGAAATTAGCCCCCAATTGAAGAGATGATGTTCCCTGCTGTTGAGCTGACTGAGAATTTTGTTGAGGCAAATTGCTTGCACTTCTAAGCTCAGTTCCCGCACCACAACTCAGGCGACCTTCCAGGTAGGTTGGATATGGTGGGCGACTTCTTATTGGCTCGATTGTTTGGCAGATAATTGATACCGTGACCGGATTATTCAGATCGGCATTTTGCTCTAAAAACACGCCTCCTACATAACTTCTTAAGTTCGGACTGCGAGGAATGGCATAATGAATCATGCCTCTAGCAACGCTATTGGTGAGGATGGCAAAATCATAATCAGAAGGGGGCTGAATTTTAAATGTCCGCTCTAGTAATTTCGGATCGCTAGTAAAATTGCGGTTACTTTTTAGGTAAGTTGCTTGACCATGAAGCATTTTACTAAGTGCAGATTCGGCGGGAGATTCCGGGGTATTTCTGGATACCTCAATTTGTGGAGTAGGTGATGGAGAAGCAGAAATTTGAGGCTCAATAGATGGTGAAGGTGAAGGCGTAGGTATAACTGTAGGTGCGGGTGTTGGCTTTAGAGTTGGTGAGGGCGTAGTTGACGGTTCTGGATTAGGACGCTGCGTCAACAACTTATCAATGGGTATCGCTTGAGTCCCGACTATGTTTATAGTTTCGCGAACAATAACACTCTCAGCTTTTCCGTGAATTCCGATCAGCTTGCCATCCTCGTTGAACACTGGGCCGCCGCTCATTCCAGGTAGAGGATCTCCTTTATACGAGATATCATAACCATCACTAGAATTTTGCGCTCGACGAGTAATGGGTGCAGGAAAAAAACGAAAATCACGGGTAGTAACAGACTCGTTGCTGGGATAGCCAGCATAGTAGATTGTCATGCCCTCTTTGAGCAAGTTCGGATCGCCTCTCTGGGCAACTTGGTAGTTTTTCTTGCTAGTAAACTGCAATTGCGCTAAATCTACATTGGCTATTTGAGTGCTGCGGAGGACTTCATATTTTTGACCGTCTATAGTTTGGATCGCATAACTTCCAGCCTTAGCGATCACATGATGCGCTGTCACGACGGTATAAGTATCGCCTTGCCTATCAACAATTACCCCAGAACCCTTGCCGTCTTCGCCGCCAATAATTACTGTCACCTGCTTGGCGATATCAGCAATTTCTTCTGGCTTTAAGGCCGCAGCTATTTGTTGAAACTGCACTAGAGCGATCGCGCTCCCCATCAAAACAGCCGATAATCTGTACGGAAAAGTCATCTGCTTCACTGCCTCAGCACTGCCGAAATTCTACTAAAAAATGCGATCGCGGCTAATTCGCCGTCGCTGCGGAGAAAACCAAGGGTTCAAAGGTCGCCACTGGAATGCCCCAACTATATTGGCTCATTTTCTCTCGATCCGAGTCGCTCGGCTCTGAGCCATCTTGAAACAGATATGGGTCGCCCCAAATTGGATGGGCGTGTACGCCGTTAATCCCTACTAATTCGCCAGCGCGATTGAGCAGGGGGCCTCCGCTCATGCCTTTTTCAACTTCATTAGTGTACCCGATTTGGTACCCACCTTCTAATGCTTTGTCTAGCACCCACTTTACTTGCCCTGACTTGATTACAAAACCATCTTTAAACCCTTGGGCAGAAAATGGAAACCCGGCAGCAACTACATGAGTTTCTGCTGTGGGTGTTGTTCCCAGTTGGGCAACTGGATAATCTGTGTCGGCAGCTACAAATTGCAATAGACCTAAATCATTTCCCTGTAGAGACTTGGCTGGAGAAATCTTTGTAGCTTCGTAGATTTTTCCGTCTGGTGTCAGAATTTGATAGGGGGGATTCCCAGCTTTGAGTACGTGGTCGTTAGTCAGAACCGTATAAACTGAATCTCGTTTATACATCAAAATCCCTGAACCTAACGCTTCTCCTGAAATCACTTTCACAGTGATTGACCGCGCCCGCTGATTTAACTGCGGGGCGGAGAGTTGAATTGGCGGTTGGCCAATTAAAGCTTTAATCTGCGATACCTGTGTTGGCAATGCTATTGATAGACTGCCAACACAGACAACTAGCAGCAATGTGCGCCAATTCACCATCACTATTTCCCTGCGATTCGATCGAAAACACTACCAGTTTATCTGATCGACTATGGCATCTACGTCAACGGAGGCATCACCATTTTGATCGTAGGTGAGTCTTACCGCTTTGTCGTCGTCTGGACTTAGGTAAATGGGGGTCGCAGATGCGCCGGCGCGAGTATTAAGTAGGCGATCGAGCACTGTGTTAGCATTAGTTCCGGCTGGCAGGGTAATCAGCACTGTATTGTTAGAACAAGAACTGCTTCTAGTGCTGGCAGCGCAGATGACTGGTTGACCGCTAACTTTTCCAGCTTTCAGGTGTTTTAGCTGACCGCTGCTGTTAAACCGCTCAAATCTGCTGGAAATTTCTTTGCAACGACGTTCTGGAGTCCAACCTGAAGCGGTGAAATCTTCGTTAATCCAGATCACCATAGTCATCGGGCCTCTGACGGTGCGGACAACAGTGGCTGGACGACCCTGGCTCATGCCGCAGAAGAATTGGCGCTGGGTTTGAGCTTGGCTGGGTTGTGGTAGTGCTGCTGTGCCGATCGCGATCGCGGCTGCAACTATTGAGCCTAAAGATTTAAGTTTTATCAAGATATTCTCCTTGACCTTTTTAAGTCGTGAGTTATATTTTCTGAAATACAGTCAGTAGAATGCACCTTATGTATATATAGAAAATATTCCTCAGTGTTTGTCAAGCAAATTATCGAATTATTTTTTGGAGCTGATAAAAATAGTATTTTTTAGTACATCTTATCCAAAACTTCACAAACCTTCTCCGCACGTATAAATGCCATGTATCAAAAATCACTTCGCTTTCTGCTCAAACTCTGAAATCACTTTTATTACACTTTTAATAGTTAACAGCTAGCTGTAGTAGCAATAGGTTTATGTTAATTAGTAGTATTAAAACTATTTGTAGTAATAACTTTACTAATTATCTTTATTTAGGAAAAAATAAAATCGTTACTACAAATATAAAAGTTCGTAGTAACGACTTTACTCGTTAGATAATTCAGACTATGAATGTATGGGCGGTACAGGATTTGAACCTGTAACATCCTGCGTGTAAGGCAGGCGCTCTACCGTTGAGCTAACCGCCCGATTTAACTAACTAAACTTTATCATAGCAGACTGTAAAATCAAAAAGCAATCACCAAGGGCAAATTTTCCCTAGAAAATTCCCGTTCCCTCCCCAAACCCTTATCCTCCATGCCTTCTGGTCGCACCCACGATAGCATCACGCTCTGGAGCTTGCCCTTTGTGGCGGGTCTGACTTTTGGGCAGACTCAGAACGGCAACCTAACTCTACTGGTTTCTGGTGGTTTCTTATTCGGCGGTCTGATGTTCGGCCCCGACTTAGATATCTACTCCTGCCAGTATCAACGCTGGGGGTGGCTGCGGTGGCTGTGGCTACCATACCAAAAAAGTCTCCGTCACCGCTCTTTGCTGTCTCACGGCCCTCTGATCGGCACTGCGTTACGAATATTGTACCTGGCTACTTGGGTCGCGGTCTTAGGAATCGTCGGCATCCAAGTGGCTAAGTTCTTTTGGGGTTTACAGTGGAATTGGGATGAATTTGTCAGGCTGATGTTGCGATCGCTCTCCGAAAATTATACCGAGTGCTTCGCCCTTTACATCGGACTCGAATTAGGGGCAATGTCCCATTCTTTAAGCGATTGGAGCGGTTCGGCTTACAAACGCTTCAAAAAGCAAGGATTGAGTGGGTTGCTACCTCCCTCTACTAAAACAAAGAAACGCAAGCGTAAGCCTCCTAGTCGTATTACCAAATCTAAATTCTAAAATATCAGTATGTCTAATTCTACTACACCCAATGCTACTGCATTAACAGCAATCCAACAATTAATAGAAGTTGTGGCAAAATTGCGATCGCCTGATGGTGGTTGTCCTTGGGATTTAGCACAAACTCCCGAAAGTTTAACTCCCTATGTGATTGAAGAAGCTTATGAAGTTGTAGATGCAATTCGGAGCGGCGATCCCAAAGCAATTGCGGAAGAATTAGGGGATTTATTATTACAAGTCATTCTTCAAGCTCAAATTGCCAGCGAGTCAAATCAATTCTCTCTCACCGAAATCGCCAACGGCATCACTGAAAAATTAATTAGAAGGCATCCTCACGTTTTTGGGGATGTGCAAGTGAATAGCGTTGATGAAGTTCACCAAAACTGGGAACAAATCAAAGCAACAGAAAAAGGAGAAACCTTAGAAAATACTTCTTTATCATCAAAACTCAGTCGAATTGCCCGAATTTTACCACCAATTTCTGCAACGATGAAAATTTCTAGAAAAGCTGCCGCTGTCGGTTTTGAGTGGGAGAATGTTGAGGGAGTTTGGGATAAATTCAGGGAAGAAATCGCAGAATTTCAATATGCGATTGAACATGAAGATAAATCTCGCCAAGAGTCAGAATTAGGCGATATTATGTTTGCGTTAATTAATATTGCTCGGTGGTATGATTTAGATCCTTCAGTAGCTTTGCAGGAAACTAATCATCGCTTTGTTAAGCGATTTAGTCAAGTCGAAGCAGCTTGCGATCGCCCACTTTCAGATTATAGCATTGAAGAATTAGAAAAATTGTGGCAAAAAGCTAAAGCTTTACTTACTCAGCAAAAAATGCAGGGTGTTGGGGAAACATAATAGTAGCAGAGCTATTCTAACTTATTCATCTCACTACCTTACTATGACCTGAAATGAATCAAAAAATTTAATAGTAATACCAAATCCAGGCTTACTACCCCCTTTATTGTCATTGTTCGCTGTGCTCCGCAATCGCCTAGTCTCTGCGATTGCGGAGCACAGCGAACAATGACGGATTATTACTAATAAAGGGATGACTAACCCGGATTTGGTATTACTATCTATCAGCCTTTTCCGCTGCTAGATATTAGCAAGCAAAACCGCTTTCTGAAGAGCCTCTGTACGATTTTCCAGAAAGTTATCCACACCAACAATCTGAGTAATACCAAAATTGTCTAGGCGTTGCTTCACTTTGCTAGTTGCACCTACGATCAAGATTTTGCGACCTTGGTCTATGGTATCTTTAATGGCATTTTCTATTGCCAAAGATGCCGTTACTCCCATCATTGGTACATCACTAATATCCATAACCACAACATCGCAATTGTTGATGGCATTGTGTTCGCGGGAAATTGCTTTCGAGACTCCAAAAATCATCGGGCCACTCAGGTAAAATAACAGTACCCGTCCCTTGGCTAGATCCAATAACTGCTTTTCTTCAGAGGTAATGAGAATAGTATCATCGGTATCGCTAATCACCTTCACTTCTTTAGAACGCAACTCGCTCAGACTATCAATTGTTAAGATATTGGCAATGAATACTCCAACCCCAACAGCGACAATCAAATCAACAAATACGGTTAGTAACAAAACTCCATACATAATGATGGAACCCTTGACTGAAACTTTATGCGAACGCTTCAAAAAGCTCCAATCTAAAATGTCAATCCCCACCTTTAAGGCAATTCCTGCTAAAACTGCCATCGGAATTGGTTCAGTGAGTCTAGCCGCACCCAAAACTACAACTAATAGCACCAAAGCACGAGTTATCCCAGATAAGGCTGTTTTTGCACCAGTCTGAATATTTACTACCGTGCCCATTGTCGCCCCTGCACCGGGTAAACCGCCACAGATTCCTGAAACCAGATTGGCAATTCCTTGACCAATTAACTCCTTATTAGAATTGTGCTCTGTACGAGTCAAACTGTCAGCAATTACTGCCGTTAACAGTGTATCAATACAGCCCAACATTCCTAACATCAAACCATCTACAAAAATAGTAGTGGTCTGTGTTGGTGTAAAAGTTGGCAGTTGCAAAGTTGGTAATCCGACGGGAATTTCCCCAATCCGGCGAATATCTGCATCTCCAAATACCGTCAATGAGACAACCGTCCCCACAATTAGAGCTACTAATTGTGGTGGGACGTAGCGTTTGATTTGTTTGGGCATTAAGAAGATAATTGCTATCGTCATCAGCCCTAAAAGTGTCTCAATGGGATTGATATTAGCGAACAATTGAGGGAAATTTTGTAATATTCCCAACACGCCACCTTTGGGGGTAGCTTGTCCCAAGAATGGGGCAATTTGTAGGATAATTAAAATTACCCCAATCCCTGACATAAAGCCAGAAATTACGCTGTAGGGCATCAACGTAATATATTTACCTAAGCGAAAAACTCCAAAAATAATTTGGAAAATTCCCGCTAACATTACGCTGGTAAAAGCCATTGCCAAGCCCGTTTTTGGATCGCTAGCAGCAATTAGAGAACTAACAATCGCAGTCATCACCACTGTCATTGGGCCAGTGGGTTCAGAAATTAGGGTAGGTGTCCCACCAAAAAGTGCAGCAAAGAAACCAACACAAACCGCACCATAAAGACCCGCCACAGGGCCAACACCAGAAGCAACCCCGAAGGCGAGAGCTAAGGGTAAAGAAACAATGGCAGCAGTGACACCACCAAAGATATCACCTTGAAGATTTCGGAAATGAATCTTATTGGTAATTTGCATCTTCTACAACTAAAAAGTAGTGAGTCTAGACAATTTATAGCAGTGAGAGATAGCGGGTTTGACTTGAATAAGTACAGAATTGCTAATTGCTAATTGCTAATTGCTAATTTACTAAGTAGTCGGACATAAAGAAACGTAGCCATGTCATTGCAAGTCAAGCGCAGCACGTCAAGCGCAGCGCAGTTGCGAACCTAGTGAAGCAAACTAATCTGAAGAACGAAGCAAACAGAAGCTATTCACTAGCGCTTTGAGATTGCTTCGCTAGGTTCGCAAAGACATTCTTTATTTTTGTCCAGCTACTTAGCACTAAATATTCAATTCAAACCGACTATAGAATGTCACATCTATATTTAAGAACTTTACACCAATTGTTGCTCGCTAAACAATCAGAATAATTTATCTAGTACGACTAAAGAATTTATAAATTGCGGCAGTCCCTAAATCAATAGAGTTATACTGCATCATAAGCTCCAGTATCATCTTCCTTGCGCCCCTATGAGCCACCCCACCCGCAAATTCCGTCTCCGCACGGCGCTAGTCGTACCCTTCGTCCTGCAAATAGTTGCCGCTGTTGGACTCGTGGGCTATCTTTCCTTCCGCAACGGACAGAAAGCTGTCAACAATGTTGCCAGTCAGCTACGACGTGAAGTAGTTGCCCGCGTCCAAGTTCACCTAAGAAATTACTTGGCAAAACCTCATTTAATTCAGCAAATTCATATCAACACCATTCGCCAACAATTACTAGATCCTAGTAATTTTGACCAAATGGAGCGTTATTTCTGGCTACAAAGCCAATTTCTGGATACAAATATTGGAACGATGGCTTTTGCCAATGCAAAAGGAGAATTTGTAGGAGCTAATAAAGCGGAAAAATATACAGTTGTAGCCAATGAAATCACAGGTAATGCTATTCGCAGATATGCGGTCAATAATCAAGGCGAACGCCTCAATCTAATTCGAGAAAGACCCAATTATGATGCTCGGACTCGCGACTGGTATAAAACTGCTGTTAGTGTGGGCAGACAAACTTGGAGTACGATTGAACCATCGGCATTAGGTAAAAGGCTGGATCTTTCAGCAGTATCACCATTTTATGATAGTACAGGAGCGCTTGAAGGGATTTTTCTTACCGATCTTTCACTAGCACAAATTAGCGACTTTCTTCACGGTTTTACTATTGGTAAATCGGGGAAGACTTTTGTGATCGAACGCAACGGTATTTTAGTAGCAAGTTCTAGTATCAAAGAACCTTTTATTCTCTCTAATGATGGTAAAGTTGAACGACTTAATGCTGAGAAAGTCGGCGATACTTTAACACAAAAAACCACTCAATATTTATTAAGACAATTTGGGGATTTAAATAAAATCGATCGACCCCAACAGATGGAATTTCTCTTCAATGGTGAGAAACAGTTTTTACAAGTTTCCCCCTTTCAAGATGAATTAGGCGTTTTAAATTGGCTAGTTATCGTGGTTGTACCAGAATCAGACTTCACCGCAGAGATTGATGCTAATACTCGTACCAGTCTCCTGCTATGTATTGCTACTTTGATAGTGGCAATTATTGTCGGTATTCTTACGGCTCGATGGATTACGCGCCCGATTCTAAAAGTTTCTCAAGCATCCGCAGAAATTGCCGCAGGTAAGTTAGAACAGAACATTGAACCTACCAATATTATCGAAATCGAAAAACTAGCAAATTCATTTAATAGCATGGCAAGGCAACTTAAAGAATCCTTTGCTGCCTTAGAGAAACAAAACGAAGACTTAAAAGACCTCGACAAGCTCAAAAATGAATTTCTTGCTAACACCTCTCATGAACTTCGTACACCTCTTAATGGTATCATTGGTATTGCTGAATCTCTAATTGATGGTGCTACTGGAGAACTTCCCCAAAGTACACAAGCTAACCTCACTTTAATTGCCTCTAGTGGTCGCCGTCTAGCTAACCTAGTTAACGATATTCTCGATTTCTCAAAACTCAGACATAATAACTTAGAACTACGGCTCAAACCTTTAGATTTGCGGGCAGTTACCAATGTAGTTTTGACCCTTAGCCAGCCCCTAGCTGCTCAAAAAGATTTACAATTAATCAATGCTATTGCTGCTGATTTCCCCCCCGCAGCAGCCGACGAAGATCGACTGCAACAAATACTGCATAACCTGGTAGGCAATGCTATTAAATTTACCCCTATTGGTACTGTTACGGTGTCAGCAGAAGTGGTAATAGGCTCTGAACAATTACCAATTACCGATTCCCAATTATCCACTGCTAATTACCAATTAGCTATTACTGTATCTGATACAGGAATTGGTATTCCTGCCGATAAATTTGACAGAATATTTGAATCCTTTGAACAAGCAGAAGGCTCTACGGCTAGAGAATATGGTGGTACAGGACTAGGGTTAGCTGTGACTAAACAACTGGTAGAATTGCATGGAGGTAAAATCAATGTTAAATCTCAACTTGGAGTGGGTTCCCAATTTACCTTTACTCTACCAGCATCTACTGTTAAAGCTGAATCTACACCCCAAATAAATGCTAGCAAATACAATCCCGATTTAGAGTTGCTGACATCAATAACCAGTAAAAACTTAGATCCAAAAATCAATAATGAGAAACAGTTTAAAGTTTTGATTGTAGATGATGAACCGATTAATCGTCAGGTACTAATCAATAATCTATCGCTTTATAATTACGCTATTACCGAAGCTAGTAACGGGCAAGAAGCTTTAACAGCAATGGAAAATGGTTTTATCCCCGACTTGATTTTACTCGATTTGATGATGCCGCAAATGACGGGTTATGAGGTGTGTCAAAAAATCCGTGCTCGCTTTCCGACTTATGAATTACCCATTGTCATGCTCACGGCTAAAAATCAAGTGGCAGATATCGTAGAGGGATTTGAATCAGGAGCCAATGATTATCTTTCTAAACCGATTCAAAAACAAGAAATGCTGGCTAGGATTAAAACCCATATCTCTCTTGCCAAACTAACTTTAGCTTATAGTCGATTTGTGCCGCGTAATTTTCTAAAGTTTTTAGAGAAAGAAAGCATTATTGATGTCCAAATTGGGGATCAAGTCCAGCAAGAAATGACAGTAATGTTTTCTGATATCCGCTCATTTACTACCTTGTCAGAATCGATGACACCTCAAGAAACATTTAATTTTATTAACTCCTATCTCAGTCAAGTCAGTCCAGTTATTCGCCAGCATAAGGGCTTTATTGATAAATATATTGGCGATGCGATTATGGCTTTATTTCCTGAGTCAGCTAATGATGCAGTGCAAGCTGCGATCGCGATGCAAAAACAAGTAGCAATTTATAATAAACAAAGGCAACAAGAGAATGCGCTTCCTATTGCTATAGGTATTGGTTTACATACAGGTAATTTAATGCTGGGAACCATTGGCGAGTCGGAACGTATGGAAACGACAGTAATTGCTGATGCTGTAAATTTGGCTTCTCGTTTGGAAGGTTTAACTAAGCTCTATGGAGCGGGAATTTTAATCAGCCATAACACTCTTTGTTGTCTTGACTATTCTCAAGAACAATGCTTTCGATTTTTGGATCGGGTAATGGTCAAAGGCAAAAAATCGGCGGTGGCAGTGTTTGAAGTTTATGATGGAGATCCGGCAAATATTAAACAATTAAAAACACAAACTCAGGCACGTTTTGAAGTAGCAGTATTTCTTTACTATCAGCAGCAGTTTGAAGAAGCGCAGGGAATATTTCAAGAGGTTTTACAAATTAATCCTCAAGATAAAGCAGCTATGCTTTATGTAAAACGCTGTCAAAAATATCAACAATATGGAGTTCCTGAAGGATGGGATGGTGTAACAGATTTGGATTTTAAGTAAGGCTCGAAAATCAAAAGTCAATTCTAAACTACTCTATAACGAATTATAATCAAGGGACTGGCAAAATTTTAGTCATCAGAAAACGGTGATGACGTTGATAACCGACTCTGTGATAAAGACGCTGTGCATCGGGATTTTCAAAGTCTACTTCTAGATGAAGTGCTTGGACTCCCAAAACTCGGCACGTTTCCTCTACAAATGCTAACATCTGAGTTCCAATACCTTGTCCGCGATGATTGGGGCGAAGGTACAACTCGTCAATAAAGGCATCCCTTCCTCGGTATTCCAAACTGTAACCTAGCGTCAAAATCATATAGCCAATCGCCTCATCTTCTTGCTGAATTAGCCACACTTGTCCCCAAGAGGCATTAGCCAAAAAAATTGCTAAGGCATTGCCATCTAGTTTTTCATCGAATGCTAATTTTTCTTTTTCATGAAATTCTTTAACAAGTTCTAAAAGGATAGTAATATCAGTAATTTCTGCAACTCGGTAGTTAATGGTCACAATCCAGCCTCTAAATTCGATAAGCGCTCAGCATTTTGTTATATGCTGTACCAGTTTAGCACACTACAGATATTAGAATGTAGACCATACTAAAGAATATCAATTCTCACAAAAACCTATTAAATGTAGCTTGTATAGGACTCGAAGTGAAGGAAGGTTTAGAAAAATTATCAGCTCAGTCTAAACAATAAAAAACCCGCCTTTTCAGGCAGGTTTGTACTGTCAACATCTACTTATTGGAGGCCTTCAGGATTTGACCTTCACTATATCTATATCTCCAGAACCTCCTCGGTTTTACGCGAAATGCCGATTTTTGTAATAAAACTTTACGGACTAATAAAATGCGCCCAGATATTACCATCAGGCCCAGCCACTTGATCCAGATAGCTGTAGGGATAGAGCAATTTTCGGCCCTCGGTATTGCTGTAACCCGTTAGAGCATTACCCCAAGGGTCTTGGACGATATAACCAGTCGAAGTGTAGCCGATGACGGTCAAAATATGTCCCGTAGCGGTAAAACTACCCGCTAATACCACTGGCCGCCGATTAATTAATTCTGACTTAAGCTCCGACCAACCGCGAGTCGTGCTAAAACTTGTCTTGAATCCGTAGGCCCGGATCATTGCCGATAGTACGCTATGATCTGTCTGAGAACCTTGTCCCGCGTAGTTGAAACACCACTGCAACAACTCATCTACGAAATCGCCGCCCCCCTTAGACCGCGCCCCATAATAATAAAGCACCATTGCGATCGATGTGACATTGCAAGTAGACCAGTAAAAACGGGGATTATCGCGCTGCGAAAAATAAGCTACATTCAATTCCACATAATTTGGAATCGGATTGAAAGTTTTATCTCCCCGCTTAAACACAACATAACTGGGAAATATATAACCTGTATTCCCAAAGTTCGGCAATTCTTCGGTGAGGGAAACTTTTAAATGATTGCCATCGATCCCGTAACTTTCTACTCCGTAAACTCGACCTAAAGGCAGCGTTACTTTCTCTGAATTACTTAAATTTACAGCATCTACTGGTCTTTTTTTGAACACAGTAGTTTGCATCATTGTCATCGTGATTGCGTCGATATCAAAAGTTATAACCTTTCCATCTCGCTTAATTTGAATGTGTTGCCAATAGATATATCCAACATTCCCAAAACCCGGAATTGATTCAGCTAAAGTGACGCGAAAGTGACCGGAAACACAGGCATAACCAGTAATGGGATAAGTGCTACCTAAAATTAATTCAGCACTTTGATTAGCTGCTAGATTGGATGAATCTTGAGTACTAGCTTTAATCTGAGTTGTTCGCGTTACCAACATCTGAGCAGTCAGGTGGGTGTCGGGGATATCGGCAATGTCGAACTTCAAGGTTTTTGAGCCTTTACTAAGCTGAACGGCTGGCTCGTAAAAGTAGCCAAAATTTCCAATAGGTGCGATTGTAGAATCGAGCAATACCTTCAGGTGGCCGTCAACTAATCCATATTTACTAACAGTAAAAGTCTGACCAGCTTTGACAAGAATTTTTTGCTGTCTATCGAGCAAAGAAGAATCAATCGGCGCTACTTTAAATAATGTATCTTTGAGGATTTGCAGTTTTAAAGATTGCCCTACAGTTAAGGGATCGGAAGTGACGGTAATGTAAACGATCTGACTGCCAGTAATGTTACCTTTACTGTTAGTAGCTTTCACTCTTAGCCAGCGAGAACCAGGGGTACTAAATCCTTTGGGTAAATAGACTTGCCAAGTGCCAGCATTGCTATTGATCGCGACATTGAGGGGATATTTATCCTCTGCTACCACAGTCACCCTAACTGATTCCCGGCGATCAAAAGTACCCGTTAATTGAGTTTGCTGGTTGACCAAAACTTCTCTTGGCCCAGTATAAGTTAAATTAGGAGCAGGATTGAAGATTGTCCCTCCACGACTTAGCTGCACAAAGTCACCATAGACATAACCAGTGTTGCCAAAATTCGGCAGATTTTCTGTCAGGGAAACCTTGATATGTCCGTCTCCAAGGCTGTAGCTAGAAACTCCATAAATCATGCCCGCTGGCAGAGTAGTTTTGTCTTCTGGTTTGAGTTTAGAAGAATCTATAGGTTGCTTTTTGAAAGGAGTGGTGTTGAGAACTGTTAAGGTTGTTGCATTTTGATTGAAGACTACTGATTTGCCTTCTTGTAAAATTTGAACGTGCGGCCAGTAGAGGTATCCAGAATTGCCAAAACCTGGTATAGCTTGAGATAAGGTGACTCGAAAATGATCTTCAATACAGGCGTAGCCAAGAATTGTGTAAGTTTCACCTTGACCGATTTCTACTTGTTGACTTTGCCCTAGACTGGAAGAATCTTCGGGATAAAGTTTGATTTTTGTAGCTTTAGTTATCCACAATAACTGCGTTCCTGGAGGAGGGGTTGGCAAGCTAGATTGGTTAAAGGTGAGAATTTGCGAACCTTTAGTCAGGACTAGGTGCAGTTCGTAGAAGTAGCCAATTTTCCCTACAGGAGAAATTGGATTGTTCAGTTCTACTTTTAGATGACCATTAGTAAACTCATAACTTTTTACTTGATAAGTTTGACCTGCTAGAACTGGAGCTTTTTGTTGCTGAGTCAAGCTAATACTGTCTGCTGGCTTGATTTTAAAGAAGGTTTCTCTCAGAGGAATCGCGTTGATAATTGGCTCATTTGATGTAGCATTGGCAACTAAAATTTTAATTACCTGTTCGCTAATAACTTGACCAGCTTTGTTAGTTCCTTTGAGGCGGAGGCTGCGAATCCCTATTTGATTGAGTCCTTTTTCTAAACTAGAATACCAGATGCCTAACGTTCCGTTGATCGTAATGGGAAGCGGATATTTATCTTCGGCTACTAGAGAAATGGCTGATACTAAACTAGGGTCAAAAGTGCCAACAAGGACGCTTCCCTGATTGACTGCAATTTCTTTGGGGCCTAAATAACTTACACTGCTCATATTTGTCAATTAGCGTAGGGTATAATTTTCGGGTTTTTTATTGTTTAGCTTGCAAATATAGCAACTGCTAAGGTGATGAGGATGTTTTTAATTGCTAAAATCATTGATTTTATTGCATTTTCCTTTTGCCTTCAGCATAGTTGCCTTCTGCCTTAGCATACAAGGGCGGCACCTATTGTACAAGCTTTAACAAAACTGCCCATACTAACTTTACGTCTGCTGAGTAGCTTTAGATTGAAATTTTGTACAATTTGGATGGAGCTGAAAGCATTGGGTCAATTTTAGGACAGAAGTATGACACCAGTAAACATTATGCAAGCCATTGCAGTCAATATCCCAACAACACTAACACTTACAGTTACTCACGAGCAATTTTTTGAGTTAGCGCAAGCAAATCAAGATTTACAATTAAAACGAACTGCTACCGGAGAATTAATAGTGATGCCACCGACGGGAAGCGAGACAGGGAAAGAAATCTAGATAGTGCTGGATAATCCTTCTATTTTGTCAGGTGAGGATGTCTTACCTGGGTTTATTTTGGATTTAACTGAGGTTTGGAGTTGATATTTTTATTGTTATTGTAGCGCCACCTCTGGGCGGTAAAATAAGCAGGGTGGCGTTACGGTTGGAAAATCACTAAAAATTAGCTAATTGCAGCTAAGATATCTTGAGCATGAGTATCTACTTTGAGCGTTTCACCTTCATAAACTTGAGTGATTTTGCCGGTGCTATCGATGACAAAGGTGACACGCTTAGAATAATCACCTTTTTCGACATCGTAAGCTTTAGTAATTGCCCCATCAACATCGGCTAATAGCGTAAAAGGTAAACCGTATTTCTCTGTGAAGAGTTTGTGAGAACTTTCGTTATCGCGGCTAACACCTAGCACTACCATATCTTTAGTTTGATATTGGGTGTGGGCGGCTTTGAAACTTTGGGCTTCTCTCGTGCAGCCAGGAGTATCGTCTTTGGGGTAGAAATATAAGACTACGGTTTTACCGGCAAAGTCGGATAGGGAAACGGTGTTACCGTTTGTGTCTTTGGCGGTAAAAGGAGGAGCAGCACACCCAACTGGTAAGGTCATAGTTTTGTTTTTCTTGTGGTTTATAAGGATAGTTTAATTGATTTTGGGATTCTGTGAACTAGAGAGTGGCGATCTGAGAATTATTTTTACAGCCGAACTTGTCTAATGTGTCATAATATAGAATAATACATTTTCTAGATTAATCCTATACGAGGTTAATTCTTTGAGGAGCGTACAGCGTTTCCATTTTGATTTTGAAATCGGTAACAATAAAGAATATAATACCTAATTGACAGGCAAATCAATGACTTTTCTCCCCTCCTCAGAACTTAAATCTATTAATTACCCCAGCCGCACCGTAGAAAGAGCCGATCGCGCGATCCGCTGTGCTCCTTTTCAATTACAATTATTCAAGACAATGCGCCAAACCAGCGTTTTTCTTGGCGCGATCGCATCACATCCCGGTGTTGAAAGCGGCTATACGCGATCGCCCCTATCAGAATTAACCGCCGAAAACTCCCTACTTTGGCTAATCCAAGTCGGCGTACTGCGGCGAGAAGTAGATGGACAGGGAATCACCGATAGTTTCCGTCTCACCCCATTAGGCCGCCAACTGATCGAGAAATTCCAACAGCAAGGAGACATTTTACCGCCCCCTTCTTGGCGCGATCGCATTTACAATACCTTAAGCCGTTGGCTGCGACTACCCTTTTAGTTTAAGTATAGGGATCGACCGCTTTTGACGCATTCATCTCTGCAATGGTACAATTGCATAAATGAATGCGTAAGTCCTGTCTGTCATTACAAGCGAAGTACACTAATCGCCACCCATTGTTCTCAGTCGATAGTGCGTCAATTCCGAGTTGTTAATTCTTAATTTTTAACTCCCTAACGCTTATAATTGAGATAGTCAAATCTTTAAATTCCTTTGCCGAAAATTTCCAACTTAATAACTAATAGCTAGGTTAACTATTTATGAAAGCAATTATGGTTGTGGGTACTACCTCCCACGCAGGAAAATCTCTACTCGTCGCCGCCTTATGTCGGCTTCTATCTCGTCGTGGTTGGCGCGTTGCTCCCTTTAAAGGTCAAAATATGGCCTTGAATTCGTATGTTACAGCTAATGGCGGTGAAATTGGCTATGCTCAAGCGGTACAAGCTTGGGCGGCTGGCATTGCCCCTTGGGTAGAAATGAACCCAATTTTATTAAAACCGCAAGGGGATATGACTTCCCAAGTTATTATCAAAGGCCGCGCCGTAGCCAATGTCAAAGCGGCCCAATACTACGAACAATTTTTTGATATCGGTTGGCAAGCAATCCAAGAATCCCTCGAATTTTTATCACACGAATTTGACTTAGTAATTTGTGAAGGAGCTGGTTCACCTGCGGAAATTAATCTTAAACATCGCGACTTAACTAATATGCGGGTAGCGAAATATCTCAAGGCTAAAACCCTGCTAGTAGTTGATATTGACAGAGGCGGAGCTTTTGCTCACGTCGTCGGCACCTTAGAGTTACTAGAACCAGAGGAACGAGCTTTAATTAAGGGCATTGTAATTAATAAATTTCGAGGTCAGCGCTCAATTTTACAGCCCGGTATTACCTGGTTAGAAGAGCGCACAGGTATTCCCGTAGCTGGCGTTATTCCCTGGATAGATGAAGTATTCCCTGCCGAAGATTCCCTAACTTTACTAGAGCGCCGCTCTACCAATTCCCATTCCGATCTTACTATTGCTGTCATTCGCCTGCCTAGAATTTCTAATTTTACAGATTTTGACCCATTAGAATCAGAATCTACAGTCACAGTAAAATATATTAACCCTAAAGATTCTTTAGGATATCCAGATGCAGTAATTATCCCTGGTTCTAAAACCACAATTTCTGATTTGATCGTACTCCGACAAACGGGTATGGCAGAAGCTATTAAAAACTACATGAGTGCAGGGGGTACAGTCATGGGAATTTGCGGAGGCTTTCAAATGTTAGGACAAGTTCTTACAGATCCAGATGGCATTGAAGGCGAAATAGGACAATGCGATGGACTAGGATTATTGCCATTAAAAACCATTATGGCTCCGATGAAAATTGCACGTCAGCGAGTAGTAACTTCCAATTATCCGCAACCTGGTTTACCTGTTGCAGGCTATGAAATTCATCAAGGACGAACTCAATTGCTACAGGCTGATATGACTAAACCTTTGTTTGACGACACTGGTTTAGGGGTTATTAATAATTCTCAATCAGTTTGGGGTACTTATCTACACGGTATTTTTGATAATGGCGCTTGGCGGCGTTCTTGGTTAAATCATTTGCGCCAGCAAAGAGGTTTACAAGCTTTACCTACTGGTATTCCTAACTATCGCGAACAGCGGGAAGCTCTTTTAGATTCTCTCGCAGATACAATAGAAAGTCACTTGGATTTAAAGCACGTTTTGAGTTAGTTAGTTGTTAGTTGTTAGTTGTTGGTTGTTAGTTGTTGGTTGTTAGTTGTTGGTTGTTGGTTGTTGGTTGTTAGTTGTTGGTTGTTGGTTGTTGGTTGTTGGTTGTTGGTTGTTAGTCAATAAGTTGCTTAGAAAATGAAAATTCATTTCTTACCAGATGATATAACAATTGAAGCTGAGGCGGGAGAGGCTTTGCTGGATGTAGCTGAACGCGCGGGAGTTTGCATTCCTACAGGTTGCTTAATGGGCTCCTGTCACGCTTGCGAGGTAGAAGTTGATGGCGGTAATATCATTTGTGCTTGCATCGCAGGAGTTCCCAGAGGACGCGAACAAATGACAGTAAATCTTAATTTCGATCCGACTTGGTAGTGGCTAATGGCTAATGGCTAATGGCTAATTGCTAATTGCTAATTGCTAATTGTAAGGAGGCTCACAGGTGGAATCATAGGATAAGAGAATATCAACCGTTCCGAATCGATTCTCCGTCCAAGATACTGCTACTCCATCTCCTAAACAATATTCATAAGTATGAAAACCTTCGTGACCTTGCATCGCTTGAGTACGGTCTTTCCAAATAGGAGGTGGGTAGCCAAAAACATACTCAAATACTTTTTTAATATCTACTTCACTGCTGTTATCCTCATCCCAAACAGGGTCAAAAGATATCCTCCGAGCTTTGCTGTTTTCAAAATATACGGAAAAATTTATATTTTTAGTATTCGGACTGCAAAAACGCTTAATAGCTGTTGAAGCATAAGTTATACTTCCATTAGTTAGCCCGGATATAGGAATTCCAAAGTAACTTTCTATGATTTCCGGGGTACGATCGAAGATAGGGCGCGGTGTTGCAGTACCTGCAATACTAACAGCTATATACTCCGGTGCAACGGCATAAATTCTTAAGACCCGACACAATAAAGCAGCTACTTCGCCTCTGGTAGCGTTTTGATTTGGTCTGAGCATTCTGACATTAGGATAGTTGACAACAATCGCTCTTTGAGTTGCTGCTGCCATCACATTTTTAGCATAATTAGGAATTTCAGCCACATCGTCAAAGACATTTTTTAAAGTTACTTCTGGCGATTTAGGAATTGGTAAATTGAGCGCTGATGCAATTACTGTAATAGCTTCCACGCGCAAAATAGGCTGTTCTGGCCGAAAAGTTCCATCGGGATAACCACTAAAAAATCTCTTTTTAGAAACTGTTTGAATGAATTTCCACGCCCAGTGATTCTTAGGAACATCCTTAAATGTCACTGCTTTCTGCACTTCTGGAGAATTGCCAAAAGCACCAACCATCAAGGAGGCAAATTCGGCACGGGTGAGGGGCGCTGCTGGGCGAAAAGTACCGTCACTATAGCCTTTAACGAGCGATCGTTCCGCCAATTGGAGTATACATTCTTTCGCCCAATGATTTTGAATATCTGAAAACATACTCTGTGCCTTTGTGTCCTGTGTAGTTCGCCCAAAAAATATAAATTTCCAGAGAAATAAGTCGTCTTTTACCTCTGCAACTCCTGCTGCTTTTTCTTAGCAAATTGTAGCAGTTTTTGAGCTTCTAAATATGTAGTTGTCCCAGGTTTTATATTTTCCAACTTGTTAATTATTTCGCGCAGTTTACCAACTAAGTTACCGCGATCTGGACTCTCAGAAAGAGCTAAATTTTGCCAATCTGCAATCGCTGATTTTGCCTCATTTAAAGCCTCTGCCGATTGTTCCTCAATTTTCAGCCTTAACTGTGCAGTCCCCAAATTTGTTTTATATTGAGCTAATTTATTTTGAGCATCAAGATAACCGGGATTATCGGAACTCACTTGCTCAAGTCGCTGGATAGATTCTTGCCATAAATCTGCTATTTGTTCCCATTTTTCGGCAGAATGCGGAGGATTTTGAGAAGCAACTGCGGCTGACATCCCAAATTCTTTTGCTGCTTCAATTAAATTATCAGTAAGTTGACTTCCAGTAGCGACACCACCAACTTCTTGAAAGTCTCTTTTAGCAGCTTGCAGTTTTTTCCCGGCCATTTCTCCCGCCAAAGTTTCGTTAGGAATTTCATCCAACTGATCGATGGCACTTTGCCAAGCTGCACTAGCTTTTTGCCGATCTGGGGCCGTTTTTGCTTGCTGATATTGTTGTTTGGCTGTATTAAGTTCTTGTTCTGTTTTAGTTAGCTGAGTTAGGGCATTTTTCTGCTGGAAAATTTGGGCTTCCATGCGCCCTATATTTTTGCGTGCGGCTTCAAATTCATCGAAGGTAAATCGCCAAGTACAACCAAAAAAAGTACAGTAGGCTCTAGGATAATATCCTAAAAACCAAACTGGTAAAGCGTCGAGATGCTTTTGTGCTTCTTTAGCTTTAATTTCCCCTAAATCGAAATCTGCACTAGCGGTAGCTTTATTAACAAGTTGATCTGCTTGTTCGACTTTCGCGATCGCTTGCCGATAGTTGTAATCCATGCTAATGTAGCTAGGTAACAATAATATCGGTGCTGTTTTCGCTACTGGCCATCTAATCATCGGAAAAGGCAGATTGAGTACGGAAATAAAACCTGCCGCCCCAATTACAAAAGTACCGACCCAAGCTATTTTAGTTAATATCCCCGCTGGACGATTGGCTTTGGCTGCTGCATCGATCGCCTTCTTGCTAAAATTAGGAAATATATCTTTCACTGTCTCGCGTAATTCTTCCGCCGAAGCAAAGTTGCCTGATTGCGATCGCAGTTTCTCTAACCGCTTCATCACAATCTGCTGCTGCACTTGACCCCCGAAACTTTCAGCGGCGGCACATCGATCAACTTCTGCCCGTAGGATATCAAAAGCACGATTGGTAAGACGACCCATACATATTACCGATGATGTGGCTCTATCATACACCAGATCGGACTGCTGCTCTTATCAAATTATTTAGTTCCTCTGGTGCGAGATAAAAATCTTTACATGGCAAATCTTTAGCTTAATCTCAAGCGAAAAGAAGTAAACCATTAATCATTAACAATTAACTTCTCCTTAATTCCCCAGAAACAACAGTGAAACGCCAAGTTAAAGTGACAGAAGTAACAGCTAGTCCCAATACTAAACCTAACCACAAACCCACACCGCCCCAATTCAGTTGGATTCCGAGTAGATAACCGCTGAATAATCCTACGCACCAGTAGGAAAAAAAGCCGATCAACATCGGCACTTTTGTATCTTTCAAACCCCGTAAAGCACCAGCAGCAATTACTTGCATTCCATCAAAAATTTGAAACATTGCTGCAACTCCTAATAAAGAAATGGCAGTTTTAACTACACTCAAGTTTTCAGGATTATTGGTATCAATATACATGGCAACAATTTTATCGGGAATAGTCCAGAAAAGTAGCGCCGTGCAAGTCATAAAACAAACCCCGATGCCAATACCTACATATCCCGAAAGTCTAGCACCCTCAGCATCGTTGCGCCCTACCATTTGCCCAACTCTAATCGTCGTTGCATAGGAAATACCTACGGGAACCATAAAGGTAATTGCTGCTGTCTGTAAAGCAATTTGATGAGCAGCTAAAGTAACCGTTCCCAAATATCCCATCAATAAAGTGGTGATTGCAAACAATCCAGTTTCTACTGTAAATAGTATACCAATTGGCCATCCCGTGCGAACAAGTTCCCGAAATAATTTGAGATCGAACTTAAACAAGGAACGAAAAATTTGGTAACTTCTTAACTTCGGATTTATGAAAATAAAACTAATCGCTGCTGCGAATGTCACCCAAAAAGAAATCGTACTAGCCCAACCAATTCCCGCTAATCCGAGAGCAGGAAAACCCAATTTACCAAACATCAGTATATAATTGCCCACTACATTTAGCAATACGCCGCTGACTGTAATAAGCATCACAGAATTGGGTTGATTCAGTGCGGAAACAACATTTTTCAATACTGCAAATCCCATCGCTGCCGGAAATCCCCAAATAATAGCTCGGAGATATGTTTCTGCTAAAATAACATTGCTCGGTTCTTGACCCATAAGCATCAGGATAGGGCCAGAGTACCAAAGTAAGATCATTACTGGTATAGAAAGGGCTGTTGATAGCCAAATTCCTTGACAAGCAAGACGACTTACTCGGTCAATTTTTCCGCTACCAAAAGCTACGGCTGCGAGTGCTCCCACAACTGAAATTATGCCTGTAGTAATTAACAAAAAAGTAGAAAAAGAAATTGCACCCAAGGCTCCAGCGGCTAGGGTTTGAGTTCCCAGCCAACCCATCATCAGGGTATCAAAAAAATTGGTGGCTGCTTGGGCGAGTTGGGCGGCGGCTAAGGGAATTGCTAAGTGTAGACAGGCTTTGACTTCTGATAAAATATCGGATTTTAGTAGGGAGCGATTCATTTAAAATAATGACAAGACGAAGAGGAAATAATATAGAGTTTAGATTAAATAATTAATTAGATTTACACATCACCCAACCGGATGAACTTGTAAGATGAATTTTACGGATTTTAATCAAAAAATATTTGAGGCGGGAAAGATGCGATCGCGCACTTAAGCAAATCCACCTAATTAAACATAAGATAAGGATGGCTAAAAAGCTGACTGTATAAACATTCTTCCTTCTCTCCTAGATAACTAAATCCCTCTTCCTTCTTCCTTCTTCCTTCTTCCTTCTTCCTTCTTCCTTCTACTTACAAGGTTGCTTCTCAAAATGAGGAGATCGATTCTTTTCTCTTGTGTCTGCTGTTTTCTACTTAATCGCTTAGGCTGCTGCGGAGAGTTCGTTAACCATTTTCACACGACCTTTGATTACCGATCGCAGTAAGCGGTTAGCAGCACTTCTGTCATCATCATTTAGGGACTCGTCAAAAGCTGCTGCCATTAAACCGTAGCGATCGGCTAAAGTGAGAACGCCTGTATCGCTTACACAAGCAAGCATTTCAGCGATGGCACCGGGGAGAAGTTGGACTGGAGGCATGGGTTTTTTCCTGAACTCTACTCTTTTATAATCTCCTGTTTCCCAGAAGTACAACGTGATTCTTAGGGTGGAGAAAGCGTGATGTTTTGGGTAAAAATGCGCGATCGCAACCGCTTTAAACCTGTGAGAAGATACCCTCAGAGCTTGTGAGTCGAGTCACAATCAATAATTGGTAATGGGTAATTGGTAATGGCTAATGGCTAATGGCTAATCGCTAATGGCTAATTACCCATCCTCCCCATCTCCTCTATCCTCCCCATCTTCCCCCTCTTCCCCCATCTTCCCCATCTCCTCTATCCTCCCCATCTTCCCCATCCTCCCCATCTCCCCCATCCTCCCCATCTTCCCCATCCTCCCCACTCTTCCCCCTTTCCCCCATCTTCCCCCATCTTCCCCACTCTTCCCCATCCTCCCCATCCTCCCCATCCTCCCCATCTCCCCCATCTCCCCCATCCTCCCCATCTCCCCCATCTCCCCCTCTCTTCCCCTCTCTTCCCCTAGCCCCTAGCCCCTAGCCCCTAGCCCCTATATTTATGTCTCAACCTTTACAGTATCCTCAATCATCCTCACCCATTCTTGCTCTTGACTTCGGCGGGACAAAACTAGCGGCTGCTATTGTTGCCGTCGGCGAGAGACAGTGGCTAAAGCAGCGGCGGGTGATGTCCCCGCTCAAAACCGATGCTACGACTGATTTAAGGCTAGTACGCGGGCTAATTAGAGACTTGCTGCCAGGGGAAAAACCGATCGCGATCGGAGTTAGCTTTGGCGGCCCCGTAGATGCCTCAACAGGCATTATTCGCCTATCGCATCATGTCTCTGGTTGGGAAAACGTTCCTTTGCGGCAGATGTTAGCAGATGAGTATGGCGTAGCCGTCAGTGTAGATAATGATGCTAACGTTGCAGCTTTGGGAGAACACCGTTTTGGTGCAGGGGTGGGTTGCGAAAATTTGTTTTACATCACCGTTAGTACGGGAGTCGGCGGGGGTTGGATACTCAACGGCCAGCTTTGGCGGGGGACAGAAGGCATGGCGGGAGAAATCGGTCATACTGTGGTAGATCCTAGCGGCCCCTTGTGTTTGTGTGGCAAGCGGGGATGTTTAGAAAGATTGGCATCGGGGCCCTACATTGCTTTGGACGCGATCGCACAATTGCGCGATCGCCCCTCTCAAGGTAAAATTCTGCGGAGTCTGGCAAAGGATGGCAAAGAAGCAATTACCGCTCAATTGGTGAGTCAAGCAGCAGCAGAGGGAGATGAATTAGCAATAGAAACACTCGATCGCGCAGCTTGGGCCTTGGGAGTGGCGATCGGCAATGCAGCTAATTTGATTAATCCTCAGCGGTTCGTGTTAGGAGGCGGTGTCACGAAAGCGGGTGAAAGATTTTGGCAAGTGTTGCGCCGAGTTGCCATAGAGACTGCTTTGCCAGAAGTTCATTTTGATGTTTTCCCGGCTGCTTTAGGGGATGATGCACCCCTTTGGGGAGCAGTTGCTTTGGCTTTATCAGCAATGTGAAGGCTAGGGGCTAGGGGCTAGGGGCTAGGGTAAGAGAGGGGAAGAGAGGGGGAGCGGGGGAGATGGGGAGGATGGGGAAGATGGGTAATTAGCAATTAGCCATTAGCCATTAGCAATTAGCCATTACCAATTAGCCATTAGCCATTGTTTCTTTAGTTGGGTGCGTAAGTCCTGCTAAATAGTTTTTTGACCCAAGCTAATTTATGGGAATTTAAGGCAACTAAACGGTTTTATCAAATCAAAGCATTTCCCTCTTGATTCCCTATTTTGATAAACTGGTGTAACATTTATTTATAAATATAAAATCAAAAATATGAACCATCCCATAGTAGCAATCAGCGACCTGATCGATCGGCAACGGCAGTTTTTTGCAACTGGCAAGACCAAAGACTTAACCTTTCGGATTGAACAGCTTAAGCGACTCAAAGAAGCTATCTCTTTCAATCAATCACGGATTGTAGAAGCTGTTAATGCTGACCTTAATCGACCAGAGTATGAGGCTTATTTTGAAATTGCGACAGTCTCAGAAATCAATCATGCCATTAAGCACCTAAAATCGTGGGTAAAACCGAAGAAAGTCCCAACTTCCATCGATCAATTTCCTGCATCTGCCAGCATTTATCCCGAACCGAAGGGAGTTGTGCTAATTATCGGGCCTTGGAATTACCCTTTTCAGTTAATGATGTCACCTTTGGTAGGCGCGATCGCGGCGGGTAACTGCGCTATCCTCAAACCCTCTGAAATAGCTGCTCATACCTCCAAACTTGTAGCAGAAATAATTTCTCAAAACTTTGATTCTGCTTATATTGCAGCAGTTGAAGGTGGAGTAGAAATTAGCCAACAATTACTAGCAGAAAAATTTGACCATATCTTCTTTACTGGTGGCATCAAAATCGGTCAAGTAGTGATGGAAGCAGCAGCAAAACATCTAACGCCAGTAACTCTGGAATTAGGAGGGAAAAGTCCTTGCATTGTAGACTCCGAAATTCAAGTTGAATATACGGCAAAACGGATTGCCTGGGGTAAATTTATCAATGCTGGTCAAACTTGTATTGCTCCTGATTATTTGTTAGTAGATCGGAAAGTTAAGCCGGAATTGCTAAAGGCAATTAAGGCATCAATTCAAGAATTTTACGGTGAAAATCCGGCAAAAAGTCCTGACTATTGCCGAATTATCAATCAAAAGCATTTTGGACGCTTGGCAGATTTTTTGAAAGAGGGAGAATTGATTATTGGCGGCGAGATAAATCTAGAGGATAGATATATTTCTCCGACAGTAATAGATGGGATTTCCTGGGATTCGCCCGTGATGAAAGAGGAGATTTTTGGCCCGATCTTGCCAGTATTGGAATATGATGATTTAGGGGAAGCGATCGCTAAAATCAATGCTCGTCCTAAACCTTTGGCTTTGTATTTTTTCTCGAAAAATAAAGGGAAACAACAGCGAGTTTTGCATGAAACTTCGTCAGGAGGGGTGTGTATAAATGATACGGTGATGCAATTTGGGGTGACATCTTTACCTTTTGGGGGAGTTGGAGATAGTGGGATTGGAAGCTATCATGGCAAGGCGAGTTTTGATACTTTTTCCCATTATAAAAGTGTCCTGAAAAAATCATTTCTACTCGATCTGAAATGGCGCTATGCTCCTTATCAGGGTAAGGTAGATTTGATTAAAAAGATGATCGGTTGATATAGCAATCCTATATGAATAGGACTTACGCATTACTTACGTAACGCCGCCATCCTGGCGGTTTCTTACCGCCAGGATGGCGGCGTTACGGATTTTTTTTAAGGAACTAAGCGGACAAACTTATTTTTCCCCACCTGCAAAACCTTATCCTGTAAATCAGCAGGCGACTCAAAAGCAAGATTAACATCAGAAACGCGATCGCCATCCAACTTTACCCCATTTTCTTGAATCTTCCGCCGAGCTTCATTACTACTGGCACACAAACCGCTAGCACTCAGAATATAAAACAACTTCGCGGGAAACTTGACCTCTCCCACAGAAAATTCCGGCACAGCATCAGCTTGTGTAGTATCACCTTGACCAATAGTCATCGCCGTTTGCCGCGCTTGAATAGCAGTCTCCTCATCGTAATATTGTTTTACAACATCAAAGGCTAACAATTGCTGTCTTTGTCGCGGATCTGGCGGCAATTCATTCAATGGCAAATCTGTCAATAGCTCAAAATATTGCTCTAACAAATTATCGGGAACCCGTTGCAATTTTTGGTACATCAAACTCGGATGTTCCGACAAACCCACATAATTGTTCAGAGACTTCGACATCTTCTGAATACCATCAGTCCCGATCAAAATCGGCGTTAGCATCCCAAACTGCGGCCTAATCCGAAAATGGCGCTGCAAATCTCGCCCCACCGCCAGATTAAACTTTTGGTCAGTCCCCCCCAACTCCACATCAGCCTCTACTGCCACAGAATCATAACCTTGCATCAACGGGTAAAGGAACTCATGCAGATAAATCGGAGTCCCCTGTTCCAATCGGGTGTCAAAGCCCTCCTTGGCGAGCATCTGCCCCACCGTCATCGTCGCCAATAGTTCCAAAATTTTTGTCAAGTCAAGCTTAGACAGCCACTCCGAGTTATAGCGAATTTCCAACCGTCCAGGGGTATCAAAATCTAAAATCGGACGCACTTGGTCAATGTAAGTTTGGGCATTTTGAGCCACATCCTCCGGTGTTAGCTGGCGGCGGGCCTCAGATTTCCCTGTCGGATCGCCAATTCTTGCGGTAAAATCACCGATGATTAAGACTGCTGTATGACCCGCATCCTGAAAAGCACGAAGTTTGCGAACAGGGATGCTGTGTCCTAAGTGAATGTCGGCTCCAGTAGGATCGATACCTAATTTAATCCGCAAAGGTCGGTCTGTAGTTGCCAGTCGTTGGATTAAATTCTCATCAGGGTTCTCAGAATCAGGCTGATTGGGGAAAATCTCGCTGATGCCCCGCAGCAGTCGCGAAAAATCGGAAGTTAGAGTTGAAGTTTGATTAGAAGACATATTTTGCAAAGGCGGGGTGGAATTCGTTAAACTCACTGGATTAATGCTTACAGAACTTAAGCACTCACTACCATTTTCTATGATTACGATCCTGACGGCTGGCTGGCCCTACCCAAGGTCGCGATCGCAAAGGTTGATTTTTAGTGAGTAACGCTTAAGTTCTAGCTTAAAACACACGACTATCAAGTTAATATAATCCCAAAGCTCTGTTGCCAGCAGAAGGCGCAAGCGCCTCTCTCCCCAAATCTCAAATCTTAAATCTCAAATCGAGTGAGGAAGTGAACTGAAGTGTCAACCAACGCTATCCAAAATAACCAGCGGGAAAACTCGGCTCCCGTCTTTGAGTTCGTTCAGTCAGTTAGTAAAGTAACAGCAGGAACCATACTCGGCATCACGATGCTTGCCAGTTCGGTAGTAGCTGGCGGACTGGTTGGTTTAGCGATCAGCTTCCGCAACCTCCCAGACGTTCGCATCCTGCAAAGCTACTCTCCCACAGAAACGAGCCATATTTATGACATCACTGGCAAACCGATAGCTAGTATCCACGATGAGGCTAACCGAGATGTCGTACCCCTCAACAAAATTTCGCCCCACTTGAAGCGAGCAGTCTTAGCGATCGAAGACAGTAATTTTTTCACCCACAAAGGTATTAACCCTGGTGGTATTGCGCGTGCATTTTTGGTCAACTTGGAGCGAGGCAAAACCGTTGAAGGCGGCTCGACGATGACGATGCAGCTAGTGAAAAACCTGTTTTTGTCTCCTCGGCGCGAATTTAGCCGCAAAATAGCTGAGGCTGTGATGGCCATCCGCTTAGAGCAAATTCTTAAGAAAGATCAGATTTTAGATCTGTATTTGAATCAGGTTTACTGGGGCCACAATTTGTACGGGGTAGAAACTGCTGCTCAAAGTTATTTTGGCAAGTCGTCTGCGGACTTAACCTTGGCAGAAGGGGCGATGATGGCGGGTTTGATTTCAGCTCCCGAAGAGTACAGCCCTTTTGTTAAATATGAGGTGGCTAAAGAGCGGCAGCTCATTGTTTTAAATCGGATGAAGGAGCTTAAATGGATTACGGCAGAAGAAGAAAGTGCCGCTCGTAAGCAACCGATTAAGTTGGGAAAGATTACTTCGTTTAGCAAGAGTCAGGTTCCTTACGTAACCGAAGCAGTGGTAGATGAGCTGACTAAGCGGTTCGGTCGAGATGCAGTTCTCAAGGGGGGGATGCGGGTTCAGACGACGATCGATTTGAAACTCCAGCGTCTAGCTGAATCTACGGTGAAGGAATCCCACGAACGTCTTTATAATTACGGAATTTATCGCGATTACGATCAAGGTCAAATTGCTCTGGTGGCTGTCGATCCCCGCACTCACTTCGTTAAGGCAATGGCGGGTGGCGTAGATTACAAGAAAAGCCAATACAACCGCGCCATTCAAGCTCGGCGACAACCTGGTTCTGCCTTTAAGCCTTTCGTTTACTATACTGCTTTTGCCTCTGGCAAATATGCCCCTGATTCTGTTGTCTACGATAGTCCAGTTAGCTACCGCGATGGTGACGGTTACTACTCTCCGCAAAACTACGGCGGCGGCGGATTTTCTGGTGCTGTCAGTATTCGCAGAGCTTTAGAGGTATCGTTAAATGTGCCGGCGATCAAGATTGGTCAGGCAGTCGGACTGAATAAAGTAATTGAAGTTTGCCGGATTCTGGGTATTAAGAGTCCGATGGAACCTGTAATTTCTCTGCCTTTGGGTGCTGTTGACTTGACTCCTTTGGAAATGGCTGGGGCTTTTGCTACCTTTGCTAATAATGGTTGGCAATCGGACACTACTTTTATTGCTCAAGTAACTGACAGCAGCGGCAACGTTTTGCTGGACAACACACCCAAACCTAAGCTAGTTCTTGACCCTTGGGCCGCTGCTTCTCTCAATAATGTGCTGCAAGGGGTGATTAACCAAGGAACGGCAACAGCAGCCAGGATCGGGCGGCCCGCAGCCGGCAAAACTGGGACTACATCTTCGGAGCGCGATATCTGGTTTGTCGGTTACGTACCGCAGTTAGCCGTTGCGGTTTGGGTGGGCAATGACGATTACAGACCTTTGAGCTACGGTGCTACGGGCGGTACAATGGTAGCTCCAGTTTGGCGCGATTTTATGAGCCAAGCTTTGCAGAATGTACCAGTAGAAAACTTTCGGCCCGCTTCTGACTTTGAGCGGCCCTAGACTTGTTTTTCTAGTTCTGACTTCATCCGCTCCAGCGTTGAGTGCATTTGCTCAAACATTTGCTGGGGCGTTACCCCAAATTGACCCAATTGTGTCTTTAACTGTTCTACTGTCATCTGAGCCATGAAGTCCTCTGAAAGCTCAAACCGTTTCATAAAGATGCGGTAACGATCCATCATGGCTTCCATCTGGGAGATGAACATCTTTTTACCTTCACGGTCAAATTTGCCGTAGTTGCTACCCAGTTTGATCAGGGATTGATAATCCTCAAACAACTGCTTGGCTTCTTGCTGAACTATTTCTGAATCAAAAAATCCCATTGTCGTCCTATTTTTTGATATTTAACTGCTTTTATTTTATAGCGATTTTCAGTTGCATGAGAACAGGTAATTGCTAATTGCTAATTGCTAATTGCTACTTGCTAATTGCTAATTGCTAATTTAGAGCAGTACCTACCCAATTGAAAACTGCTATAAGTGGGTCTTCCCACAGGGCTTGGTACTATTTTATCAGTCAGCGCCAAAACTCCCTACCTCATCAGAGGTAGGGATTCAGTAGCAATATCCGTACACGGAAAGCGGGAGACTTGGAGATTTGGAGACTTCGAGAGTGGGTTCGATTTAATTTCCCCCATCTCCCCACTTACAGGAGTCCACCGCGATCGAGGGGCCAAAAGCGAAACACGGCACGACCGATGATATTTTCTTTTGGTAAGAATCCCCACTTGCTAGAGTCGTTGCTATCGTTACGGTTGTCTCCCATGACAAAGTAAGTATTTTCTGGGACGATCTCTGGCCCCCACTCATACTCTGGTGGCTCGGCAATATAGTTTTCCTGAAGCGGCTTGTTGTTGAGATAGACTTTACCATCGCGGACGGCAACTGTTTGGCCTGGGGAGCCGATCGCTCGTTTAATAAAGGCCTGATCTTTGGTAAAACCTTTCTTTTGCAACTGTTTAGGAGGGCTAAACACGATAATGTCACCTGTTACTGGTTGATGAAAATAGTAAGAAACTTTTTCAACTACGAGGCGATCGCCTATCTGCAAAGTTGGCACCATTGAATCTGAAGGTATGTAGCGGGGCTCAGCGACAAAAGCCCGAATAAACAGGGCTAACAATAGTGCGATCGCCACGATCTGAATATTTTCCTTCTGCGATCGCCACAGTCTAGACCACCAAGCACTAGGAACATTGCCTACAATTTCTGTCTTTAAACTCTTTTCCTTAATCATTTACTTCTCCAATACCTTCTCCATCTAGTTTACCTTTAACCTTTCAGTATTAGTACGTAGAATACTCGATAAAAACCTCTATCAATCTTCACTGTATATTTATCAAAAAATATGCGATCGCCTCTAGAACCTTTATCAAGGGTTATATAAGATTGTCACTATAAGGGCAAGAAAAGACGCAAGAGGTTAAACGCTATGAAAATTCGCAATCTTTCCACATTAATCGGTGTCACTGCTGCTGCTGTCTGCGTCAGCTTAATAACCGGACAAGCCGCTCAAGCTCAGGTACTCGGCTCCAACTGGACTTATACGATGGATTCCTTCGCAGACGGCAATGATGGCAATGACGGCGTTGGTAAAAATAGTAATTATGAAATGTACGGCATGGCAATGAAGGCAAATGACGGCATCATTTCCATAGCCTTTAATGCTAATCTTGCTCTGGCTGGGCAAGCTTATAGCGGAGCCGCAGACGGAAATATTGGCTGGGGCGACATCCTCTTCAACTTCACAGGCAAGAGTTTAAAAGACGCTAGCGCAACTGGATCGTTGTTTGGTATCCGCTTTGCTGGTACGAATGACTCTGGCGCTGCAACCACCGGTGTCTACAGTGGTGTCACGGCACAGAGCGTAACTCAGCAAAATTCTGGATTCACTACCTTCGATGAATACCAGAGTTGGGTTAACAACAATGCTCCAAATACAAATACTGGCACCACAGGAGGAGCAATAGGCTATGGCGGTGCAACTGTAGCTGAAGCTAAGAGCTATTTAACTAATGCAAATGGTGTCAGCCAAGACACAAACTACGGTCAGCTAAATGCCATTGCTAGCGGAACTAAAGTAGGTGATATTAACTTCCTGGGAGTTAGTGAAATTGCTTCTCTGGCTAGTGGTTTCGCTGGCTTAGGCGGTGTTGGCAAGTATACTGTAGGATTTAGCTTCAGCCAAAGCTTGCTAGGTCAATTTATGAACCCAGCTAATGCAGTTATCACTTTGTTAGAAGAATGTACTAACGATGGAATGATGCTGACGGCAACATTGCCTTCTACAGAAGATCCTGTCACCCCTGGCGAACCCGTACCTGAACCTGCCACGATGCTCGGTTTAGCTTTGGGTGGCTTAGGTTTAGTGAAAGCTAAAATGAAGCAGCGCCGCGCTGATGCAAACGCATAGAAAGTTAACGGTTAACAGTTAACAGTTAACTGTTAACTAATATCATGTCCAAATTACTTACTATGTGTCATTGTTCGCTGTGCGAAGCAATCGCAAGCTGTTGGTATTGCTTCGCTTCCCTCGCAATGAAAGTATAAAAAAACGGTAGAGAATTATATTCTCTACCGTTTTTTTATCTGAGTTCTTCCCCCAATTTCAAGCAAGAAGAAACAGCAGATTTACTATTCAGCAACTTGAGGTAAAAGTTCCCGTTTTTTACCTTGGAGGACTTTCACCTGACCATCATCGTCAACATCAACAACGGCACTATCACCGTCTTTAATTCGACCAGAAAGGATTTCCTCAGCTAGTACGTCCTCTAACAAACGCATAATTGCGCGGCGTAGAGGTCTTGCACCGTAACTTTGGTTATAACCTTCTTTGACAAGGCGCTCTTTAAAAGCCTCAGTCACATCGAGGGTAATACCCTTTTCTGTCAAGCGACCAAATACCTCGTTGAGCATAATCACCGCGATTTCTTTGATTTCGTCCATGATCAATTGACGGAAGACGATAATCTCATCGAGACGATTGAGGAATTCTGGGCGGAAGTAGCGCTTGAGTTCTTCGTTCACTAAGGAGCGAATGCGGTTGTACTGGGCATCTGCTTGGTTATCTGCAAACTCGAAACCAATGCCTGTACCGCCTTTCTCAATTACCGTCGAACCGATGTTTGAGGTCATAATCAGCAGCGTATTCTTGAAGTCTACGGTGCGACCTTTGGCATCTGTTAACCGCCCATCTTCTAATATTTGCAGGAGCATATTGAAGACATCGGGGTGGGCTTTTTCGATTTCATCGAACAGCACCACTGTGTATGGACGGCGACGGACTGCTTCTGTTAATTGACCGCCTTCGTTGTAGCCGACGTATCCGGGAGGCGAACCGATTAATTTGGAAACAGTATGACGTTCCATGTATTCGGACATATCGAGTCGAATCATGGCTTCTTCGGAACCGAAGAAGTAGGAGGCGAGAGCTTTGGTAAGTTCGGTTTTACCAACGCCGGTGGGGCCGGAGAAGATGAAACTGGCGATCGGGCGGTTGGGGTTTTTCAAGCCTACCCGCGCGCGACGAATGGCGCGAGAGACGGCTTTGACTGCTTCTTCTTGACCGATGAGCCGCTGATGGAGGGTGTCTTCCATGTGCAGCAGTTTTTCGGATTCGGATTCGGTGAGTTTATTGACGGGTACGCCTGTCCAACTTGCCACGATTTGGGCAATGTCTTCTTCGGTGACGTTAGGGGAAACGTCTGTATCGCTCTTGCCTTCGGTTTTTTTGGTCTGGGAGATGGCGCGAATTTCGGCTTTGATTTCCATTTCGCGATCGCGCAGTTCCCCAGCTTTGTCAAAATCTTGAGAGCGTACTGCTTCGTCTTTTTCCTTGAGAACTTGACGCAATTCTTTGTCTAGTTCTTTGGCGGCGGGGGGCAGTTGAGAACTTAGCAAACGGACGCGGGAACCTGCTTCGTCTACTAGATCGATCGCTTTATCAGGTAAGTAGCGATCGCTAATATATCGATCTGAAAGTTTGGCTGCTGCTTCTAAGGCAGAATCCAAGATTTTGAGTTTGTGGTGCTGTTCGTAACGTTCCCGCAAGCCGAACAATATTTCTATTGTTTCTTCAACTGTCGGTTCGCCTACCATTACTGGCTGAAAACGTCGCTCTAAGGCAGCATCGCGCTCGATATGTTTGCGGTATTCATCGAGGGTTGTAGCTCCGATGCACTGCAATTCTCCTCTAGCTAAGGCTGGTTTCAGAATATTAGCAGCATCGATCGCACCTTCGGCAGCACCGGCACCAATCAGGGTGTGTACTTCGTCTATGACTAGGATGACGTTACCCGCTGAGCGAATTTCGTCCATGATTTTTTTGAGGCGTTCTTCAAATTCGCCTCGGTACTTAGTACCTGCTACCAGTAAGCCAATGTCCAGAGTGACTACGCGCTTGTCTTCGAGGATATCTGGGATATCATTATTGGCGATGCGTTGGGCTAAACCTTCTGCGATCGCAGTTTTACCTACCCCTGGTTCCCCAATCAACACGGGGTTATTTTTAGTCCGCCGTCCTAAAATTTGGATTACCCGTTCGATTTCTTTCTGTCGTCCCACCACTGGGTCGAGTTTGCCATCAACGGCCATCTGGGTAAGGTTAGCTCCAAATTCGTCCAGAGTTGGTGTCTTCGTGCGACCCGTTGAACTACCGGCTGTCACCTCAGCGGTTTCGCCCAGCATTCGGATCACTTGGGTGCGGACTTTCGAGAGGTCTACCCCCAGATTTTCCAGCACTCTAGCAGCTACTCCTTCGCCTTCCCGGATTAGACCTAAAAGCAAGTGTTCGGTGCCGATATAGTTGTGTCCGAGTTGACGAGCTTCTTCTAGGGATAATTCTAGAACTCGCTTCGCACGAGGGGTGAAAGGAATTTCCACCGCTACGAAGCCAGAACCCCGACCAATAATCTTTTCAACTTCGATCCGAGCATCTTTGAGGTTGACACCCATCGATTTGAGCACCTTCGCCGCAACCCCTGTGCCTTCGCCAATTAGGCCCAAGAGAATCTGTTCAGTACCCACAAAATTATGCCCCAGGCGGCGAGCTTCCTCCTGGGCGAGCATGATCACTTTTATGGCTTTTTCTGTGAAGCGTTCAAACATTGCTATCTCCCATCACCTGCTATATGCCCATTTTGAGGTCACGCCAGCCTGCGCGATAAAACGCACATTCGAGAGTGAACTCGACGCTGAGTTATGGGGCGTGACACTTTCAACCGCTCTGCCGTTGAGGCTACGGTTGAGCTTCTAGGCTACCGTTACAGGGTGGCTTTCAACTGGGAAGGCCCAGATGGTGGCTGACCTACAACCTCCCCTAGACTGCAAGAAGATTAATCTTCTCGATCTGTGCCCAGCCTACTACTACGTATTGATGGATTGTAGCACAACCCTATCTAGTGTCATCGGGTTGAAGAGCAAGTAGGGCCGAAGTCTTCGGGCGAATAATTTAAGGGCTTACGCAACTGGCACATGGTGGGGATCGCGATCGCCAGCCCCCTCAAGATCCGAACAATAGATTTGCCCCATAGCTTAAGTTGGCGATAAAATATTTATTAAGTAGTCAAATTAATTATACTAACAAGCTGTAAAAAATCATGGAAATATTAAAAGAAATTGGTGAAAAATTGTACAAAAGAATTGTCGGCTATGGGAGGATACTGTGGGGTATCGGTGTTGTTATTGCGTTATGGGGTTGGGTAATATATACCTATTTATCTCCTATAAGTGTATATAATTTGTCTAAATACTACAAGAAAAAACGTCCAGATATTTTGACTCTTGAAGTGATTTGTCCAAGCGAAGATCCGCAAAATCCTAATCGTCTTACCATAATGGAAGAGCACTCATTTCAAAAAAATATTTTTTCCGGCGATTTGGTTCGCTTCCCTATTCTCTGTTTTAATAACAAAGTAGTTTCTCGATCTTTAGCAGGTAGAATTTCTCCTAAACTATTAGATATGGGTTTGCCGATTAACCCAAGCGATCGCGCCAAACTAGAAATTAAAACTTTTTATGACGATGTATCCAGAAAAAACTGGATCAACTGGACAATCTATGTAAATCCATCTGAGTTTAGTCGAGGGGAATATGAGCAAATTCTCTGCTGTTATGAAGCACATCGCGAACAAATAGATTCTACACTAAAAAATTCTAAAGTTATTCCCTGGTGGGTTTGGAAATCACAATACGCTAGAAGCTTTGGCTTTGATTATCGTACCCAACGTATTGCTCATATTGTTTATGGAGCCATGCCTCAACCTCAAGTCTTCTCACCTCAAAAAATCTCTACAGGCTACCTAGACAATGGCGAATGGATTCCTATTTCTAGTGAAACTTTGACCATTTACAACAATGGGGAATGGCAAATTGAAATTGGTCGCAAATATCCCAAAAGTGAGTGGGGCCATCATACTATTGGTAGGGGAAAGGTAACATTTACCGATACGGAGAAGGTATTTGATGTTGAGTATCTGAGTTTTCCTGCTATGGAATCTATTAAAGATGTCAGCGTTCGTGAATATTTTACTGCTCTTACTGATAGTGAAGGTAAGAAATTGACGGATTTTTATCAACTTGGCAATATTCCATCTAAATTCAAGAATTAAACTTCTTGCAAAAGATAGGTGAGGCGATCGCGAATTTCCCCCTCCCATTTAGCTAAATCCTGCTCAAATTCTGGCTTTTGAAGACCACCTAGCCATAGGATCAAAGCATCTTCCCCACTATCTTGATAATAGCCGCGTCTACGTCCCGCCTCCTGAAAACCGAACTTCTGATAAAGAGATATCGCCGCCAAATTAGACGATCGCACTTCCAAAGTAGCCCACTCCAGTTTTCGCTGATGAGCTGACTTTAGCAAAGCATAAAGCAAAGCTTGCCCAAAACCCTGACCTTGATAGTCAGGATGAATAGCCAAAATCGTAATATGAGCCTCCTCTAAAATTGACCAAAGACAGGCGATACCAATTAGGGAGGGATGGGGAGGATGGGGAGGATGGGGAGGATGGGGGGGATGGGGAGGATGGGGGGGATGGGGAGGAGATGAAATAAAGGGGTGGATGGGATATTTATTGGCTAAACCCGGATGTACAGAAGAATCATCTCCCTCATCTCCCCCATCTCCCCCATCTCCCCCATCCTCCACCATCTTCCACAAACCCAACAAATCGCTATTAGAACTGTCTAGCTCTCGGCGGTAGCCTTCCAAAGTCCAAATTCCGCCGAAACAAAGCTGGTCGAGTTCGACGGCTGCTGGCAGGTGTTCTGGTGCAAGATGTTTAATTTCTATCAAAGGCACAGCGGTCAATTGTACACTAGAAAATAAACTAGGGCTTAACCCTCTTAAGTAACAAATCCTTCCTAGTCTAGGTCATTTAGCCTCTAGTCCCCAGTCTATATCTCGCGGCTAATGATTAATGACTAATGACTAACGACTAATGGCCAAAAACACTTAATTATCACGATGGTATCAATTCAATCTGTTGAAGTTCAAAATTCTGGACTTCAGTATCTACCTGACTCTAAAAATACCCCCCAGACTCGTTCGCCGAATCAGGAACTTTTACCGCTGACAGCTAGAGTTAACAGTCAAGATCGCTTGGAGATCGGGGGTTGCGATGTAGTTAACCTGGTTGAGCAATTTGGTTCGCCGATCTATATTTTAGACGAAGTGACATTGCGAACGGCTTGTCGCCAGTACCGGGAAGCCTTAAAACGTTACTATCCGGGTGAGTCTCAGGTACTTTACGCTTCTAAGGCGTGGAGTTGTATGGCGGTTTGTGCGATCGCATCCTCCGAAGGCTTAGGTATCGACGTGGTATCTGGGGGCGAAATCTTTACTGCTCTCCAAGCTGGCGTTAGTCCTAACAAACTCTACTTTCACGGTAACAATAAATCTCGCAGCGAACTAGAACTAGCGATCGAAAGCGGCTGTACTATCGTCGCCGATAACTGGCTAGAATTATCAACTCTGGTTGAAATTCTAGAAAATAGAGCAACCCAACCAGTGCGCGTCATGCTGCGGTTTACTCCAGGGATCGAATGTCACACACATGAGTACATTCGCACAGGCCACCTGGATAGCAAATTTGGGTTCGATCCCAACGATCTCGATCGAGTCTTTGCCTTCCTGAGCAAACAACCCTCATTATCCTGTATTGGCTTACACGCTCACATCGGTTCGCAGATTTTTGAACTCCAACCCCACGAAGATTTAGCAGGAGTCATCGCCGAAGCATTCGTCAAAGCAAGTCACTACGGCCTACCTGTGGGAGAACTCAACGTTGGCGGTGGCTTAGGCATCAGCTATACTGAAGCGGACGATCCTCCCAGTATCGAAGCTTGGGTCAAAGTAATTGGCGAATCGGTAGCAGCAGCTTGCCAAAAGCTGGAAATACCTTTACCGAAATTACTTTGCGAACCAGGGCGATCGCTGATTGGTTCAGCTTGCGTCACCGCTTACACAGTTGGCTCCAAAAAAGTCATTCCCGGAATGCGGACTTATCTAGCTGTAGATGGCGGGATGTCAGACAACCCGCGTCCGATTACCTACCAATCAGTATATCGAGTAGTCGCAGCCAACCAAATGTCTGCTCCTTTAACAGAAACAGTAACAATTGCTGGCAAACACTGCGAATCAGGCGATATTGTAATTAAAAATGCTCAGTTGCCAGTATCAAAACCGGGAGATGTCCTGGTCGTAATGGCGACAGGTGCTTACAATTACAGCATGGCCTCTAACTATAATCGGTTGCCTCGACCAACAGCCGTTTTAGTCAGAGATGGGGAAGCAAACGTTATCATACAGCGTGAAACTTACCAAGACTTACTGAGGCAAGACCGCTTGCCCGAAAGACTCGTCAAACAAGTGGAATAAAAGACGGTTCATGTTTCATGGTTCATGCTTCATGGTTCAAGGTTCATGGCTAGCAGCGAACTATGAACCATGAACAATCAACAATCTAGTTTTGACATTAACAGTGCGGGCTTTTTGCAATATCCCCCTGTATCTTTTTTAATTCACGGGCTGGATCTCGGATTGGTCTTTGCCCTAGCGTACATGGTGCTTGTCATTATTGGAGAACGCCGGACGCTATGGATGGTACGGGGGTTTATTGTTCTGATGTTAGCTACAGCGGTAAGTAACTGGGCTGGGTTGAGGTTGCTGCACATTGCCCTCAACAGCTTAGTCACTGGTTCCGCTGTGGCAATGGCAGTGATCTTGCAATCAGAATTTCGCAGATTGCTGGAACAATTGGGTCGGGGTGAAATTCTGCAATTGTTTGGCCCAGGTCGCAGGTCTATTCCTGAGCCTGATAGTGTGATTGATGAAATTGTGGACGCAGTTAAAGAACTTTCACAAAATCGTACTGGAGCTTTACTCATCCTTGAAACTGACTCTCCGATTGACGAGCGGGATTTTTCAGTACCAGGTGTAAAGCTGAATGCTGAAGTTTCAAAAGAACTTTTGCAGACTATCTTTCAGCCAAAAACTTTGCTCCACGACGGGGCGACTCTGATTAGAGGTTCTCGAATTGTGGCGGCGGGGGTAATCTTGCCGCTGTCGGAGCGTACTGCGTCGCGGCAGTTGGGAACTCGTCACCGAGCGGCGATGGGCATTACAGAGCGAGTGCAAGCTTGCATTTGTGTGGTTGTCTCTGAGGAAACGGGTTCTATTTCTTTGGCTCAGATGGGAAATTTAAACCGACCTTTGACGAGTAGCAAACTCAAGGAGTTGCTAGAGGCAAAGCTTAACCCCTCTGAGGGAGAGGGAGTAGCGCCGCCAATCCCTATAGGCAATCTGGGACGGCAGATAGGCTTGAGGGCATCGGCTATGATTTCGCGGATATTACGCCGTCCTCCACCAAGTAATCGCGATAAAAATTGAGGCAGTTAACAGTTAACAGTTAACAGTTAACCAGAATAGGTTTCCACCTCGGAATTATATATGAGTGCAAAGTTAAGCGTTTTACAAGAGTTGCCTGCTGACCTCGATCGGGAAAGATTGCCCAAGCACGTAGCAGTGATTATGGATGGGAATGGCCGCTGGGCTAAGCGTCAGGGGTTGCCTCGAATTGCGGGTCACAGTCGGGGAGCGAGTACGCTGAAGGAGTTGCTACGGTGCTGCAAGGATTGGGGCATTGAAGCGTTAACTACCTATGCTTTTTCGACTGAGAATTGGGGCAGACCTTTGGAAGAGGTAGACTTTTTGATGAGTTTATTTGAGGGGAAGCTGCGCCAAGAATTGCGGGAGATGGTGCAGGAGGGGGTAAAAATTAAGTTTATGGGAAATTTACAGGCTTTGCCGAAGTCTTTGCAGGCAGAAATTGAACGTTCTGTGGCTGAAACTGAGCAAAATCAGGGAATTCGGTTTACTGTGGCGACGAATTATGGAGGGCGTGAGGAGATTGTGCAGGCGGCTCGTGCGATCGCGTCTCAGGTGAAGTTGGGGCAGTTGCAACCGGAGGAGATTGATGAGGCTTTATTTAAACGCTATCTCTATACGGCTGATGTTTGCGATCCCGATTTGTTAATCCGCACGAGTGGAGAAATGCGGTTGTCAAATTTTATGCTTTGGCAGATTGCTTATGCGGAAATTTATATTACTGATACTTTGTGGCCTGATTTTGACCGCAAAGAGTTTCATCGGGCTCTCTATGCTTACCAACAAAGGAATCGCAGATTTGGGAAAGTTTGAATGAAGAAAGAAGAGAGAGATGGGGAGGATAGGAGATGAGGAATTTTTAAGTTTTTCAACTCAAAACTCAATACTCAAAACTCCCAATCCTCCCCTCTCTCTCTTCCTTCTTACAAACAGGTGTGATTAACCTTGGTGGTAGGATTCTGAAGGGGTGATATTTAATCCAACTTCAGCGGCTAAACGGCTCAGCATTGATTGATGGCGCTTCTTAGCAGCGCGATCGCGATCCATCATCAAGGAGCGAGCTTGTTCTGAAATAGGCATAACTGGTGTCGGATCTGTTTGGTCAACTGCTGCTTGACTCTCTACGATCGCACTTGGGTTATTGGAATAAGTTACACCGCGATAGGTCAAGTTTACGCTCGGTTGCAACAGTGGAGCTTTCTTAAGATTGCGGAACCGCCAATCTAAACCCCGATACTTGCCGCCGATGTTACCTTCAACGGTTTCAACTACGGGAGGAGTGTATTCGTAACTAATTCCGCGATATGTGAGTTTCATGGTCTTCGCCTCTTCTGTCAATAGTGTGGTGAACTGAGGCGCGTTCCTTCGGGAGTTGTCCCTACTTCCGTCTCGTTCGCCTCTATAAAACTAGAGGCAATTAAGATGAACGATTTATTTTTTCTTTCTGTATTCATTGTTACTGTTTTTTCGGCAAATGTCAAGTTTGTAATAAAACTTAACTATTTAGACGAAGAAGGGGCTAGGGGCTAGGGGCTAGGGACTAGGGGAAGAGAGGGGGAGAGGGGGAGAGGGGGAAGATGCGGGAGATGGGGGAGATGGGTAATTAGCAATTAGCCATTAGCAATTAGCCATTAGGACTTACGCTCAGGGCTCCAGAAACCGGGTTTTTGAGCTCATCGGTGGGTAAAAACGAAGTATTTTCGTCAAAAAACCCGGTTTCTTTGGTTGGGTGCCAAAGTCCTGTAATGGCTAATTACCCACCCTCCCCATCCTCCCCATCTCCCCCATCCTCCCCATCCTCCCCCATCCTCCCCACCCTCCCCATCTCCCCCATCCTCCCCATCTCCCCCATCCTCCCCATCTCCCCCTCTCCCCTTCTTCCCTAGCCCCTTCTAATGAGCAGAGCCGTTACCGTGATAGTTGTCGCTGTCATAAAATCCATTTTTCGTACCGAAGAACAGACAACCCAGGGTAAAAACAACGGTCAAGGCTGCTAGAACTAACTTGATATCCATAACTGAGCTTCCTCTGTTTGATGATGGAGACTGTTATCCTTGTCTTTCAACAAGATCCAACGAGCGTGGCTTTCCCTCAGCCAGAGGGCAAGTTTTCACGCTCCTACTGGCTACTGAATTCTAACCGTCCTTGAGTGAAACTTGGAAGATGAGCAAACAAAAAAAAATAGCGATCGCCCCTAAAGTGGTAGATGCTATCCTGCCCCTAGAAGGGAAGAATGCTCGCGACGCGATCGACTCTCAAAACGCTGAGATTGTAGACTCTTCTTGGCTGGCGCGTTCATCTCCTAATGTTGCGCCTGATTTAGTGGGTTGTACTCTTGTACGGCGTTTTCCTAATGGTGAAATAGTTCGAGGTGCGATCGTGGAAACAGAAGCTTACGCACCTGGAGATCCAGCTTGTCATGCTTACCTGCGTCGTACTCCTCGCAACGAGGCGATGTTTAGGCCAGCGGGCACAATATATATATACTTGATTTATGGTATGTACCACTGTCTCAATATTGTGACAGATCTGGAAGGGGTTGGTAGTGCTGTGTTGATTCGAGCTTTACAATTAGAGTCAGTTCCAGAGGCGGATGGACAATTGAAGGGTGATACCTCAGCTTTACGACTTCCTGATGCCGGAGCTCCGCGACTGCGCGATGCCGGAGACCGGCGACTTCGCGATCGCATTGCTGCTGGCCCTGGGAAACTTTGCCGCGTACTTGAGATTAATTCTAGTTTAAATGGTCTGGCTTTGCGTCCGGGAGAACCCCTGTGGTTAGAGCATCGGAGTCCAGAATTTCAAGAAGCTGTAGATGGAGGTGCGATCGCAATTGTGCAAACCACGCGGATCGGTATTTCTAAAGGTGCTGATTTGCCTTGGCGGTGGTATATAGCAAATTGTGCAGCAGTGTCTAAGCTTTAAGTAAGGGCAACCTGGGATTTGTAGTATGATTAATTGTTGATTACAGATTGAGAATTATCAACAGGACTTAAGCACTTCGAGTAAAGAAACTGGTTTTTTTACGAAAATACTTCGTTAGAGCCAGCAGATTTTGTAAAAAAATCGGTTTCTGAACCTATGAGCGTAAGTTCTAAGTAAAATAAACGTTTGTGTTATGCTCCCATTTATCCGCCAAGATTTAGCACAACTTACTGCCTATACCCCTCATCCTGGTGGCACTTCAGGAGAACCAGCGGAGTCGGAGATTTCCCTCGATCGCTTGGATACTAATGAATGTCCCTATGATTTGCCTGATGAGTTAAAACAAAAGCTAGCTTGGAATTTCCAGCAGCTAATTGAGGCTAATCGCTATCCTGATGGTGGTCATGCGGCACTCAAAGGTGCGATCGCAGAATACGTCAATGAATCAGTTGACCCCATTCAAAATTCCTTAATTACGATAGATAATATCTCCGTTGGTAATGGTTCTGACGAATTAATTCGCTCATTGCTGATTGCTACTTGTCTGCGGGGGGAAGGTTCGATTTTTGTGGCCGATCCGACCTTTTCAATGTATGCTATCCTTGCCCAAACTCTCGGTATTCCTGTTGTGAGTGTAGGGCGAAATGAAGCAAATTTTGAAATTGATTTAGCGGCGGCTCAAGCAATAATTAAACAAACCCAAAATCCTCCCGTGCGGGTAGTTTTTGTAGTTCATCCTAATTCCCCTACTGCCAATGCTTTAACGCCAAATGAGTTAGACTGGCTGCGAAGTTTACCAGACAATATTTTGGTAGTCATTGATGAAGCTTATTTTGAATTTAGCCAAACTACTCTTGCTGGTGAATTGCGGCAACATCCTAATTGGATAATTTTGCGAACATTTTCTAAGGCATTTCGGTTAGCTTCTATGAGGGTAGGATATGCGATCGCACATCCCGAAGTTATAGCCACCCTCGAAAAAATCCGTTTGCCTTACAATCTCCCCACTTTCTCTCAAATTGCTGCTCAATTTGCTTTGGCCGGGAGGCAGTTATTGCAGTCATCAATTCCCGAAACCTTAGCTGAGCGAAGCAAGTTAATTACAACTCTTGGTAAACACCCAAAATTACAAGTATGGCCAAGTGCAGCTAACTTTATTTACCTCCGGCTCAAAGGCGATGGCTCTAACTGTTTAGACGAACAGCATCACAATTTGATGCTGCAACTTAAAGCGCAAGGGACTTTAATTAGGCACACAGGTGGAGGTTTGCGAGTTACTGTCGGTACTCCCGCAGAAAATCAGCGGACTATGGAGCGACTCGCAGCAGTCCTTTAAAAGATACTATTCGCGATCGCATGGTTTTCCTCTCCAATCCATTAGCGATCGCCACGATCTATAGTCATACATTTTTCGACAAAAGTAAAAATACAGCATTTGTGGAATTACCCGACCTTAAAATTCTAGAGACAAGCTGTGGCAACTGCTTTAAATCCTTAGCAATTGGAGCTTTTAGCCATGTTAATGCTTTTACCCTGGTTTCAGCCACGATACCTTAAGGATTAGCCAGAGGGCTCTGCTCCTAAACGCTCAGCCGCTAGATCTCGAATCAGAGATAGCCGAGACTGGATATACTGATTTAACTGTTCCGCTTCACTACCGTTGATCGAGGAATTCATTTTGAACTGCTTGAGCAACCACTGTGCGAGAGTGTCATCATCTAGTGTCATTAAGACATTTGCCTGAGTGGTTTCAACTAATGACCAGAGCTGGCGTAACATTGTAGGAGTCATAGAACCTCCGAAAATCGTGAATCCTCATCCAGGGTACTGGGATGGGAAGAACTGGTGGTATTAAGCCATCATCTCCTACAAAGGTAGGGTTTTAGGCTTAATCTTTATTTTATATTTCTAAGATAGCTGAATATGGTAATAACAGAAGCTAGAACACACAAGTTGTCATAAGAGTTACAAATAGCTTAATATTTGGATAAATATCTTGACTAAAATCTCATTTTTCTTTACATAAGATTAAGCTATAAGTATCATAACGCACATTATTTCTGGCGATAACAAAATCTTGTATGACAGTACAAATATGCTCTAAGTGTTGGTATATAAGGATTATAGAGTGAAAAAATAGTTATTTCCGCTGTTTTGCCAATTCCTGTCAAGAGCGCTTATTGCTAATTAGTCAATGATTCTTGTCTCATAAAAAATTATCCAGCCTCGCGATCGCCCTAGCAACCTCTATTTTCAGCTCTAAGCAAGTTCAATGATTTAAGCTTTCTCTCCCTCAAACCGCCCCAATCGCTCAGCAGTCCTAAGAATTTGACAAGCCAAAATCGCTGCACCAAACCCATTATCAATATTAACTACCCCGATACCAGCAGCACAAGAATTAAGCATTGTTAACAAGGGAGCTAAACCGCCAAAATTAGCACCATAACCCACACTTGTTGGCACAGCAATCACCGGACAATTCGCTAAACCTGCAACCACACTAGGCAAAGCCCCCTCCATTCCAGCCACTGCAATCAACACATCCGCTTCATAAATAACGTGCCTTTGACTCAGTAAACGATGAATTCCAGCCACTCCCACATCCCAAAGACGGCGAACCTGAAACCCGCATAGTTCCGCCGTAACAGCCGCCTCCTCTGCTACAGGCAAATCGGCAGTTCCCGCAGTTAGGATAGCAATAATTCCGCTTTTTTTTGGGATTGCTAAATCAGGAACAATTGCACAAATTTTAGCACTTCGATAATAAGATAAATCGGGAATTTTCTGCTGCAATTCATCATACACCTCCGGTGAGATTCGAGTAGCCATTACCACTGAATTACGCGGCCGCATCACCTGTATAATCTCAACAATTTGCTCAGGTGTTTTTCCCTGTCCCCAGATTACTTCGGGAAAACCAGTTCTTAAACTACGATGGTGGTCAATTCGCGCGAAATCTCCTACTTGTTCAAAGTCAAAATGCTTTAATTTTTCCAAAGCTATGTCAGGAGTCATATCCCCAGCCGCAACAGCTTTTAGTAAATTTTGTAATGCTTCAGGTTCCATAAAATTTGTTATTTGTTAGTTGTTAGTTGTTAGTTGTTAGTTGTTGGTTGTTGGTTGTTAGTTGTTGGTTGTCATTGCGAGCGAAGCAATCGCCATACTGTGAAACTACTTCGGTTTAGCAATTACCAATTACCCATTACCAATTACCCATTACCCACTACCAAATTCATTCTGTTATTTTCAACTCATACAAATTCCAAAAAGCACCGCCAATAGCACTGTATTTAATCCCAGAAATGCGATCGCGGACAGCCTCAAAAGTTAGCGGATTCACCATATAAACAAAAGGCATTTGTTCAGTAGTGATGCGCTGAGTTTCCGCATAAATTTCCTTGCGCTTCGCCTCGTTAAGTTCCTGCGATGCTTGCACATACAGGTCATCAATTTTCTGCTCCCAGTCAGCAACAACCCAACCCTTAATAGCTGGTTCTCCCGGTTGCGGCGGTTGGTTAAAACTGTGTAAAGTTCCCTTCACTGACCAAACATTATAGCCACCGTGCGGTTCCACACCGCCACCCGTGAAGCCACCTAAATAAGTATCCCAATCCCGCGTCAGGCGCAGCTTTTCTACATAGGTATTGAAACTCAAAAATTGCGTGTCAATTTGCATCCCAAGTTTACCTAAGTCTTGTTTAATTTGTGATGCCATCTGTTCCCGCACCTTCTTACCAGCAGATGCTAGCACAGTAAATCGAACTTTGTTGCCCTTAGCATCCAATAACTGACCTTCTGAGTTATATTTAAAACCAGCATCAAGTAACAATTGTTTCGCTTTTTCTGGATTGTAATTATAAGTCTTTAATCCCTTTTCTGGAGAAAGGTAAAAAGGACTTTGTACAGGAATTGGAGAATGCAGGGGAGCACCCAAACCGCGATAAATATTGTTCGTCATCGCATCTCTATTAATTCCATAAGCAATGGCTTGCCGAAATTCCTTAATATTAAACCAGCGAGACTTAATCGGGTCTACGAAAGGCTTATTCTTGGCATTACGACCCTGATTGAGATTAAATGCCAGAAACACTGTCCCAGAGTCTGGCCCACCGTTATAAATAGTATATTTACCTCGTTTTTCCTCTCGTTTCAACAGCGGAAATGCCTCTGGCTGTACGTCGAGAGTATCCAAATCTCCAGAACGGAAATTCAGCAGTTGGGTATCTGTATTTTCCATAATTTGCCAGACAATTTGCTCAATGTAAGGCAGAGAATTTCCCTGAGTATCTTTACGCCAATAGTAGGGGTTGCGCTCTAGAATAACTCGCTGATTGGGAGTATAGCTAGCCATCCGATACTGACCATTACCAATAATTTTTTTGGGATCGGTATTAGTTCCCCAAGTTGACAGGAACAAAGGCTTACCATCAGCATCAGTAGTGCGAACACTTTCTGCTAAAATATGAGCAGGTAAAATTGGCAGTCCGCCAGCAAATCGAATAAAAGGTGCAAATGGTTCTGCTACAGAAAATTCTACTCGGCGCGGATCGAGTTTTTTAACCTTGGGAAATTGGCGACTGACTCCAACTCTAAGAATGTCTTTCAAACTAGAGGGGATTTTATCGTTTAGGTAAATACCATCGTAAGTAAAAATAATATCGTCAGTGGTAAAAGGTTCGCCATCTGACCACTTCAATCCTTCCCGCAGAGTAAACACAATTTTCTTGCCATCTTTAGATACTTCCCAGGATTCAGCTAAACCGGGTTCTAAGTTAGATGTCACACCATTTTGATTGAGCAATCCCTCGTAGAGATAGCCAAACACATCATAAGCTGACTGATTTAGCGGGGAGTTAAATGTAGCTGGGCCGCTGGGTGTGGGAACTACTAATCGTGCTACTAAGTTAGAATGAGCTGGACTGCATGAATAAAGGGTGATGGCGACGACAACTGCTAGTAAAATAGTAAGCCACCGACGCAAAACCTGGGGAATTGAAGAAGTTATCATCATTATTTACAACCTTACAACTATTTTACCACTAACAATGCCACAGCATAAACTGCTATGCCTTCTTCTCTCCCGACGGGGCCTAACTTTTCATTCGTGGTAGCTTTTACACCGATTTGGTCTGGGTTTAATTCTAAGACATTGGCAAGGCGATCGCGCATTTTTTCTATATGCGGCTTTAACTTCGGACGTTCTGCTACTATCACTGAATCGATATTACCTATTTGCCAGCCTTTATCTAATATTAACTGGTTTACTTGTGCTAGTAATTTTAAACTATCAGCGCCTTTCCATTTGGGATCGGTGGGGGGAAAATAATGACCGATATCTCCTAAGCTGAGTGCTCCTAACATGGCATCCATAATCGCATGGGTGAGTACGTCTGCATCGCTGTGGCCGAGTAATCCTAATTCGTGTGGAATGTTGACTCCGCCTAAAATTAGGGGGCGATCGCTTACCAGTTGGTGAATGTCGTAACCATTGCCAATACGGATGTTCATAAAATTTTTACTTTCAGAGATAACTTACAATATTCCAGTATCGGAAAAAAATCAATCGGACATTCTATAATATCCAAGCAATCAAATTTCATCAGGGTTAATGCCCAATTCCCTTAACTTAGCAGCTAACCGTTCTTTTTGTTGCCTTTCAATTTCTAATTGTTGTATAGCCTGCTCTTTCTGCTGTCGCTCAAATTCAGCTCTTTGAGTTTCAGCTTCATCTCCCATTAACACTAAATTTCCATCAGCCTCAAAAAACCTCAACCAATTACCTTGACAGTTTTCTACTTTCCCTTCCCATACACCCAGCCATAGTCCTAAAGACTCACAATATAATCTCCCTTGTTCGTTAGGAGATAATGATTGATACCGACGATTGATTAACGTCCAACCTCTGAGAGAAGTGGCAATATTGGGTTCGTAGACAAAATAATCTTGGGTTTTTAATTTGCGCTCGTAGATATCTTTTTTGGTGGTTACATCTACTTCAGCAGTTGAGGGAGAGGTTAATTCAACTACTAAATCTGGGAGGCGACTGTCTTCTTCCCAAGCAATCCAAGCATCTCTATTTATGGTTCCATCTACATCTAAAACCACAAAGAAATCAGGGCCTTTGAAGTCTTGATTTTTGACTTGGTTAGCACTGTAGTAGACAAACATATTGCCACCTACAAAAAAGTCCGATCTATCTCGCCAGTGATATTTGAGGGACTGGATAAGTAAATTCATCGAAATTCTATGGTTATTGCTTTCCATCGGCTCACCATCATCGGTAATTAAATTTGTTGGTAAACTTTCGATAGCTAGTGACATTGTGGTGTTGTTCATCTGGCTTATAAACTGGTATGATATCTTCAGGATAGCAAACATTTGACCGGATGGGAGCAATCTCCACTAAAAATCTATTATAATTAGACCAGCAATTCAAGGAAATAGAATAGGTGCTAACAAGGCAAATATCCAGCCACCCATGACTAATACTTCTACAATAATGAGGGTAATATTTCGTCGCATATTCTTAATTAAGAGCGTCTTATTAAAGAGCGAATTTTATGCAGCCAATCAGTCAAAGAAGAATCATTAGGACGATACTTGGCCTCAAACATAGAGACAATAAGAGGAAATCCCCCAATCTTGGCACTCATTAGTAAATGCAAGGCTAGACACAAGACTAGAATTGCCCATCCTATTAAGTGAAGAGTGTACCAAATCCGCGTTAATTCTCCCGCAGGTAGCCATTCTTCCTTGACCATACTACCAGACACAATCGAAAAAGTTAGTGCTAATAACATGATTGTATTGACAGTCCGGTGAAAGCTGTACCACCCAATCGGTTTACTCAATTGTGTTATTTTAGCTAACGAATCTGGCTGAATCAAACGTTTTTGACCGATATGAAAGCTGTATAATGCAAAGGCTGGCATCACACCTAAAATTAAGAGTTTACCAAAAGTGCCATGAATTCCAATGATGTGTTCCAACTGAGGAAGTGGCAATTTTCCAAAGCGACCATCATAGTTATTGTACACTACAAAAGCTGTTAAAATTGCGAGTACTGCTATCAGAGCGTTAACTCCATGTAGGAGCCTGAGTAGTAAGGGTTGGTAAGGTTTAGAGGGAGGCATTTGTGAGCAGGCTATATGAGAACATTACCTGATAATACTATAGCTTAATTAGGGCAATTATTTGAGTTGAGTGTAATATTCTCCATCATCATCAACAAAAAACTACAGAGACAAAGCAATTAGCTACTAATAAAATTGTAGTCAAGCTAGCAACAAAAACCCCCTTAATAAACTCCCATTTTCCTCTTTTTTTTGCCCAAATTATCAAAGGTATAATATAACAAAGCTGTGCAAAGCTAATACTACCAGTAACTAAAGAAAATAGCCACAGCCCCCTAGCTAGACCCAAACTACCAGGAGAAGGGAAACTTGAATATCAATACATCGGTTAATCCAATTGCCAAACCACAAAATTTTATTCATAGAATTGCCCAGAACAAAAAGTAATACAAACCACAGTAAAAAATTTCCACATAAAACCCAAGTAAACCCATCAATAAACTTATCATTACTCTTGTCCATTAAACCTCCTAAGACTTACACAAACCCGTGATTTATTAAAAAGATTGTCGCTTTCTTTAAAAAAATTGACCTAGAAATCAGGTCTTACCTCTATAATTTCTGTGGGCGATACTTATACTATTACCTTCCTCTTAAAATATTAATTGTAGTTTTCCGATCTAGTGTTGACACTTACTTTTAATTGTGATGATTTTTTAGGCCTTGTCTAACAAATCCGGCCGCCGTTGGCGCGTCCTTTCTAGTTGCTGCTGTCGCCGCCAACGATCGATCTCAGCATGATTCCCCGATAATAAAACATCAGGAACCTTCAAGCCGCGAAAATCCGCCGGTCTGGTATAGTGTGGGTAATCCAACAACCCATCCTCAAAACTATCTAAAGCCACCGACTCAGCCTTCCCCACCGTTCCCGGCAACAACCGTACTACCCCATTAATCAACGCCAAAGCCGGAATTTCCCCCGCTGTGAGCACGAAATCCCCCAAAGACACCTCGCGAGTCACTAAATGCAACACTCGCTCATCCACACCCTCATAATGGCCGCAAATCAAAACTAACTGATCGTACCCGCCAGCCAAATCCCGAAATAACTGTTGCTGCATCGTCTCCCCCTGGGGAGTCAGCAAAATCACCTCACGCCTCGGTAAAATTGGCACAGATTCCACCGCCGCAAAGATGGGCTCCGGCTTCATCACCATACCCACACCACCCCCATAAGGCTCATCATCAACTCGGTGATGCTTATCTGCGGTAAAATCACGGGGATTGACTAAATTTACCTCAGCTATGTTTTTTGCTAAAGCTTTGGCCATCAGCCCCGAACTTAGGGGAGATGTGAAAAAATCTGGAAACAGAGTCAGAACATCAAATCGCACGAGGCAGTAAATTTAGTAATTAGTTAATTCTCCAATCTGTCCCTGCTAAAAACACAGGTACGAAAGCCCGTTTTCTACAATTGCTCTTTGATTCATCGTCATCGTAGAATTATTAGCGCGATCGCGATCGCACAAAATCACAAAATTTTGGCACAAAAAAGGTATAGTTATAATACCATGAATTTCATAAATAAATGCCTATAGTCGGATAAGTCTTAGGTTTTTCCTTTGCCGCTTAAATCCTGGCTGTATTGTGGGCGGGTTTTGTAGAAAAATTACTACCAGGAAGGAAAATTGCCAGCGCTCTATAGCAACCGCCAAGCTGATTAAGAGATTCTTAGTTGCTGAAACTATTGCTTTTATTGCTTTCTGCCTTGAGTCCTTCTAGATGGCTAAGTTTTTCTACCTTCTGCCCTTGTGCCTTCTGCTTGACAGCCAGCAGAAAAGTAGGGTTCAGAAGCGATCGCTCCCTCAAGCTGGAGGAACCGCATTCGGTTGCAGGCCAGTTGCCTTAGCCAGCCCACAGGCGGTATGCTTCGCCAATACCAAAAACAGGGCAAAAAACCAACGATCGCGATCGCAAGCTGACTTGGCAGCATACCAGGAGCGGCACGACTCAATTTTAGCCAAACAGAGGAAGATACACTATGCAGCAGTTGACATCTCAAGCCCTTGAACACACTCCCCAGCGCACCACAACAACGATCATGGTGATTGGAGGAGCGGAAGACAAAGTTCACGGACGGGAGATTCTGCAAACTTTTTTTCACCGCGCAGGAGCTACAAGCGCTCGACTGGCAATCATTCCCTCAGCTTCGCGAGATCCAGAAGCGATTAGCGCCCGCTACCGCACCATCTTCGACGAAATGGGCGCAGAAGCGGTCAAAGTTCTCGACATCCGCGAGCGACAACAAGGGGAAGACCCGTTATGGAAAGATTATTTAGAAGATTGTACGGGAGTATTCATGACCGGCGGCGACCAATTGCGCCTGTGTGGTTTGCTCTCCGATACTCCCTTGATGGAAAAAATCCGTACCACCGCCCAAGCAGGCAAAATCGTCCTCGCTGGTACCAGCGCTGGGGCAGCAGTGATGGGCCACCACATGATCGCAGGCGGCGGTAGCGGCGCATCTCCGAATCGGTCTTTAGTTGATATGGCAAATGGGCTCGATATCATACCAGAAGTAATAGTAGACCAGCACTTTCACAACCGTAATCGCATGGCCAGATTGTTGTCAGCGATCGCCTCTCACCCCGACCGCATCGGCATCGGCATCGACGAGGACACCTGTGCCCTGTTTGAAGGAGATGGCATCATTAGCATTATGGGCAAAGGCACAGTGACGATCGTCGATACTAGAGAGATATTTCACACCAACGAGCCTGTGGTGGAAGCCACAGAACCCTTGAGCCTCTTTAACCTGCGCCTGCACATCCTCTGTCACGGGGATTGTTACAATATGCGCTCTGGCAAAGCCGTGCAATCAGAAACTTGTCCCAATACCAGTTGGCCGCCGGAGTGTCGAAACTCCAACTAAATCCCTAAACTCAAAACTCATAGCAAAACTGTTCGCTGCGAACAGTTTATCGAGTAATCAAGCTTGAAATTGAATAACTATGGGCAATGCTTCTCCGACACCTGCGACCCACAATCCTCTAAGACTGCCATGAAAATACAAAAAATCCAGACCTTACGCGGCCCCAACTACTGGAGCATTAGACGGCACAAGCTGGTCGTCATGCGTCTAGAACTAGAAGATTTGGCAGATAAAACTTCAGCTCAAATTCCCGGCTTCTACGAGGGATTAACCAGCGTCCTACCCAGTTTGATCGAACACTACTGTTCCCCTGGCTGCCGAGGCGGATTTTTGCAGCGCGTCCGAGAAGGCACGATGATGGGGCACATTGTTGAGCACGTAGCCTTAGAACTTCAGCAATTGGCAGGAATGCCGATGGGATTCGGCCGCACCCGCGAGACTTCAACTCCTGGTACATATCAAGTAGTAATTGAGTATCAAAACGAACAAGCAGGGCGTTACGCTGCCAGAGCAGGCGTGCGGCTGTGCCAAAGTATTGTTAATACCGGGACTTATCCGCAAGAAGAGTTAGCTCAAGATATCAAAGACCTTCAAGAATTTGCTGCCGCCGCAGCTCTAGGCCCTTCGACGGAAACTATTGTTAAAGAAGCTGAAACTCGCGGCATTCCCTGGATGCAGTTGAGTGCCAGGTTTATGATTCAACTAGGTTACGGGATTCACCAAAAACGGGTACAGGCAACTCTGAGCGATCGCACCTGCATTTTGGGCGTAGAATTGGCTTGCGATAAAGAAGGTACGAAAAAAGTTCTCCGCGACGCAGGAGTTCCCGTTCCCAAAGGTACGGTGATTAACTATTTAGACGAATTACAAGATGCGATCGCTGATGTCGGCGGCTATCCCATAGTCATTAAACCCCTAGATGGCAATCACGGACGCGGGATCACTATCGATATCAACTCTTGGGAAGAAGCAGAGGAAGCCTACGACCTAGCCAGCGCCGCTTCCAAAAGCAAAAGCATAATTGTTGAACGCTTTTATACCGGTCGCGACCACCGAGTATTAGTAGTTAACGGTCAAGTCGTCGCCGTGGCCGAACGAGTACCCGCAAACGTAGTTGGAGATGGGAAATCTACCATCGAAGCCCTAATCGAAGCAGTCAACCGCGACCCCCAACGGGGCGATGGACACGACAACGTACTCACCCGGATTACCATCGATAAACTCGCCTTAGACTTGCTCAATAAGCAAGGATACACGATGGAATCGGTGCCACCACTAGGTCAGAGAGTATTTTTACGGGCAACAGCCAACCTCAGTACCGGCGGTATTGCCGTCGATCGCACTGATGAGATTCACCCAGAAAATCTCTGGCTGTGTTCCAGGGTAGCCAAGATTATTGGCTTGGATATTGCCGGGATCGATATTGTCACTGCGGATATTTCCCAACCGTTGCGATCGGTAAACGGCGTAATCGTGGAAGTCAACGCCGCCCCTGGGTTCAGAATGCACGTTGCACCCAGCCAAGGTTTACCCCGCAATGTCGCCGGCGCGGTACTGGATATGCTATTTCCCCAGTTTCAGCCCAGCCGAGTGCCAATTTTAGCCGTAACCGGCACTAATGGCAAAACCACCACAACTCGCCTATTGGCTCACATTGTTAAACAAACTGGTCAAACAGTTGGCTACACGACTACAGACGGAACCTACATCGGTGAATATCTCGTGGAATCGGGAGACAATACCGGGCCCCAAAGCGCTCATTTAATTCTCTCTGACCCGACAGTAGAAGTCGCAGTCCTAGAAACCGCACGGGGCGGCATTTTGCGTTCCGGTTTGGGCTTTGAACACTGCGATGTGGGCGTAGTTTTGAATGTCGCCGCCGACCATTTGGGCATTGGTGACATCGATACTGTAGAGCAATTAGCCACCCTTAAAAGTGTAGTGGCGGAGTCCGTGATGCCTAATGGCTGTGCAGTCCTCAATGCCGATGACCCTTTGGTGGCAAAAATGGCCCAGCGCGTGAAGGCACAAGTAGCTTATTTCTCCATGAACCCTGACAGCGAGTTGGTAGCAAAACATACTGCTGCGGGCGGCTTAGCGGCGGTTTACGAACACGGCTATTTGTCGATTTTAAAGGGAGATTGGACGCTGAGAATTGAACAAGCGGTAAACGTACCTTTAACTATGGGCGGCCGCGCACCGTTTATGATTGCCAATGCTTTAGCTGCTTGTTTGGCGGCTTTCGCCCAAGGGGTGAAGATTGAGCATATTCGGGCAGCTTTGTCTACCTTCCAAGCTTCTGCTGGTCAAACTCCGGGGCGGATGAATTTGTTTAATTTGGGAACTTATCACGCTTTGGTGGATTATGCTCACAATGCTCATAGTTATGAGGCTTTGGGGAGTTTTGTACGGAATTGGCCGGGATTCCATATCGGTGTGGTGGGTGGCCCTGGAGATAGGCGAGATGAGGATTTTATTACTCTCGGTAAGCTTTCAGCCAAGATTTTTGACAGGATTATTGTTAAGGAGGATGCCGATCGGCGAGGACGGCCTGCGGGTTCGGCGGCAGAGTTAATTTCCCAGGGAATTAGAGAGGCGCTAAACTCGCAAGAAAATGGGAAATCTAAAGTTGAATATGAGTCAATTTTAGATGAAACTACAGCGGTAAATAAGGCTTTGGATAATGCGCCGCCGGGGAGTTTGGTCGTGATTTTGCCTGAGAGTGTTAGCGGTGCTCTGAGTTTGATTGAGGCTCGAAATCCGATTAAGGATCTGGGGGTTTCTCCCGCTATTTCTAGTCAGTTACAAGCTCAAGAAGGCTTGAAGGCAACAGTTGTGAATCAAGGCTGATAGAAAAGAGGGGCTAGGGGCTAGGGGCTAGGGGCTAGGGGCTAGGGAAGAGGTAGAAAAGAGGGGCTAGGGAATTAGGGAAGAGGTGAGATGGAGATTACTTCTTCTTTTCGTCTTAAAAAGCTTAATTCTTAATTACTAACTTTTAGACCTTTCTTCCCCCAGTCTCTAGCCCTTCTTTTCCCCTTTCCTCTTAGCCCCTAGCTCCTCTTTTCTCTTCTTCCTGAGCATAGGAGCATCGGAGCATCGTAAGCCCCTCTTTTCCCCCTCTTCCCTAGCCCCTAGTCCCTAGCCCCTAGCCCCTCTTTTCTCCTTCTTCCGAGTCGGCGGGTTCTGTTTCAGGGGGGAGAATTCCTTCTTTGAAATCTCGTAAGGTTTTGCCGATCGCGCTTCCTAATTCGGGGAGTTTTTTGGGGCCGAATATTAAGAGAGCAACAAAGGCGACAATTCCTAATTCGGGCAATCCTAAACCAAACATACTTTTCTCCTATAAGCTTTCTTTAAATTAACATCGATCTGCGGTTAAAATTCTAAGGTATAGTAACCGCTTTCGTCGGTTAAGACAATTTTATTTTTTTGATAAATGTAACGCCGCCCTCTGGGCGGTAGAATCACCGCCCAGAGGGCGGCGTTACGTAAGTAGATTTAGGCAAAGAATAAAAAGAAGATCGCACTTTTAATAAAACTCGATCGTCTCAGAAAGATACAAAGTGCCGAGGACTAAGGGTAAAATGCCATTGAAAGTGGAGATTTTTGGTTAATTTTCGCACGGATTTCCTGATATGCTCAAATATACAAGCCTGGGAGCCAGACTGCACTAGCACAAAATAAAATTTTATTGGAGTTGTTTAGCAATGTTAGAAACATCACCATCTTCTCTACGGAGAGAACAACACTCTTTGATCCGTCAGCTAGCAGACCGGATGGAATCAGTCTGGAAACGCTATCTAGACCTAGAACCATACTATCTACCTGCTGAGCTGGGCTATGTGGAAGGTCGCCTGGAGGGAGAAAAACTGATTATTGAAAATAAGTGTTTCCAAACCCCCCAGTTCCGTAAGATTCACTTGGAATTGGCGAAGGTGGGGTCAAACCTGGATATTTTGCACTGCGTGATGTTCCCTAGATCGAACTATGCTTTACCGATGTTTGGTACGGATATAGTGGCGGGGCGGGGAGTCATTAGTGCTGCGATCGCGGATCTCTCACCTCTAAGTGCTGACCGTAGTTTACCGGAGAGCTACCGCAGCGCCCTAAGTACATTGCCCAAGAACAATTTTTCTGAGTACCGCCAAGTACCAGACTGGGGCGATATTTTCTCAGAATTTTGCCTATTTGTGCGACCGAGTTCGGTGGAAGAAGAAGCTCAGTTTTTGTCGATGGTGGAGTCCTACGTAGAAATAAACTGTCAACTGGCGATCGCCTCAAAACCGGTATCTACTGAGAAACAAGCCGAAATCGCGGCTGCTCAAACCTATTATTGCACCCAACAGCAACAGAACGACAAAACCCGGCGGGTACTTGAAAAAGCTTTTGGGTCAGAATGGGCGGATCGCTACATGAGAACTGTACTATTTGATGCGGTTTTTACTGAGGATTTCAAGGTGGCTCTAAGCAATCCTACGTAAATTTTACCATAAAAACCAAAGGAGATGTCCGTAAATCTATCAATAGACATCGGCTCTAAATATGCACTCTGAGCCTTGATAAATCAATCCACATTCCTGCAAATTTCAAATAACTAACGGGATAAAGAGCGCTGTCATTTACAATTAAATAAGTCCGCCACCCACTAAGAAAGTATGTCTTAATTTAAGATTATGGGAAAGGAGTCATGGCCGAAAGATAAAACATTCTCAAAGCCTGCGGGACGGTGGACTGTCTTGTTAGCGATCGCGGCTGCCATTGCGATCGCGCTACTAGGTTTCTGGCAAGCGTCTAAACTGAGAAAGTCAGAACCTTCAGCCTCCACCGCCGCTGTACCCGCTAGTGTCCCCACCCCAGTAGCGGCGAAAACTGTCACAGCTTTAGGGCGGCTGTCTCCGAAGGGGGAAGTGATTAAAGTAGCAGCCCCATCTCTGTCGGAGGGGTCGAAAATAGATCAACTGCGAGTGGAAGAAGGCGATCGCGTGCGGGAAGGGCAAGTAATTGCGATTTTAGATAGTCGCGATCGGCTCAGAGCAGCATTAGAAGAAGCAGAAAAAGAAGTTAAATTCCAACTAGCAGAATTAGCTAAAATTAAAGCCGGAGCCAAAACTGGAGAAATCTCGGCTCAACAAGCAGAAATTACTCGTTTAGAAGCTCAATTTCAAAGAGAAACCGAAGCTCAACAAGCCAAAGTTGCTCGTTTAGAAGCTCAACTCCAAAGGCAAACAGAAGTAGCCCAGGCTAATCTTGCCCGACTTCAGGCTCAACTGCAAAGGCAAACTCAGGTAGAACAAGCAAAACTTGCCAACCTTCAAGCTCAATTGCGAGGAGAAATTGCGGCTCGCAATGCCACAATTGACCGCTTAGAAGCGGAATTAAGAAATGCAACCGCAGAAGACGAACGCAATTTAGAACTATATCAAACTGGAGCGATTTCAGCTTCCGCTTACGATAGCAAACGCTTAACAGTAGAAACAGGAGTTGAGAGAATTAAAGAAGCCAAAGCTAACCTTGACAAAACCGTGCAAACGCTGCAACAACAAATTAAGGAAAGCCAGGCAAATTTGACGCAAACACTAGAAACTGGTAGAGCGCAAGTTAACCAAGCAAAAGCTGAATTAAACCAAACTCTAGAAACATTAGCTCAAGACGTTAACCAAGCAAAAGCTGAACTCAACCAAATACTAGAAACTGGCCCTGCACAGATTAATCAAGCGGAAGCTACCCTCGATAAAATTGCAGAAGTTCGACCCGAAGACGTGCAAGCGGCTTCTGCCGCAGTCGAACGCGCGATCGCGGCCAAAGAAAAAGCCCAAGCAGAGTTTGATTTAAGCTCTGTAAAAGCCCCCACAGACGGTCAAATATTAAAAATCAACACCAGACAAGGAGAACGCATTTCTATTGAAAATGGCATCGTTGACCTCGGCCGCACCAATCAAATGTATGTAATCGCTGAGGTTTATGAAACGGATATCGGTCTAATTCGTCGAGGTCAGCGAACCATTATTACCAGTGGTGCTTTGAAAGGAACATTAGAGGGAACAGTCGATTTAATTGGCAAACAAATCGGCAAAAAAGATGTCCTTAATACTGACCCCGCAGCCGATACAGATGCTAGAGTTGTTGAAGTCAAAATTCGCCTCGATCCAGATGCCAGTGAGAAAGTTACTAACCTAACTAACTTACAGGTTGAAGTGAAAATCTCTATTTAAACACTAAAAAATATGCTTCTAAAAATTCCTCTACCTTGGTTGCAGCTAACACGAGAGAAAACCCGTTTATTAGTAGCAATAGCTGGGATTGGCTTTGCCGATTTACTAATGTTTATGCAGTTTGGATTTAGGGATGCGCTATTTGAAAGTGCCATCACTTTTCATTCTAAATTAGACGGCGACATTTTTTTGACAAGTCCCCAGTCTACAGCTTTGATCGCAATGAAAAGCTTTCCTCAAAGGCGTTTGTATCAAGCTCTTGCTTTTGAAGGTGTAGAATCAGTTAGCCCATTATATATCGGCTTTGGGCTCTGGAAAAATCCTGACCCCCAAAAACGTAATACTCGCTCAATTATGGTAATTGGCTTCGATCCGTCCCATCACGTAATTGATTTGCCTAGTGTTATCGAGAACCAAGATAAAATCAAAATTTCAGATGTAATTTTATTTGATGATGCTTCGCGACCTGAGTTTGGTCCTATTAAAGATTATTTTAAAGCCGGAAAGATTGTAGAAACAGAAATAGACGATCGCCGGATCAAAGTGGGGGATTTATTTACTTTAGGTGCTTCCTTCGGTGCGGATGGAAATATAGTTACTAGCGATTTAAACTTTTTGAGAATTTTCAGAAAACGGGTAAAAGGAATAATTGATATAGGAATTGTTCACTTAAAGCCGGGAACTGATGTTCAGAAAGTTGTTAGTGAAATGAGGAAGAGTTTGCCTAATGACGTGAGGATTACATCAAAAGAAGAATTTGTCGAGCTTGAGCGAAAATATTGGGAGGAAAGTACAGCAATTGGATTTATTTTCACTTTGGGAGCAGGGATGGGATTTATAGTTGGGATCGTGATTGTTTATCAAATTCTTTATACTGATGTCTCGGATCACTTGCCAGAGTACGCTACGCTCAAGGCTATGGGATATAAGGATATCTACTTTTTGGGTGTGGTGTTTCAAGAAGCTATGATTTTGGCAATCATTGGTTATTTGCCAGGATTTGCTATTTCTACTGTTCTTTATAATTTAGGTAGAACGGCTACAAGTTTGCCAATGTACATGACAGTGGCGAAAGCTATTACTGTTTTGATATTGACATTTGTAATGTGTTGTGCTTCAGGTGCAGTGGCAGTCCGAAAACTTAGTGCTGCCGATCCCGCTGATATTTTTTAATTGTTAACAGTTAACTGTTAACAGTTAACTGTTAACTATAGGTTGGGTGTAACGAAGTAGTAATTAAAGGTAAGGTGGGCGCTCGCCGCTAACTATCTATCGCTATAAATTACAAGGTTGTTTGCGGCGAGCGCCCACCCTACAACTCGGAGAGGGAGAGAATTTTTCCCCAATTAGCAATTAGCAATTAGCAATTAGCAATTAGCCATTAGCAATTAGCCATTAGCCATTAGCCATGAATGATTTACCTGTAATTGCCATTGAAAATCTCAATCATTACTTTGGGGAAGGGGGACTCCAAAAACAGACATTATTTGATATTAACTTAGAGATTTACCCTGGAGAAATTGTGATTATGACGGGGCCCTCTGGCTCTGGGAAAACAACTCTATTAACTTTGATTGGAGCTTTGCGTTCAGTGCAAGAAGGCAGCCTGAAAATAATCGGTCAAGAAGTGCGAGGAGGAAAGAAAAACGAATTAATAAAAATTCGACGTAATATTGGCTATATTTTCCAAGCTCATAATTTGCTCAAATGCTTAACAGCGCGGCAAAATGTACAAATGTCGATGGAGCTACACGACTATATTTCTAACCAGGAAGTCAATGCTAGAGTTGTAAAAATGCTTGAGGATGTAGGGTTAGGAGATAGAATAGATTATTATCCCGACAATCTTTCCGGGGGACAAAAACAGAGAGTTGCGATCGCGCGAGCTTTAGTCAGCCACCCCAAATTAGTATTAGCAGACGAACCGACAGCAGCTTTAGACAGTAAATCAGGTAGAGATGTAGTAGAAATTATGCAGCGTTTAGCTAAAGAACAACAATCTACCATCTTGCTCGTTACCCACGACAATCGAATTTTAGATGTTGCCGATCGCATTATCCACATGGAAGATGGCCGCCTGCAAACTGCGGCCCTCACAACAACCCCTATCAGCAGATAAAAAAACTCATTTCCTACCGCCTGGGCGCTTATTACCAGCTTTGGCAGCCTTAGCTCCTCCCTTGGTTCCCCCCTTAGTTCCTCCCTTAGCTCCTCCCTTAGCAGCAGATAATTGCTTTTCTTCCACCTCGCTAATCCTACCCCCAGGCGTTCTCGTAGTCCGAAAAGTAACATTTACTCCTTCATTTGATTGTTCCAATACCAGCAGCGGAGTAGGCTTTGCCTTTTGATCCCATTCAATATGGACAATCCGACCTTGAATTGTGGGTTGCCAATTGTCATGATCGTCTGAGGGGCTCAGATAAGTTTCCAGACAGTCAATAATTTGATTAATCGTTTGAGAAGTTGCTTGAGTCGGCAATTTCATCAGCTTAATTTGAATGCGGAAAAGCACTCGTTTTTTAACTTCACCTCTGGGCTCACCCGTCTCATATTCCACATCAAACTGAGAATCTACTTGTCTACCCGTGCCAGCATTCCCGACTTTCTCTCCTGCCGAGCCTTGAGTTGGACGCAGAGCAACGCTAATTTTATCTTTTACTTTGACCTTAATTTGATTAACAATGCCAAAATGGAATACCTCTTCTGCCATCCGCATTCTTAAGTAATCTAAGTTAAAATCTCGCGAGTGGATTAAGTCGGGATTTTTTTCCATTTTTCCGACTGTTTCGAGAGCCATTTTGTATTTTTTCTGGATCTCCCGATTTCTAAATTCCTCAAACTTGAGCTTCTTAGTCAAATCGTCTATTTTCATTTTGGCAAGCACTGCTAAAGCTACGAGCAGTAAAAACAGTAACCCTGATGCTCCCATCCAGATTTGCTCTGAAGGAAACTTCCCTGATTTAACCGGAATCGGCTTAGGAGAGGCTGCTGCCAACCTTGGTTCTACAAGGATGATTTGGGTTGACATAGGCTGTAAAGGGTAGAATTTGACACTGTATTTCTAGAATTCCCCTGATTACGGCTTGGGGTGCTACTGCTACCAAAATTGACATTTTTCTACAACTGGAAGCAGTCACACCCAGTAATCCATACTCGATCTTCAACTGCCAGAAAACTTCCGGCCTATTCTGTCCCGTAGCTGCACCCGATGACAGGAATGGTAAAAAATCTATAATCTATTATAATTCAAACGGTGAAAAAACTTGTCATTCTCATTATCATAGTTTATAGTAAAACATTAGTATAGCTTAAATTTGAGAACAATTTTAATTTTGATTTTTAATTTCTAATTGAGCATTTTTACTGCGTTGTGACTTACGAACCCCTACACCACAAATATCGCCCTCAGACCTTCGCCGATCTCGTTGGTCAAGAAGCGATCGCACAAACCCTAAGCAACGCCATCCGCCAAGACCGCATCGCCCCAGCTTATTTGTTTACGGGGCCCAGAGGGACGGGTAAAACCTCCAGCGCCCGGATTTTAGCCAAATCTCTCAATTGTCTTGCCGGCAATGTCCCCACAGCAACGCCCTGCGGAAAATGCGATGTTTGTCAAGGAATTGTTGAAGGTAGAACGTTGGACGTGATCGAAATTGATGCTGCTAGTAATACGGGTGTAGATAGCATTCGGGATTTAATAGAAAGAGCACAATTTGCACCTGTACAATGTCGCTACAAAGTTTATGTTATTGATGAGTGCCATATGCTCAGCGTGTCAGCATTCAACTCTCTATTAAAAACGTTAGAAGAACCACCCGATCGCGTAGTATTTGTCTTAGCCACAACTGACGCTCAAAGAGTATTACCAACTATTATCTCCCGTTGTCAAAGATTTGATTTCCGCAGAATCCCCGTAGTAGCAATGACAAATCATCTGCGAGAAATTGCCCAGAAAGAAAACATTAATATTGCTCCTGATGCCGTCCAAATGGTAGCTCAAATCGCCCAAGGCGGACTCAGAGATGCTGAAAGTTTACTCGATCAATTGAGCCTACTTGCAGGGGAAGTCACAGTAGAAAAAGTCTGGGATTTAGTCGGTGCTGTACCTGAAAACGATCTGATGGCACTGTTAGAAGCAATTGCATCAGATACAACTGAAACAGTTATAGACTGCGTGCGTCACTTAATGGATCGCGGTCGAGAACCGCTGTTAGTGCTTCAAAATCTTGCGGGTTTTTACAGGGATTTTTTAATAGCTAAAACTGCTCCTAAACGTTACAATTTAGTAGCTTTGACTCAGCAAACTTGGGAAAAACTTTGTGATTTTTCTAAGGGTTGGGACGTTGAGATGATATTAGCTAGTCAGAAGCACTTACAAAGTAGTGAAGTGCAAATTAAGAATACTACTCAGCCCCGTTTATGGTTAGAAATGACGCTGTTAGGATTGTTACCTTCGGCATTAAAAGCTCAGCCGCAAGGAGCTGTTGAGCGGGGGAGCGAGGGAGCGGGGGAGCGGGGGAGCGGGGGAGCAGAGGTGAGGGGGAATGGGGGAAATGGGCGAAATGAAGAAGTTAAATCTTCCCCATCTTCCCCATCTTCCCCATCCCCTCCATCTCCCCCATCTTCCCCGTCCCCCCCATCTTCCCCACCTTCCCCATCCCCTCTACCTTCCAATCCACCAATGGGGGAAGAACTTAAAAATGAGGAAGTTTGGCAACGGATACTAGGTGAAATTCATCAACCTTTGACTCAAGCACTGCTGCGCGAACACGCATCTCTTGCTTCTTTTGATGGTGAAATAGCAATTATTTGGCTAACTACACAGCCATTATTAAAGGCAGCTAAAGATAGAATTCCACAGATTGAAAGTGCTTTTCATAAAGTCTTCAATTGTCAGGTGGCGGTCAGATTAGCATTAGCAGGTACGGAAAGTAATACTGGGATTATCAAAGAGTCACTCCCGGAGGGCGATGTTGGCAAAATTAGCAATACTTCTAGTAATGAAATTCAACAGATTTTACCTGCAAAAATAGAATCACATATTTCGGAGTCGGTGCAACAAATAGACTCTTCAGAGCAGGGGTGGAAACAACAACAAGGTAGTCAAAGTAACGCGCAGGCGGTGGCAATTCGTGCTGATGCGGAGGCGGTGGCGAAGGCGGTTGAGCGACTGGCGAATATGTTTGGCGGGGAAGCGGTTAATCTTGCGGGTGAGGCAGATTTTACGGGGGAATTAGAGCGGAATGTTATCGAGTTACCGCCTGAGTTGGAAGTTAATGATGCTGTATCAGATGCGAAGGATCGAGTTATTGAAATTTCGCCTGATTTAGATGATTGGGAAGACCCAGATTTGCCACCATTTTAATTGTTAAGTAGCTGGACAAAAATCAACAATGTCATTGCGAGCGGAGCGAAGCAATCTCTTTAGTCTCAGGGAGATTGCTTCACTTCGTTCGCAATGACAATAATTAGCAATTAGCCATTAGCCATTAGCCATTAGCAAAATCTTCAATCCCAGCCGAAATCTTTGCCTAAATATTCTGCTAATCTTTGGTTATGAGGTCGAAAATAGTCTTTCAATTGTTGATATAATTCTTCGCTGACGGGGGGGTACTCGCCGCTGTTATGTTTTTCGTAGTTTTCTAATTGGTGAGGAGGTAAGTTTAAAAATTCTAGGGTGGTGTTGAAAGTGGCGGCGGGATCTGTATATAAGTCTTCACTTTTGAGGATTAAAATTTGTTCTTTGGGAAAGAGTTTCATCCACATTGGTAGTTGATTTACGTAGATGCCGCGTGATAAATAGGTGTGGTGTTGGTGATTGTAACTATAGTAGGTTTCGCTGGCGATTAATTTTTCGATTTCGCCTTCGAGTCGGATGGGTTCGGCTGCGATCGCCTCTTCTAGTGATAGAGTTTCAAATCCTAGTCTGACTTCATGGTAGTAGTGAGAAATTGCTCGGTCTACTGGGTTCCTCAGTAATAATATCAGCTTAACTTGGGGAAATACATCGTACACCCGTTGGGGAACGCAGGGGTGAAAGATGTAATAAGGGCTGGCTTCACAGTTTAGTCTTTGGGTTCCGTCGCCGATACTGGGAAATTGCGATCTATACCATTTTATTCCTTTCTCAAAATTTAAGTCAAAAAAATGTACTTCTTTTTGACGAGCCTCAGCTACTTGGGGATGATGAGTTAGGTAAGTGTAAAGGGAACTGGTACCCCCTTTCTGAACGCCGATGATGATAAAGTCTGGTTCCCATTCTAAGGGAGATACCTTGGTAAACCTCTCCCCGACTACCTCTAAAAGTTTTTTGAACATTATTTAGCTTTCCTTTTAATGAATAATTTTACTAAATTAGTCAGTGCGATCGCAAACACACGCTGGCAGTGATCCATAGCGCCCGATTCTCCTACTGGCTGCATACCATTAGATTAAATTAGATTTATAGTTTTCTAGTAAGCTATTAAAAGCTTTAGCGTCAAGGTTAAAGCTTTGTCAAATAGTAGGTTGCGGCTCCTGGGGGTCTAACCCTCTGTTACAAAATGTAACGGGGTGATGTCAAAACTGGGAAAAGTGGGAACTATAAGATATAGGAATTCTAGTGCCAAGCAGCCATCTGCAAGACAATCTCTGCCTTAGTTTGGGAAAGCGTCTATGTTTAAGCGCAAATTAGCTAAAGTCATCGTATCACTGTTGAGACGGATTGCGAATGTATCTAGGGCCGGTGCGAAGCGGCTGATGAGAGCTATGTTGCGATCGCTAATGGCGATGGGACGACGTGCCAAGTTGCCTGTAGCAGGATTTGTCTTGCCGACTGTGACGATGGTGATGCTGGTAGTGGTATTGCTGACTTTGGCAATTACGCTGCGATCGTTTGACCGGGCACAAAATGCTCGGAATGTGAGAGTGAATCAACAGGTGTTAGCAGCAGCAACTCCTGCCTTAGAACGAGCGAAAGCAAAAATAGAATATTTATTAAACGAAGACCCCACGCGACCTACAGGGACACCCTCTGATATATCTATTAAAAGAGCACTTTCAAAGCCTACAGCGGGAGCAGATACTTATACATTTAACGATGAGATTCGCCTGAGAATAGGCTTCAATCTTGAGAGAAGTTCACTAACAGATTGGGATAGCACCAATAATCAATTAGTAGAGAATAACGAAGCAATAAATACTGTCTGGAGATTTCCAGTAGATACAGATAACAACGGTAAGTTTGATAGTTATACCATCTACGGGGTCTATTTTCGCAGTCCTCCTCGCAGCAATGCTACAGGTGCAAATTCGGGACAATTTCTCGCAGAAAGAAAGCCTTTAGAGACAAGAACTCCACCGATGCCAGGGACGCTGGGAAATCAACAATGTGCAGCCGCCCTTGGTACTAGCGCTAGTTTGGTGGGAGATTCAGGCTGGTATCAATCCGATGGTAAACTGAAGAAAAGCTTTTATGTTTACACGGTGACAGTACCGATTACTGCACAGCAAACAGTAGCAAATGGTAGTATCCCACCCGATCAGTTTGAAACATATAAAGGCACTAAAGGTTTTTCGGCACTAGAGTATCAGCAAGACCGAGCGCGAATTCCATTGTTGAATAATGCAGTAGTCTATGAAGATGACTTAGAGATATCGCCTGGGCCGGCATTCCGAATCAATGGTGGGATGTTGACAAACAGCAATTTACTGGTCACTTCAACGAACAACAATACTGTAGATGTATTCCTAATTAGCGGTCAAAATTCTTGTTACTATAAACAAGAAAACAGCAAGATTTTCGTTGGGGGCAATCTCGTGAACGGTTCTGCTTCTGGGAACCCAACTGGTACAAGTACAGTTCATCTATTTAAGCAACTACCAGACGCGCCAATTCAAGCAGGTGCAGAAGCAGTAATTACGAGTACAAATCAATCGGTAACAAACTCTCCAACCGATGTACTTTACAACAACAACGCCTATGCCAGACGGATCAGTGCTTTAGTAAATGCACAGATGACGGCAAATCCTGATACTGCTGGGCCGCCAGTAGTACCAAATACTACCAATGACCCGACATCAGTGCAAAAAGCAGTGGCGGGAGGTAAAGACCGCGCTCAAGCATTACAGACTTACTTTGAAAGCTTGACGCGGAAAGTTCCGTTTGCCGAAGTGAGCTTAACGGGCGAAACTATTCCTGGTACGGTAATCGAGGGAACAGGGGATACACTCAGACCCATCCAAGCCTGGTCTCTTCCTACAGATGTGAATGCTGACACGACTATTGCCCAAGCGATAGGCCCTACAGGTCTAACCATCAACGTCGATCGCTTAAGAGCTCAAAATCCTAACCCAACAGGAGGCTCAAAACCGAAAACAGAAGATTTTATGGGAGATCGCATCATTGCTGGGAATAACTTACCCCTCAAATGGTGGAATGGCACTAAGTTTGTCGGTGGGAAAACAGCACAGGAAGTTGCTGGGGGTACTTGGTCAGACGATGGTAGCCAGCGGACTCGCACTAGCCAAAAGCAGATACTTGCGGCTGTGGGGATTAGCGATCGCGGTGACTACTGGGAAAAAGCAGCAGCCCAAAAACCAGAAAATCCTTTAAGTGCGATCGGTGGTTTGCGCGTAATTACTGGTGCAGGGGTTTATGAGAGAAAAAATTCTTTTCTACCGCCACCCCTACTTGATGCAACAACAGGCGGGGTCAAGCCTTATGACGATCCGGCAACTGCTGCGAATGAAGCTTACACAGTGGTGTGGCCAGATAGTATGCCAATGTCACCTGCGGCGGGTTCTCAAGTATTCAAAAATGATTCAACAGGGGCTCCGATTGTCACCACCACAAACTGGGAGACTCTACCAGCAACATTACCAGCTCCAGTTACTCCTACCATTGATCCTAGTACTCCCAAGTATGCCAAAGGCGACCTACGGATGCGGGCAACAGCAGTATATCACTATGCCCAAGATTACTACGACCAACCAGATTTTGATTCCGACGTATATTTAAAGAAGAGCCAAGCTCCCATTGCGTGCATTAGCAGCTACTACGACCCCACTAACAGCACAACGGCTCGAAACGCCGATCCTCTTGATGATGTCAGCGGCTGGGCACAGCCAACCTATTTACCCCCCGCTGCTCCTTCGACAAGGAATGCTGGTGACTCCTACACCAATAACGGCATAGTTTACACAGCCCCTCCTATTACTGACAGACCGGCTACGGCAGCGATCCCTGGTGGAAATGGCTTGCTTGTGGGTACTCCCTCGGAACTTTACGATCAGGCGAATATGGTCTTTCCTGATGGTCGATTCGTCAACGAGCAGTTAAGAACGGCGTTGATGAAAGATGAAACGGATCGTAACTTGGCAGAACAAGCTGCTATCGACTCTACACTGTGCGCCTTTGGGATTTTGGGAACTGCCGGTTTCACTGCGGTTACGCCTTCAACAACTTTTATTCCCAACGGTGCGATTAAGGAAGTGGCGCTGCTAAATGCCAGAGAAATCAAGGCTGTAGATCGTGACGATCCAGCAACCACCACCGTAGATGAAACATTTACCCTGAACCCCCCTGGTACAACTTTTAATAGTGGCAACTATGACCTAGCCTTGGAAGAACGGATGCCCCTGGAAATTCGGGTTACTCAAATTGACCTAAATGTGCTGCGAAATACAACTATCCCCTTGGCAAGTGGGATTAAAGGGCCAGATCCAGAGTATTTATTGCCAAATAGCGGCATTATTTATGCCAGCCGTGATGATGCAGCGCCCGATAGGAGCGATCGCACAGCAGATGCCAGTAACACTACCGTAATTCCCTACGGAATTGATGCAGTTCAAAGTGGGATCGTTAGTCGCACTGACTCTATACTTGACCCCACCCGCCGCCCTCACGGGATTATGCTAATTAATGGCAGATACCTGGCTCGGAATGCCGGTGCTACTGGTCAAAATGCTACAGCCCCGACAGATATATCGGATGTGGTGAAAGAAAAGGGACTGACCTTGGTTTCTAACTTGCCAGTTTACGTTCAAGGCAACTTTAACGAACACAGTCAACAAGAGTTTAACACTGCGTTAACTCAGCCTGCGTGGGGCAACTTCTACGACCGTGCTTTACCTCTTAATCCCAACTTTGCTTGTCGGCCAGGAGATCCCCGGCTTCCTAATTGCACTACCGGGGACACTTGGCGAGCTGCAACAGTGTTGGCGGATTCTGTGACAGTCCTTTCTCCGAATTTCCGCCCTGGTTTCCGCAATGAGGGAGACTTTGACCTGAGAAATAATGCTGGTGCGGCTGTAACTGGCTATGACTCAGATGGAGATGGTACGATCGCTGGCGCAGAGACAGCAATCACAGCCAAAGCAGCTAGGTTGCTCAATGGTTTTTATAACAACAACTTTGTCACCAACGGTCTGAGTAGCGGTGCAACATTCAATATTAACGGTAACGTTGCACCACCAGATAGCGACTACGCAAACAACAGTGGGAATGCTCAGGACAGCTCTTATTTCAACAACTTCGTCACGCCAGTTCAACGGCGGGGAGCATTTCCAGAATATGTGATGGAAATGTGCTTGAAATTGCCTGTTTCAGCTTGCGGGCCGAATGATTGGCAGATTAATGCAACTGGTACCCCTGTGAAGGCAAGCGATGTAATAGGTCAACCGCGCAATGTTGTTGATTCAGGTTCAGGTACGACGGCTATACCTGCCGGTACTACTACTCCAGCGGATGTACCACTTCAGCAAAGACTTCAACATTATCCCCGTCGCGTAGCTTTTCGACGAAATCCAGCTAATAATCAACTGTTATTCGATGGCAGCACCCCTCCTCTTCCGATTCCCATAGGAATCCTAAGTGGAAATATAGAAGCATTTGGAGTTAACTCGAATGCGAATACAACTCAGACTGTGGTACCCGATCCGGCTACCAATAATAATGGTCTTAGATTTAAGACTACTACTTCTACTACTCTTCCAAGCACAGTCGCTACCTACACTGCAACTGCAACAGATCGTCTCTTTTACGAAAACGCGCCCACTGGAACTATGCAGCCACTATTAGCTCCAGTCTTACAAATTCACGTATCACAAACTGGCGACCCCGGCAATTCAGGCCCTCTAACAACTACCAATAATACAAGGTGGCTCTCACGAGCTCAGAACACAACATTTAATCTAGTTGTCGGAGCCGGAGACATTCCCTCTCGTCCCAACGGTGACTCGAATGGAGGGATGCAAAACTTGACCCGTTTCCTCGAAAACTGGAATCCTGATGGTCCCGGTGGAAATATTCCATCTACCACAGATACAAATATCCTGGGTTCCTTCATTCAGTTAAGCCGCAGTGCCTATTCCACCGCACCTTACACTGCTGTTTTGAACCCTACTGCTACATCACCGAGTATCTTTGGCTACCCCGGTAATTATAAAATTCAAAACGCCCAAGGGAAAGTCCCGACGTTCGTAGCGCCAAACCGCCTTTGGGGTTATGATGTCGGTCTTTTGTCTCAATCACCAGACTTATTTACGCAACTTTTCACCACTCCTACCACACAGACTAACTCTGATGAATTTTTCAGAGAAGTAGGTCGAAATGACCCTTGGGTACAAACTTTACTGTGTGCGAAAAAAGATGACACTCCCACAGAAAATGCCCTCAGCGATGACCAACGACCAACTCAATTCTGCGATGACAATGTACCAGATCCCTTGCCCAATCCCTCATGATGACCTATGAATAAACTTACACCACTGGAAAATTTACGGCAGTCTCAAGACTCCGGTTACACTATCCTCGAAGCAATGATGGCGATGGTTGTAGTTGCCGTCTTGATGATTGCGATCGCGCCTGTCCTAGTTTTTGCTACAGGGACTCGCGTACAAGCTCGACGGGTAGAATTGGCAACCCAAGCTGCTAGAACTTACATTAACGGCGTGAAAAGCGGTGCGATCCCAGTCGCAACTATCGTCGGTACTACCATCACGCCAATCATTGAGACAACGGTGGTAGATCCAGAGACTAACCCTAACAGAGAGGATTTTAAGGTTCCTGCTCCCAATAATGCTGGTTTAAGTTGTCAAAATGACGGTTACTGTCAAACTCCAACGTCTCTGTACTGCGTTAATCTCGATGACGATCCCGGATGTAAACCCGAAAGCGTCAAAGATATGCTGATCCAAGCTTATCGGAGCATTCCTTCAGCAGCTTTAACTGACCCCAGACAAGGCTACCTGCTCGGTGTTCGAGTTTACAGGGCTGATGCCTTTAAACCGGGTGTAACCTTGGTCGCCGATCCCCAAGAACAACAACAATCAACAATCTCAGGAGGAATAGGAAATCCCAGCATTCCAGTAGTACAAATGACTACGGAGATTGGCACTACCAGCGGAGCCGCAAAGTCATCATTTCAGAATTTATGCGATCGCGTTGGCTGTCCACAAGTACAGCCATCACCATAATCTGATTTGCTGCTAGATTTTAATTAAGGTCGATGAACTCTCAAGCACAGGAAAATATAGTTATGAAAAGTTTACTTAGGTTGCTATTAAAAACTCATTTCAAGCCTAATTGCTCTAAGGTCGATCGAACAGTTAGCGGTTTCACGCTGATTGAATTGTTAGTAGCAATGATAATAACATTCTTAATTTTGACACCTTTGTTAGGTTTTGTTGTTGATGTCCTGAATACTGATAGAAAAGAACAAGTTAAGTCAAATACAGAGCAAGAAATTCAATCGGCCCTTGATTTTATTGCCCAAGATTTGGGTCAAGCGATTTATATTTACGATAAAACAGGAGTTGATGCAATTCTAGATAGTTTGCCCAACGCTACTAATGGAACCCCTATTCTCGTATTTTGGAAGCGGCAGTTGATGAGAAATTTACTGCCTGAGTCTACCGCCTGTACTCCAAATGCAACTACGGGTGATGATTGCCTGAATGATACTTATGTATATTCATTAGTTGCTTACTACTTAAAACAAGATAATACAGATATCTGGTGTCAGCCTGCTGGTGGAACTTGTCCAGCCCGGATTACTAGGTATCAATATCGTGATGGGATAATAGATACTACCGCTAATCCGCCTGCCTATTTTCCAGCTACAGATCTAGATCGAGGGGCTGAACCTGATGATTTTAAACCATTTAGCCTCTCTGTGTCAGGAAATAGTCTTCAGGAGAAAATGAACCAATGGCCGCTTCAGGAAGACAATGGAACAGTACCCACCATTAGTGCACCTCCCGCAAACCAAGTGCCAGTGCTAGTTAATTATATTGATACAAATACAGTCACAAATGTAGCCACAGATACTGAGTGCCTAAATGCTTTGGGTGGTACTGCGTCAGTAATAGTATCACCTACAAATGGAAATGGTTTCTACGCTTGTGTAGATTCATCTAAAACAGTAGCACGAGTTACGATCAGAGGAAGTGCTCTGCGGAAAATGCAAAGTAACGCTACTTACAATAGCAACAATTCAGCATTTTTCCCAACAGCAAGCGTTCAAGTGCAAGGATTAGGAGTATTAGGGCAGTAATCTTTATTTAAAGTTCGTATCTTGTACCATTTTTAAAAGCCTGTAGGGGCGGGTTCGCCAAAAGCTTTAACGGTACTATAAAAGACTCAAAAACCCGCCCCCACCCCGCGATCGAGTCCTTTATTGATATTAGTGCAAGAGATCGGCGTAAGTATTGGGCCGGGGCGGGTTTTCTGGATTTATCGCTTATATTTTGATATCTTGGCGAACCCGCCCCTACAGAAATTATCTCTAATTAACCAGACTTAATATGGGGGATTTGGGCAATAATGCAATATCTCAGTTTAAAATAGATCCAATGAGTGTCAAACTAAGGTATAAAAACCAGAGAAAAATATGAAAAACTCAACACTATTAAAACTTTGGCAGAGAAGTTTAGCTGCAACTAGCAAGCCACATCTGCAACAATTAAGCGGACTTTCTAGCCAGTCAAGAATAGGATTAGGAAAAAACCATCAGCAACATGACACAGGGTTTACGTTAATAGAACTGCTGATTTTGCTATTGATAGTTGGCATTTTAAGCTCGATCGCGGCCCCAGGTTGGTTAGCTTTCATTAACAATCAACGTTTACGCACTAGCCAAAGCCGAGTTTACGGAGCCTTGCAATTAGCTCAAAGTAATGCTAAACGGGATAAAGTAGCATGGCAGGCTAGCTTTAGAATACAAGGTAACTTAGTGCAGTGGGCTATTCACCCTGCAACCGTCCCTCCTGCAACCTTGCCAGTATCCACATCTCCTTCTTCTGCACCTAATGTATGGTACAGCCTAGAGGATAAGATTGCGATCGATATTACCAGTACTGCCTCGACAAACTTAGACTCTGTAAATGGTACTTACATAGCCAGATTTAATCGCCAAGGTTGTATTGTGGAGAATGCTGACGATGAGTGTACAGATGGGGCAACCTGGTTCGGGTCAAAAAAATTGATTACTTTACGGCACGACGATCTTGGCGCAGCTAGAAAATGCGCGGTGGTAACAACACTTTTAGGAGCAATAAAAACAGGTGACGATGAAGCAAGTTGTGCTCTCAACCCATAGCCTCTATTTAAGCTGAGGAGATGCAACTCTTTCACTTGCGATCGCAATTCAAATATCTTTCAATCAACACAATCGCCACAATATCATCCACAGGCCGAGGGGGAGTCCGCATCCCTTGAGGAATCAAGCGGTTAAAACCCTTGGGAGGGAACATTTCCCAAAAGCGATCGCGTGCCTCCAAACTACTATAGCGCTCATCAACCTGCACAACTTCCACCAACGGCAAACTAGCAGAAATTTTTTGTTTCCAACTACGAGAAGTAGTTTGATCCCCCATCACAATTAACTCAATCGGAAACTGCGAACATAGAGATTCAATAGTCGCGATCGCATTCTCCGCCAGCACAACTTGATGATAGCGAACCTCCCTATCTAACCCCATAACAGCTATTCCACACTTATCGCGACCCGGATCGAAACCTAAAATCATTAGTAATTGTTAGTTATTGCTAGTTGTTAGAGGTACATAGCAGAGGTAGGGACTTAGGCATGGCCTATTAGTGTGAACTTAAAATCAAACCCTCAATTCGACAGGGGTTAAAACCCAGGGCGGTTTCATTCTCCGGTGCGATCGCGAAAAGTAAAAGCGATCGCGCTATCTGATAAGATTTTTAGCGATCGCTCTTCATATAATAGATATGGATACTCTAATCTCTTTTTTGAAAAAAGTCAATGACCCACGCCAAACCAGCGGGAAAAGACATCCCTTATGGCTAATATTACTATTGGTTATTATGGGATTCATGTTGGGTTATTTGGGATATAGAGATTTCGGAACCTTTGCTAAATGCAACCAAAAACTGATCGTTAAAACTTTTAATCTCACTATTGATAGAGTCCCATCTTATTCTACTATTAGACGAGTAATGATGTTGGTCAATACCTCAGATTTAATCGACGCATTTAATCAATGGGCTAGTCAGCTAACTACCTCAATAGACTTGACTGATTGGGTATCAATTGATGGTAAATGTCTCAGAAGTACCTGCCAAAATCCCCAGAATAGCACTCACGATTTTGTCTCAATTGTGTCCTTATTCAGTCAGAATACTGGTTTGGTTGTCAGAGTCCAAAAATTTGAAAACAAAAAAGTTCTGAAATCAGACAGGCGCAAGAGCTAGTCAAGGGTTATCCCGATCGAGGGAACATATTTACATTGGATGCTTTGCACTGTCAAAAAGAGACAACTACTTTGATTACTGAGTCTAAAAATGATTATATTATCGCTCTTAAAGGCAATCAAAAAAACTTGTTTAAACAGGTTGTGAATATTATCGAAAATCAACCACCTAAAAGTCAAGCAGAATCAGTAGATATTAGTCATGGTCGTCACCTGGTTAGAAAGGTATCTGTCTTTGATATTCCTCCCCAGAAGCTCAAGGATTTTGAGAGATTAAAATGGGGTAATATTACCAGTTTAATTAAAGTGGAAAGAAGTGGCGCTCGTGGTAAAAAAGATTATGAACATCTTACTTATTACATTAGCAGCTTATCGGCATCAGCCGAAATATTTGCGTCAAAAATCCGAGGTCATTGGCTGATTGAAAATCAGTTACATTGGGTAAAAGATGTAGTTTTTAAGGAAGATATATGGCCGAGACATAACTACATAGCAGTCACTAATTTATCGCTCCTATCAACCGTCGCTCTTAATCTTTACCGATTTTTAGGCTTTTCATCATTAACTTGCGGTCAAAGATGGCTAAACTACAAGCTAGAAAAACTGATAATTTCACTCAATTAAAAAGGTAGATTAGCTCAATTATTCAATAATAATTACCCAGCTAAACTTTTCAAACCCATGTACAGCAATAAATTTGATTTATTCAACTATCAATAAAATTGATAGTTGAATTTTTAGTGTTCGCGGATGACTTGAATATTTTCATTCAGAATTTTAGCTCTGCTAAAATTCGAGAATGAAACCGCCCTGGGTTAAAACCCCTGGCGGGTTTCAGAGTGAAGCAATCGCAGGGCCTAGAGATTGCTTCGCAGAACTCCCAATGACATTCTCATCCCATTAACATCATAGATGACTGTCAATCTTCTCAGCTCCCCCCTTCGCCGGCCCCACTGGCCCCGTACCAAAAAGTACCACCCCATTATCAATAGCCACCAAATTAATTTTCAGCGGCCCAGCCGTATAAGTCACATCAGCCGCGATCGCCTGCACATCCAAAGGCTGATCGTACTGCTGTAATTGCTCAATAAAAGCTAACAAAGTTTCAATCTTATCATCAGCAATTTGCACTCGCCCCCCAACAATCCCCATAAAATTAGCACGAAAATTGCAAGCATCGATCAACTTTTCCAGCTTTTTCCGCACATCTTCATCCGTCAAATTTGAGGGATTAATCGTAGTTCCCGCCACCACATCTCCCTCACGAAACACAACACGATTGATCTCCGCCTCCGCAAAAACCTGAATCCGTTTTTCACCCTGAAGATAATTCGCAGCCGCCAAAATTCGCACCACATAATCTTGACCATCCTTAATCTGAACCATCAACTGCTCAACCTCAGCCTTCGTAATATCAATTACCTGCTCATTGCCATTCGGTTTGCCAGGTTGAATCAACCGCACAGTCGCTCGATTAGCCTCCTGCAACAAGCGATCTACGGCTTGCTGGGCTACAGGTGGTTCCAGAATCCGCACCACGCCAGCGGCTAAAATTTGCCCCCGCCGAATCGCCACAGTACCGCTGCGAATTGCCTGAAAATCCCTCTCTAAAATTTGCACTTGCTGCTGCAAATAGGCTTGCTGATCCTCCAAAGAAGCTTGTTCTTCTCCCAACTTTTTCAACAGCGCTTCCCGTTCCGCAATTACCAAATCTCGCTCCGCAATCGCCTGTTCCCGTTCCTGCAAAAAGCGATCGCGCTGAGCAATTTCTGCATTACGCTCAGCAATATCGCGATCGCGCTGAGCAATATTCCGATCCTGTTGAGCAATAGCGCGATCGCGCTGAGCAATATCCTTCTCCCGCTGAGCAATATCGCGATCGCGCTGAGCAATTTGGGCCTTAACCCGTTCTCCCTGTTCCCTCAATTCTTCCTGTTCCGCTTGCAACTGAGCGATCTCCGCCCCCAGAGCCCTCTTTTGTTTAGAAACAGTTTTTAACTGACTCTGAGTTTGATTTAACTGCGACTCAGTGCGCGTCCTCGCAGCCTCCACCCTACTCAATTGTTCCTGAGTGCGGGATTTCGCATCCTCCACCCGATTCAGTTGAGTTCTCAGCGAATTTAACTTAGCCTCAGTCTCAGCTTGCTCAGCATTCGCCGCCTCCAAAGAACGATTAATCTCATCCAAACTCGCCCTTGCTTGTGCTTGAGCCTCCCTAGCCTTAGCCAGCTCAGCTTCCACTTGATTTTTAGCCTGCGTCGTTTGGTTGAGCTCCTTACGAGCAGTATTCAGCCGCTTCTGAATCTCATCAATTCCAAACACACCCGTTCGCAAAGGCTTACTCGCCGCGAACAAAATCCCCAGAGTAGTCCCCGACAAAATACTACCAGTCAGAACCGTAACCAAAACAGCCGTATTCCGGGGGCGGAGTTTGAAAAGACTAAGCCTAGCCTTACCAACTTTCGTACCTAAGCGATCGCTCAGGGTAGCGATCGCGCCCCCCAAAATTAGCATTACAATTACCAGGATATATCCGGCAGTCATCGAACCCTTAGATGAAGGAAGACCCAACTCTGAATAGATAAGCTATCGATTGATTCTAGAGAGCAGAAGTTCAGCCCTTCCTCCTTCTAATTTAAGTGAATTGCTGGCTTAGGGCTACCGGATTATGAACCGTGATCTTTTTCTTATGGATCGAGATCATTTTCTCTTGCCTGAGATCCCCAAGCAAACGAGTCACAGTCACCCGCGTCGAACCAATCGCCTCCGCGATCGCCTGGTGAGACAACTTCAAATCGATCGTAATCCCCTCCGCCCCCGGAACGCCAAAATCCCGGCACAGAATCAACAGGAAACTGACCAACCTCGATCCCATATCCCGGTGAGCCAGCGTCTCAATCATCATCTCAGTTTGCAAAATCCGCGAGGACAACCCCCGCAACATCACCATCGACAGTTCTGGATCGTCCTTAAGAGCCTTCTCCACCTGTTCAATGGGCACCGAGAGCAATTCCACCGGCGTAAAAGCCACCGCGTGGTAAAACCTGTCAGAACGATGTCCCGTAATCAGAGACAACACCCCAAACACACTATTTTCCCGTAGTAGAGCTACGGTAATTTCTTCCCCCGCCTCATAAACCCTAGAGAGCTTAACGGCACCTTTAATGAGAACATAGACGCGCTCAGCCGGGTCTCCAGGGAAAAATATAGTCTTCCCCCGTTCAAAGCTTTCGACAACGGGGGGAAACGCTCCGCCGCTAATTTGGCGGAACACGGCTGCTAGCGGTCTATCATGAGTCACGACTAGATCCTTTGTACTAACCAATGCAATTGATACTCACCCGAATCATCTTTCACTGACAGGATTTATCCTGCCCTTACCTTTTCTCCCCAAGCTGGACGCAAAGGGTGTTCAGGATATTTTGTTATAAAACGAAAGTTCCTTTGGACTCTCAGACATTATGTTCATAAAAAAGTTCGGTAAGTGGGAAACTCAGTGGCTTGAGCCCTGAGAGGGAAACGACGCGAATGATTTTAATTTAATATTAAATTAAACAAAACTTGTAATAACTTACACTTATCGGCTGTAATTTCACAAGAGACAAAGGTAACGAAGGTCTACCAGGCGATCGCGATCGCCATCGGGCGATCGCCTTCAGGTCAGCAGCCCAGAACTCAGTAACCTTGGATCGCGATCGCGAAACCTGTAACTGGAGTTAACAGAGGCAAACCACTTTTGATCATCGTACCAATTGCTTATAGAATATACTACTATGCTAAATTTGACTGGAAAAAACGCTCTTGTAACTGGCATTGCCAACAATCGCTCGATTGCTTGGGGCATTGCCCAGCAGCTCCACAAAGCTGGGGCTAATCTTGGGATCACTTATCTAGCGGACGAAAAGGGCCGACACGAAAGAAAAGTGGCGGAACTCGTAGAACCGCTCAATCCCAGTCTCTATCTACCTTGCAATGTCCAAGACGACAACGAAATCAAGTCTACTTTTGAGACAATCCGCGACAAATGGGGAAAATTAGACATCCTCATCCACTGTCTAGCCTTTGCTGGCAAGGATGAACTCTCAGGCGACTTCAGCAATACTTCCCGCAAAGGTTTCACTCAAGCTTTGGAAATTAGCGCTTACTCCCTAGTGCAGATGAGTGCGGCTGCTAAACCTCTAATGACTGAGGGTGGTAGTATTCTCACTCTGACTTATTTGGGGGGAGTGCGAGTAATACCAAACTATAATGTTATGGGTATTGCTAAGGCGGCATTAGAAATGAATGTCCGTTATTTGGCCGCTGAACTTGGCCCCCAAAATATTCGGGTGAATGCAATTTCTTCAGGCCCCATTCGCACTCTAGCTTCCTCCGCAGTTGGTGGCATTTTAGACATGATTCACCACGTAGAAGAAGTTGCCCCCTTGCGGCGAACTGTGACTCAAGTAGAAGTAGGAAATACAGCAGCTTTCCTATGCAGCGACTTGGCTAGCGGGATCACGGGTCAGATTTTATACGTGGACGCTGGTTACGAAATTATGGGAATGTAGTTAATTGTTAGTAGTTAATTGTTAACGGTTAACGGTTAACTGTTAACGGTTAACTGTTAACGGTTAACTACATTTGTGAATGATTATGCTTTAGTTAAAAGTAAGTAAAAATTTAAAATTTACAGGACTTACACACCAACAACTAACAACTAACAATTAACAACTAACAACTAACAACTAACAATTAACAATTATGCAAATTAGCGATCGCTCTTCTCTTCCTCCTGCCAACATCACCCACCAAGCTAGAGCCGCGTCCGTCAAACGCACCACTGGAGAAACAGATGTAACAGTCATCCTGAATCTGGACGGCATAGGCACTTGTAAGGCAGCGACAGGAATTCCCTTTCTAGACCACATGATGCACCAGTTATCTTCTCACGGCCTGATCGATCTAGACGTACAATCGATCGGCGATCTAGAAATTGACGACCACCACACAAACGAAGATGTGGGAATTACGCTGGGCCAGGCCTTGGGGAAAGCGCTAGGCGATCGCAAAGGAATTGTCCGCTTTGGTCATTTCATTGCCCCTTTAGATGAAGCTTTAATTCAAGTAGTATTAGACTTTTCTGGCCGCCCTTACTGTAGTTATGGATTAGAAATTCCAACTCAGCGGGTGGGTACTTACGACACCCAGTTAGTCAGAGAATTTTTCATGGCAGTATGCAATCATGCTCAAATGACATTGCACATTCGGCAGTTAGACGGAATTAATTCTCATCATATTATTGAAGCAACCTTTAAGGCTTTTGCCCGTGCTTTGCGGATGGCTGTGGAAATCGATCCCCGCCGTGCCAGTGCGATTCCAAGTTCTAAGGGAGTTCTGTAGATATATTGGTCAAAAATTTATAACCGCAAGAAGAAAAAAGAAGGATTTACGATCTAGAAGGGAAATGACCTCAAATTTTGGCCTTCTACTTTGTGAACTCTGCTTTGTGACCTCTGCTTTGTGACCTCTGCTTTGTGACCTCTACTTTTTACCCTCTGCCCTCTACCTTCTACATTTTGCCTGCTTTCCTAATTAAGTAGCTCCACCTAGTTAAACATAAGATAAGGATGGCTAAAAAGCTGACTGTATAAACATTCTTCCTTCTTCCTTCTTCCTTCTTCCTTCTTCCTTCTACTTAAAATAAGTGGCAAATGTAATTCTTAACCTTTTTTACGTTCATTTAACCTTCATACTAGATCTAAGAGCTTCAATAGCTGGATTGACCCGCCTAGCAGTCTGCAAGAGAAATTCGTTTTATGCCTTGGTCTCGTATCCTCAGTGGAATAGTTGCGATCGCCCTTGCGTTGGGAATGATTTTTTTAGGGGGATGGTACTTCACCATCGGCTTTGGGATTATTGTCTACCTCGGTCAGCAGGAATATTTTCAACTCGCCCGCGCCAAGGGTATTGCACCCGCTGGCAAAACTACCTTAGCCGTCAGTCAAGTTTTGCTAGTAACTGCGGCCCTGGCACCAAACCTGGTAGATGCCATGTTTGCCTTAGCAGGAACCTTAATCTGTTTTTACCTGTTGTTCCAACCCAAGTTGTCAACGATCGCAGACATTTCTTCCTCAATCTTGGGATTGTTCTACGGCGGTTATTTGCCCAGCTATTGGGTAAGGCTGCGAGTCGGGCTCGACCAAACTGCATCTGCCATGTCTCAGGCTGTGGCCAGTAATGCACCCATTAACGACTACTGGCCGGATTGGACAAATGCCCGCACTTTACCTTTAGGGTTAACGACGCTGCTATTAGCTTTCGGCTGTATCTGGGCCGCTGATATCGGCGCTTACTTCATGGGTAAATTCTTTGGTCGCACCTCCCTGTCCCACATTAGCCCCAAAAAGACGGTAGAAGGTGCTGTGTTCGGAGTGGGCGGTAGCGTTGCAGTAGCAGTAGCGGGATCTTGGTATTTGAACTGGCCAGGGTGGCCCTATACTGGCGTAGTTTTGGGTTTATTGATTGGCATCGCTAGTCTGTTGGGAGATTTAACGGAGTCCATGATGAAGCGAGATGCTGGGGTCAAGGATTCCGGGCAGTTGATCCCCGGTCACGGTGGTATTCTCGATCGCACTGATAGCTATGTTTTTACTGCGCCCTTAGTTTACTATTTTGTAACTCTGGCATTGCCGTTAATGGATTCTTTTTTCTGAACCAGAGCCCGATCTTGTTTAGGGTTGCGATCGCATCCTATTTTTCCAGCTCAGAGGATATGTTGGGATGTCTGATTTTGCTGCTAAAGTCACAGTCATTGATTTGTCTCACTCTTGATATTGACCCATATCACTCCGATCTTTTATTCCTATCACTGGCTATAAGGGACTTCCATCAGCCTTTAGGCAGAAAACTATCACATCGTCTTCATGATGGCAGTCACATACACTTTGCTAACTTTGCCCGATATTAAAGGCATAGATGTTTTTCACTGCTAATGACAACTCAAGCGTTTCTCCCAGAATTGATCATTTCAGAACTGTACTTTACAGCCTGGAAGTCAGGCGGTATTAATCGGAAGCACCGGCAACAACTTCAGTCGGCAATATTAACCAATTCCCTCAGCGAACCAGACCACAAAATTATTACTAGATTGCTGTACGCTGTACGTCGGGGATGGCTCTCAATAGTAGATTAACCTCAAATAGAGTGCTGGAAAAAAGATAATTACCAGCATCTCTACTTATAATTTTACTTATAATTTTATAGTACGATCTAAATTAAGTAGGGCGACTAGAGTTAAATTTAATAGGTTGTGTACAATATTTGCGTAGCTCGCAAGTAGCAACAGACAAAATTTAACAGAAAATAAGTCAAACCTATGACACTGATTATAACTGGCTCGAAGATGATTCGGGATTTAGAGAAGTCGGGTTCCCTGGCCGTCTACGTCCCCTTAGAGGGTGGATTTGAAGGGCGCTACCAGCGGCGACTTAGAGCTGCAAGCTACAGCACCCACAATATCACAGCGCGGGGTTTAGGTGACTTAGCTGCTTATCTAACAGGGGTTCACGGCGTAAGACCTCCCCACCTTGGTAAAAAAACTACTGGTAATGAGGCCTCAGTCGGCTATGTTTATTATCTGCCCCCAGTGGTAAATACTCAATTGGAGCACTTGCCCCCGAAAGCCAAAGGGTTGGTACTGTGGATCATTGAGGGGTTTGTTTTATCCCGTCAGGAAATTGAATATTTGACAGTTTTACCTAGTTTAGAGCCACGAGTGAAAGTAGTAGTGGAAATGGGAGGCGATCGCGCCTTTCGCTGGACTCCCCTAAAAGATGCCTTAATCGCCGCAGCTTAAACTCAAGCTGAATGCGATCGCGCCATTTTTAAAACAGTTGACAGTTAACCGTTAACCGTTAACTGTTAACTTAATTCTCCTGCCTTTGTGAGTGATGTCTCGAACACAGCCAATTGCTAGGAAGTAAAGAAGGCCAACCCTCCTGCAAAGCTTCTATACAAACTGTCCGAACCGTCAACTGGCAGTCAAGCAGTTCTACACCTGCTTTCTCAACCTGCTTATTACCAATCTTTAAAATTGATTCATCATTAAATTCAAACGTCTTATGACATTGAAGACAAACTAAATGATGATGGTGATGAGATTGAGGTAAATTCAGTTCATAATGTTTGTGACCCTCCGCCAGTTCTAGTTCCCGCAAAATGCCAATATTAGCCATTAAATGCAGAGTTCTATACACAGTAGACAAACCAATACTTTCTCCTCCCTCCTTCAAAATATTGTACAATTCTTCTGCACTTAAATGATTGCCTTCCGGCAAATTTTGAAATACATTCAAGATAGTTTCTCTCTGGGGAGTCAGGCGACATCCCCTTTGATTTAGTTCAGCTTTGAGTGAGTTAGTTTTGTAAAACGACATATCAAAATCCTCCAAACAAAATATTACGATTAAAACTTACTGCAACGTTGCTGACAAGCATTACAAGAACTGGTTCTTGGTTCAAAGTCAGAACAGCCAATCGCCTCCTCTGTACAAGCACTAAAAGGTCGCACCGTACATTTAAGGCGATAGTCATTAGTAAAAAACTCACAGTCAGAACAGGGAATTTTATGCAGCCGCGTGATTTGAGAAATACCCTCTCGTAATGCTTGCCAAACACTCCATAAAAATAGAACAAGTAGCGTCCAGGTACAGAAACAGTAAATTACAACATTCATAGATGAATTCTCTCAAGTTTATAAACAATTTCCATAAATCTTGATTAAGAAACAGAGTAAGGCAATTCGCCAAAACTCTGTTTCTGTAGCGGAAAACTAAAACAAGACTTACGTAAGCTTGACGTAACGCCGCCATCCTGGTGGTCAAGAAATCATACCTATTGGCGGCATTACGGATGATTTTTATAAGTCCTGTTTTAGTTCACAACGCCTCGCAAAATTGCATCAATACCCGCAAAGTTTTCTAGCAGTAAATAAGCTAAGAAAGCTCCACTAGAACCGCCAAGGACAAAACCACCCCGGAATAAGCTCCAATCTTCAGGTGTTTTTTGCCAATAGAAAACCTTGCCTTTTTCCCGCTTTCCATTCTCATAAATAGAAAGTAGTATTGACAAAATTAAGATTACTGCGAGGGCAGCAAGCAACCCAGCCAAAGGTGCTAAACTCTTTTGTTGCAAAGGAATCAATACTACAAAGATTCCCACTAGAAAATATCCGTGAGCTAAGCTTACTTCTAACCCTCTGACAATGGGAGATAAACCTTTGCGGTAAATCGGTAAATTCCGCAATAAAGTTACACTCACATCAGAAAAACTCATTGAACCCATTGCAGTTTCAACTTGAATATCGCTAGGAGATTGCTTCACAAACTCCCCAGAACGAAAATCAAATCCCACCGCTTTTGTCCGCACGCGCAGCGCGTGCCAAATGTGACCGCACAACACGACAACTGCTAAGACAAAGTGAGCAGTTGCCAGCCAAGTCCGCGAAGAAATTACAACCGCATCAGGGCCAGTTAAACCCACAGGGCCGTAGAAAACCTCTGGATAAACAGTGTTATTTACGGTTACGAAATAGGCTGCCAAAAAGCCCATATAAGCCAGAGCACCTAAGCTGTAAGAAAGATAGGCTTCACCCGACCAAAACAACACGCGCTCGGCCCAGCGAAAAGGCTTAGTAAAGATGTGCCAAAAACCGCCGCTAATACAGAGAATCCCCACCCAAATATGACCGCCGATGACATCTTCAAGATTGTTAACTGCGGCCATACCTTGCGAGCCCCAGAAACCGAAGAGATAGCCAAAAATCCGACCAGGATTGAGCGTAGGGTTAGAAATAACTCGGACATCTGCGGCAATGGGGTCATAAACACCGCCCCAAAACATTGCTTTCCCTACCAATAACCACGCACCTAAACCTAGCAGTAATAAGTGAATGCCAATGATAGTTGTCATCTTGTCTTTGTCTTCCCAGTCGTAACCGAAAGAGCCAAAAAAAGTATGATTTTTCGGCAAGATGCTAGGGCCAAGTAGGGAATGATAAAGGCCGCCAGCACCGAGAACAGCAGAACTAATTAGGTGCAAAACGCCGATGACAAAGTAAGGATAAGTATCGACAACTTGACCGCCCGCACTAACACCAAAGCCTAACCGCGCTAAGTTGGGAAGCAAGATTAAACCTTGATCAAACATCGGCTGCGCGGGGTTGAAATTGGAGAGCTCAAACAGAGTCATCGCCCCGGCCCAGAGTGTTATTAAGCCAGCGTGAGCTACATGGGCTCCTAAAAGTAGTCCTGAAAGATTGGTAAAACGGGCATTTCCCGCCCACCAGCCATACTCTTGTTCTGGGTTTTCTGTTGGTGGTACTGATGTTGAATCAGCTATTGCTTGCATTTGTACTAACTCCTAAATTGAGCAAAACTGAGGGATTATTGACCGCCCAGAATGGCGGCGTGACCATAGTTAACTGGCTGGATTCATCGCGACTTGGCGGCTTTCTGGCTGAATATCTTCGCGGGTGGCCTCGACAACTTTGCCTTGGCGGAAGTCAAATCCTGCGGCTCGCAAGGCGTGCCAAATATGCCCTTGTAACAGGAAGAAGGCCAGCCAGAAGTGGGCGTTTGCTAGCCAAACGCGAGAAGTGAGCATTTCGCCGCGATGGAAGTAAGGGAATTGCTCAAAACCGATATTTAAAGCCGGGCCAAAAAATTCTTCTGGGTAAACCAGGGTGTTAACTGAGACAAAATAGGTAGCGATAAACCCCATTAAGGCTAAGGCTCCCAGGCTGTAGGAAAGGTAAGCTTCCCCTGACCAGACAAACAGCCGTTTTGCCCAAGGGAAGGGTTGAGTGCTGATGTGCCAGAAACCGCCGCCAATGCAGAGGATGCTGACCCAAATGTGACCGCCGACAACATCTTCGAGGTTGTCAACTCCAGCAATCCAGTTTTTGCCGTTGACTCCGAAGAGGTAGCCGAAAATGGTGGCGGGGTTGAGGGTGGGATTGGAAATCACCCGCACGTTCTGGATTGTGGTATCATAAAGCCCACTAAAATACATGGCTTTGGCCACCAACAAGGCAGCACCTAGACCCAATAAAGTTAGGTGAATGCCAAGGATGGTGGTCATTTTGTCTGCATCTTCCCAGCGATACCCGAAGAAGGGGGTTCTTTCTTCTAGGGTTTCGGGCCCTTTGAGGGAGTGAAAGATGCCGCCGAAGCCGAGAAATGCTGAGCTAATCAGGTGTATGACTCCGATCGCGAAGTAGGAGTAGGTATCGACAATTTGACCCCCGGCTCCAACGCCAAAGCCCAGCCGTGCTAGATTCGGCAGCAGGATTAGGCCTTGTTCGTACATGGGTTGCTCTGGGTTGAAGCGGGAGAGTTCAAATAGGGTGTAGGCTCCCGCCCATAGGACGATTAGGCCTGCATGGGCAACGTGGGCTCCCAGCAGTCGGCCGGAAAGGTTTGTTAAGCGGGCATTCCCCGCCCACCAGGGAAAGGATTTTCCTTCGCCTGGAAAGGATTTTGCGACCATGTTGCTCATGGGTTCACCTCTTGAGTCAGTAGGTTTTAAGCTGGTTAAAGCTTATTGAAATTAATAATCAATAATTTCTTCTGGTTTGTCAAGGGCTATTTATAAAATATTTCATTAGTTATGGGGGAAATTAGCTGTAATATATTTTAACAATGGCTTTAATACTTATAGGCAAAGCATTTTAGAGCCGTAAATGCTGAGTAGGGGGTTTTTAAGGCAAAAAAAATTTTTAGAGGTTATTGACAAATAGTTCTAGTAAGTCTAGAGTGTTATTCAGATGGCTATGGATATGTTCCTCTCTGATAAGACAAGGTTAGAGAACAAGCTCGCTGCTGTTTGCGGTGGAAATTTTGCATAGGTGGGCAAACGGCTAGTTTTTCTAAACTTGGGAGTTAGGAAGCGAGAGTTTCGCGATCGCGGTTCCTTCGCTGTGGGCAGATGTTGCCAAATCCAGTTACATTTCCTTTCCAGCTCCAACACAAAAAGCCTGAGAGGTACAGCTCTCAGGCTCTTTTTTTCTTATGTGTAACGCGGTTAGGACTACGTTTAACTTCTTGCTTGTTCCTTCTTCCCTTCCTTCTTCCTTCTTCCTTCTTCCTTCTTCCTAGTTCAAGCTCGACTGCACCAAAGTATCGGGCGCTAGGAAGTGAGCTAGATGATAAGCTCGCTCTTCTGTTTTGAGCAGGATTTTTTCGTATAAGTAGCGCGTACCGCGATCGCCTAAACTTTCCGCTTGTCCTGCTTGACGGCGTAACAAACTGATAATCGCTTGCTCCGCACTCAGATCGTGTTCGAGCATTTGGCGACAGGAATAAGCACCGTCAGCTTCCGGTTGGAAGCAGCAAAGTTCTGCTAACTTACTAAAACCAGCCGCAGGAATACCGCCCAAACCATTCAAGCGTTCGCCCAATTCGTGGACGTGATCTTGAGCATCGCCGTAACTGTCTTCAAAAAACTGGTGTAGAGAGTAAAATTCCGCTCCCTCAACAACAAAATGGTGCTTTTGATATTGCAGGTAAAGCGCCTGAAAACTTGCCAGCAGAGCATTCATCCCTTCACAGACTGGGGCTGTGACTGAATGTTCGAGCAAAATTGGATTGTCGGCAAGGTGGCCAAATGGGCGCACTGCACTGTGAGTTTCAGCCATAGTCTGTTCCCTCTCAATAGGCAGATTTATTGCCAATCCGCTTAGTTTACCACGCTAAATCACTGAGTCAAGCTCAGCCAAGCAGACTACTAGGAATACTTACAAGTTGGTAAATTTTTCTTGCAGGTCTATTGAGAATTACTCGCACTTGCGCTATAGTCTATAAAGTAACTATCTAACAGGCGTTCTGGAGAATCAGGACTTCATGGAAACCAAGAATATACAGGCAGAGAGTTAATTTTTTAAGATTTATACCTTCTTTCTTAACAATTCTCCCTCAGCTAAGCTCTTGTATGCCCTTGTTTTTCCTTTCTATCTTTGTCATCAGTCACAAAAATTAGTGCAAATGGATTTCATTTATGAATAAATCAGAGCTAGAATCAGAACCATGTCACATTGTTGAGGTTAGTTGGGTAGACCGCTGGCAAGTTTACCAGCGTTTGCAGGAGTTAGAGATTACCTGCTGGTGTGCTATTGATAAACCTTTGCGGGTGCAAATCAACAGTGCTCTGCAAGCTACTCAGTTAGAGAGTGTATTAAGGCAGTATAGATCCCCCCGTTGGGAGTTGGAAGCCTGTTTGGAAGGCTGCTGGAAAAGCAGCTAGTAGCGCTTGACTAGACGCAAGCAATTTGAAACGTTAACAACTTATAACCAATCTAGAACCATGTGTAAATCACGCAAAGAAGTATCAGAATTCAGCCTTGAGGGGCAGATCGTCGGTTCTATTCTTGAAGATGGTTACAAACTCTCCTACTTGCGAATTGCCGCAGCATCGGGGGAGGAGTATGTCGTCAAAATCTCTAAAGAGTTGCGTAAGCGTAGCCAGCCGGAGACATCGCCTCTGTTTCCAATTGCAAAGCGAGGTTTAGCGGTTCGGGTTGTAGGAGAGAAAAAACTCAACTTGGACAATGGCAAAACTAAACTGAAAGCTTATAGCATCACCCCCTTAATTGGTGGTAATTTCCAGGCTACCAAGCCTCGGAGTTTCGAGGATATATCTATTGAAAAACTGGCTTCGGCTTTGTCTGTTTCCTGTGGCGATCGCACTCCTATTATCCCTTACCAAGGGAGAGATGTTGACTCTGCCAAAAAGGTTACTCCCAAGGCAAATTGCCCTCAAGCTAAGGCTAAAATTTTGGTCTGTCAAAAGTCTGACTGCCAGAAGCGGGGCGGTAGAGCCATCTGTCAGGCCTTGGAAACGGCGTTAAGCGATCGCGGCTTGGAAGACCACGTAACTATTCAGGGAACGGGATGTCTTAAACAGTGCAAAGCAGGGCCAAACATTATTTTGATGCCAGATAAAACCCGCTATAGCCGCATCGAACCCGCAAAAATCCCTGGAATTATCGAAAAACATTTTGCTGTTAATGGTTAATAGTTAATTGTTAACTGTTAATTGTTAAACTGCCCGCGTTAGGACGTTAATTAATTGCTGCAATTCCTTGGTATTATTCCTTTTTTCTTCAGCTATATATGGCTAAATCTCAATAAAAAAGCGGCAATTTTCAGCCGCTTTTTTAATTTTAACTAGATCGGGACTTAAACATTCTCGACGTTTAGATACTGCTGATACCTAGAAACTAAAGGTAGTCCGCAAAACACCTACGAAAATTGTGTCACTGTCCTCACTGTGATTCGGATTAGTAATCACAAAAACACCGGGAGTAATTGAGATAAAATCATTTACTTGGAAACGATAGAAACCCTCAATGTGCAAGGAAGTTTCATCATCTTCTCGGTCGTCGCTATCCGTAACTTTTGGCGGTACGCCCACGACGAAACCTAATAGGTTGCCTCGCCGACCTAAATCTGGGAATGCTAGAGTAATAGCCGCGTTCATAATTGTGGCTTCATCGTTGCCTCCTCTTTCTTGGTTAGCACGGGTGTAGCCGAACCAACCGCCCAGATTAAAGCGCGTACTGGGTTTCCAATTAAATTGAGCGCCAAAGTTATCTGAGGAGGTAGCGCCGCTTCCAAAAGGCTGTTCAGCTAAGTTACTACCCGTACCGCCACCAACACCGACACTGCCACTTCGGAAGTATTTATGGGCGTAAGTCAGGCCCACGTCCAACCCTGACCCCAGAGAGAAGGCTAGCTGACCAAGCGCAGTGTAGGAACCAGTGAAAACTCCCCGACCTTCTTGGGGGTTAGGAGCATCCACATCATTAGCTAGGTAGGCTATCTGGGCTCGGAAGTTCCTGCTGAAAGCGTAATTGATACCCACACCAGCGCCTTCAGGGCCTCTGTACACGGCGGGGTTGCGCTGTCCAAATCGGGAAACAGAAGCGCTACCGCTACTGTTGAAGGGCGTGATCGTTTCGGCAATGTCGTCGATGGAGAGTCCTTTCGGGCCAAACCAGACTGTAGCGCGACCTGCGGGGAAACGATACCACGCTTGGTCGAGTGTAAAGTTGTTGCCATCGTCACCGTCAAAGCCTAAGCGGGCCATGTTGGTATTGTTCGCTCCGGGGCGATCGTATCGGGCAACGTTCCTGGCTTGCAAGCGGGTTCTCAATAAGTCTCGACCAGTAAAGCTGGTGTTGAGGTTGAGCCGCACCCGATAGCCCAGGTTAGTGCTGGTGCTGTCATCGTTATCGTCATCGTCGTCGTCATTGAGAGAAATATCTCCCGCGTAGCTATCGCTGACGGCAAAGATCGCTTCTCCGCTCAGCTTGGTGGTGGTGGAGAACTGATTGGCTTCGAGTTCAGTTGTCCGTGCTTCTAGTGCGTCCACCCGTCCGCGTAAGGTAGCCAGTTCAGCGGCAAATTCTTCTTGCAGACGTTGCAGTATGGCTAAGTCTTCTTTGGTGACAAAGTTACCAGTAGCTCCACCTATTAGCCGGGTAATCTGGTCTAAGCAAGCGTTCAAACCTGCGGCAAATTCGTAACGAGTTAATGCTCGGTTGCCTCGAAATGTGCCGTCGGGATAACCTGCGATACAACCGTAGCGCTCGACTAGGGATTGCAAGGCTTGGAATGCCCAGTCTGTAGGCTGCACGTCAGATAACTGGGAAACAGATGTCACCTGAGCCATACCGCTTGATGACCCAGATGCTTGACCGCTGGGCTGCATTGAGGGCGATGCTGGTAGGATGGGCCCGCCCATGGTAGAAGTTGGCGCAGCAGCGGGGACTTGAGCTATTGGTTCGGGGAAGGCGGTGGGGGCTGAAGTTGCCGGAGCCGTCTGGAGCGGGGTAGTTTGAAGTGAGAGCTCGGATGCTGGCGCAGTGGTAGCCGCATCTGGAATTAATTTGATGTCACTCCCAAGAATCTGGGCGTTACTGCTTGACTCTGTTGGTGCTTCGTTCTTAGTCTCTAGGGGGGTAACTGCTGCAATTTCCTCTGCTGGGGAAGCGCTGGTGTTTAGGGTCAGCGTTTCTGGGATGGCAATTGATTCAGCAACAGCGAGATCGGAAGCCTGAGCTGTCGCTACCTGGGTGGTTTCAGGGGTTGTGGGCGCTTCTTGCGCGATCGCAGCGGCACAGATGATTGAAGACATCCCCAACATGGCTGGAGATGCTAGTAATAGATTCCAAAAAGTTTTATTCATTATTCCTCACGCCCTCACACTCAACATCTAAATTTAGAATCAAGTTCCAACTGCTAGGTTGTCTTGATTTCTTACTTGATTGACAATATTCTTTTACTGCCTGGAAGGTAACGGTGTCAAGCTTTTTAACCTGAGCTTAAAGCTGACAGCAACTTAAGGGTAATTTTCTCCATTTTTGGGGGAGGAAGGGAGAAAATTTAATTCCCACCAATTGACAGGGTTTTATTTTGAGTACCAGCCGCGTTTTGCTTGCCCCCCTGTGCGTTGCGTGACTCCTACTCGCTAGTGCGATCGCCTATTTTTAGACTTCTGCACAGATGCCCTGACTCATAACTGGGTATTTTAACATAATTTTATTTTAAGTCAACGATCTGAATCGAGGTTAGCGTTCCTTTACTGTCTGCACCTGCTAGGATTCTGGAAGATTGGAGGCCAATGCTCGATCTAAAAGTAGGATGAAGGGATGGGGGCGATCGCGCTAGAAGTCAATGTGAGCTAGATTTAGACAAGATCGGCAACAATCGGTTTGGCTTTCTGCACCAATCTGCGGTTTTTGAGGACAACTTAGAACTTTCTATACTGGAAGGGACAACCAAGATTATTTGTGTTATACTTTTTCATAGTTATGTTTTCTAATAATTATGAAAAGCCAATTGCAGTTTTTCATCATTGTTTTATTGGTAATAGGAATATGTTTTCGGTTTACTAATCTTGGCAATAAATTTTATTGGTACGATGAAGTTTTTACTTCTCTGCGAGTATCTGGCTACACAGAAGTAGAAGTATTGAGCCAAGTAGCTAGCGGTCGCGTAATTCCTGCTAAAGATTTAATGCAATATCAGCAACCTAATTCTGAAAAAAACCTCGCAGATACAATTAGAGGTCTAGCAGTAGAAGAACCTCAACTCCCCCCGCTATATTTTATAATTACCCGATTTTGGGTACAAATATTCGGTAGCTCTCCCACCAGTACAAGAAGTTTCTCAGCTTTAATTAGCCTACTTGCTTTTCCTGGCATCTATTGGTTGTGTCAAGAATTATTTTCAGCCCCGAAAGTGGCATGGCTTGCAGTTGGATTAGTAGCCGTTTCTCCCTTCCATTTGCTCTACGCTCAAGAAGCACGTCCCTATAGTTTGTGGGCAGTAATAATTTTGCTATCCAGTGCTTCACTCCTACGAGCTTTACGGCTTCAAAATTGGCTCAGTTGGAGTATCTATGGAATAAGTTTAGCTCTAGGACTTTACACTCACTTATTTACAGGGTTAGTCGCCCTCGGTCATGGCATTTATGTATTTATTCAAGCTAACTTTCGCCTCACTAAGAGAGTATTAGCTTGGATACTATCATCTGTTATCGCTTTAATTACTTTCCTTCCCTGGCTAGTCACTTTAATTCGTAATAAATTGGCTGCTTCAGTGGCAACTGGTTGGTCAGAATTAGATACAGAAAGGCTGTTTTTAGTGAAGAATTGGGCGGGTAATATCGGTCGCGTTTTTATAGATTTTGGTCTAACATCTAAATCTCCTTTATTATATTTAATTCCGTTAACGGTAGCAACTTTTATTTTATTAATTATGGTGGGATATGGAATTTATTTCCTATGCCGTCAGACTCCAAAACGAGCTTGGCTATTTGTAGTGATATTGATTGGGGCTTGCGCTCTACCAGTAATGCTAGTAGATATAATAGAGCAAAGTATAATATCAACTAAGAGCCGATATTTGTTTCCGACTTACATGGGGATTGAAATCGCTGTTGCTTACCTGTTGGTAACTAAAATTACCATGCCATCTACAAAAGACTGGAAACTGCAAGTGTGGAGAGCAATTACTATTCTACTGCTAGGGAGCGGCTTGGTATCCTCTGCACTCAGCTTGCAAGCTGATAATTGGTGGAATAAGGAATCAGGCAGACAAAATCCCCAAATAGCTCGCATAGTTAATGAAACCCAAAAACCCCTTGTGCTTAGCGATACATCTAATATTTCTGTCGGTCAAATACTATCAATGAGTTATTTATTCGCGCCCAAAGTGAGTATGCAATTGTTTCACCTAAATTCCTCAATACCACGTAAAATTAAATTAGGAGAGGAACAAACAACTGCTAAAATCGTCAGCGCTTTTAGCGATGTGTTTATATACGGAAACCCTGACAAACTGCGCTCTGGACTTGAGCAAGAAGGTAAGTATAAGATCGAGGCTGTTGACTTGGGGGAAACCCAGAAAATATTGTTTTGGAAATTAGTAAAATCGTGAGGTATATATGGAAGACTTTGGCATTATCATCGCCTGTTGCGACCAAGATTATCTTTTTGCTAAAGGTTGCTGTGCCAGCATCCGGTATTTCTTGGGGGATGTTCCGATTTGTTTGCTGATTGATGGCTCGTTTTCAGTGGCCCCACTAGAAAAGTCCTATGGAGTGCGTGTTATCAATCACGATAACGTATCGAGCGAACTTCTGAGGAAGAGAAGTTTTGGCTGGGGAAAAACTAAAATGATTGCATTTTGGGAAAGCCCTTGGTCAAATTTTCTGGTGTTAGATGCCGATACAATTGTCTGGGGAGATATTCTTCAGTTTGCCGATTTTAATAATTTTGATTTTGTTATTGACCAGACTGAGGCCAATTACTCAGATGCAGATATTTCTAAGTTTTTCTTTGATGTTCCGGGGATTGAGAAGCATTTTCCAGATTTTCACTGGCAAGATTACCGCTCTCGCTATTTCTGCACGGGTACTTTCTTTGCTAAGCGGGGGATTTTCAGCTTGGATGAGTATGTAGAAATTTTGGATTTCATTGCTCAGTATCCAGGGATATTTAAGTATGGAGAGATGGGATTTTTGAACTTTATGATTTCGCGTGCGGCTCAGGAAGGTAGAGCGCGGGTGCAGAATGTAGATATGCAATTGTTAGTGCCCGATTTTGACCAGAATTTACTGAGAAAAAGGTTCCCAATTGAGGCGGCGGGGCCCGGAGGTGATGCTGCCGCGACTGTGATTCACTGGTGTGGGCCGAAGCCTACTCTTTCTACTTCTGAAGTTTACTCGGAACCGATGAATTTCTGTCGGCGTAAGTGCCAGGAGGATGCTTGGGGAAGGACTGGTTTAGAGGCGGAGATGGCTTTAACAACTGAGGATTTACAGCGGACTTTTTATGTTTATAAGAATAAGTTCAAGAAAAAGTTTCGCCAGTTGGTAGGTAAGTAGTATTGAGGCAGGAGGCAGGAGTTGGTGAGGGGGTAGGCACGGGGAACTACCATTGGTGTCAACTTAAGCCGAAAGCCCGCCAGGGGTTAAAACCCCCGTCTAATAGCTAAAGTCCTCTGAAGAGGACTAAAGAAAATTGTTAAATTCATTAGTCCTCTTCAGAGGACTTGATCTTTGAGACAGGGGTTTTAACCCCTGTCGGACTAAGGGTTTGAACCTAAGTTGACACCTATGGGGTACTACCCTACAAAATCGCGGTTTTTCCGAGAATGAAACCGCGCTTGGCTAGAGGGTTATATCTTTTCAAAAATGGGATACCCTCAAAGCTTCAACCAACTTTTCAATATGTACTGACTTATGAGTTGCCATCAGGGAGACGCGAATGCGACTAGAATTAACAGTTGGAGGTCGAATTGCGGGTGCGAAAATTCCCTGTTCTTTCAATTGCGTTCCTACTCCTAAAGCTTGAGCTACATCTTTTAATAAAAAGCAAAAAATTGGGGAATATGAATGGGTAATTGCTGATTGGTAATTTTCTTTGCTTTCGCTTTCTAAATTGGGGTGAAGATTCCAGTCGGTGTGATTTTTATCTGTATTTTTCCAGTTAGGAATCTGCCGATCGAGCAAGGTTTTAAGAGTTTCCACATTTTCCCATAATTTGTGGCGTAATTGTGGTTCTGCGCGGACAATATTTACAGCTTTTAAAGCAGCAGCCGTGTCTGCTGGTGTCAATCCTGTAGTATAAATCCAAGTAGGTGCTCGATTACGGAGAAAGTCAATTAACGAGCTAGAACCAGCGACATATCCGCCTAAACTTCCTAAAGCTTTACTGAGAGTTCCAACCTGAATTAATGGTTTTCCAGTACAACCGAAATGCTCGACGCAACCCGCACCATTATCACCAAAAACACCTGTAGCGTGCGCCTCATCTACTAATAGCATACAGCTAAATTCTTCAGCTATTGCCAATAATTGTGGTAAAGGACATAAATCACCGTCCATGCTGAAAACAGTATCGGTAATAATTAAACAGCGGCGGTAACGAGTGCGTTCCTCCAACTTTGTTCTTAAATCCTCAAGATCGCAATGATTGTACTCTAATACAGTCGCGCCGCTGAGGATCGCGCCGTTTTTAAGGCTAGAATGATTGTAGCGATCCGATAAAATCAAATCCCGCTTATTTACAAGAGATGCGATCGCACCTAAGTTAGCAAGATAACCCGAACTAAATACAATTGCATCTTCCGTTTGTTTAAAAGATGCAATCGCCAATTCTAAATCTCTATGTAACTGGCGATGTCCACTCAGCAATCGCGAACCAGAACTCCCCGTTCCCAATTCTTTAACAGCAGAAATTGCTGCTTGAATTAGCCTTTCATCACCCGCCAATCCCAGATAATCATTGCTGGCAAAGTTGACAAGTTCGCGACCTTCTAGCAAAATTGTAGCACCGGGGCGACCATGAATCGTTTGCACCGAGCGATACCATTCAGCTCGGTGAATAGTAGCCAGAGAATTGTCTATCCAAGCGTAAGCGTCAGAAGGCATAGTGGAAAAGTCCGGGAAATACGTTATATTATCTGATGTTAACTTCCCCCTCATCTGAGAAACTTATGCGAAGCCCTAAAAAATACAGGTTAGTCACCCGCAGCGATTTTGATGGTCTTGTCTGTGCCGTTCTCTTAAAAGAACTGGACATGATTAACGAAATTAAGTTTGTTCATCCTAAAGATATGCAGGATGGAAAAATTGAAGTGACAAGTAATGATATTACCACAAATTTACCATACATCGAAGGAGTTTATTTAGCCTTCGACCACCACCTCAGCGAAACTATCAGAAATCACGACATTCAAGATAACCACATTATCGATCCAGATGCACCATCGGCGGCGAGAGTATTGTATAGCTATTATGGCGGAAAAGAAAAGTTTACTGAGATTTCTGAAGCGATGATGGAGGCAGTTGATAAATCCGATTCTGCCCAATTTTCCCAAGAAGAAGTTTTGCATCCTGAAAATTGGGTGTTGTTAAATTTCTTGATGGATGCGAGGACGGGGTTGGGGAGATTTCGGGAGTTTAGAATCTCGAATTATCAGTTAATGATGCAGTTGATAGATTACTGCAAAGCTCATTCTATTCAGGAAATATTGCAATTGCCAGATGTGAAGGAGAGAGTTGACCTTTACTTTGAGCAAGAAGAGAAGTTTAAAGATCAAATCCCGCGATGTGCAAAGGCTTATCAGAATTTGGTCGTCTTAGATTTACGGAATGAAGAGGTAATTTATGCGGGCAACAGATTTACAATTTATGCTTTGTTCCCAGAATGCAATATCTCGATTCATGTACTTTGGGGACTGAAGCAACAAAATACAGTTTTTGCAGTTGGTAAGTCAATTTTTAACAAAACTTCTCAGACAAATATAGGGGAGTTAATGTTGAAATACGGCGGCGGCGGACATCAGAATGCAGGGACTTGTCAGATAGATAATGACAAAGCAGAGGAAGTCTTAAAAGAGTTGATCGCACAAATTAATCAGAATGGTTAATTAACATTGCTGGTAACGCCGCCCTCTGGGTAGTGAAACAACCGCCGGGACGACGGCGTTACAAAGTTGAATGAGTGAATTTTAAGATCCCTCATTTTCTGGCGAAGGTACGCTATTCCTAATTTCAGCACTCTTGCCTTTAACGGGTGGTAATTGTTCTACTAAACCCATGTCAAAAGCAGTATCTGGTAAATCTCCAACAATATATCTCCCTGGTTCAAACAATCGTCCCGGTGTAAAACAGGGCTGTTTGAGTTGAACTACTTCACCAGGGGCAAACATTCCTCGCCACATTTTCCGCTCAATTCCCATGATTTTGCACTCCTAAAATAATTAGCAATAGTAATAGTTGTAGCCGGAGGTTGGGTGTAACAAAGTGATATCCAATATCAGAATTGTAGCAATACTTTTCAGAATTGGGCATCGAATTGCAACAGTAAATCAAAATAAAAAGTTAATATCAGTAGATGAGATTACTGCGTGGCTAACAGGACTCAGAAAGTTGCGATCGCAATCTTACCTCTGTTTCTTCCCATCCCTGCGTCCAAACGGCCCCCTTCTATGGCACTCTAAAAAGCAGGAGACACAAATCAGAGATTTTCGCTACAAAAATCTACCCTGCATACCATGCAAACCTTACCCAACCCAACCAAACCCGCATCAAGCCAACCCACCTTTGACACCACCATCCACCGCCGCAAAACCCGGCCGGTCAAAGTCGGTAGCGTCACCATCGGCGGTGGCTACCCCATCGTCGTTCAGTCGATGATTAACGAAGATACCCTCGATATCGACGGTTCAGTAGCCGGAATCCGCCGCCTCCACGAGATTGGCTGCGAAATCGTCCGCGTCACCGTTCCCAGCATGGCCCATGCTAAAGCCTTAGCCGAAATTAAGCAAAAACTGCACGCAACCTACCAAGTAGTACCTCTCGTAGCCGATGTCCACCACAATGGCATGAAAATTGCCCTAGAAGTGGCCAAGCACGTAGACAAAGTGAGAATTAATCCGGGACTATATGTATTTGAAAAGCCGAAAGCTGATAGAAGCGAGTACACACCAGACGAATTTGACGAAATTGGCGCAAAAATCCGCGAAACCTTAGAGCCTCTGGTAGTTTCCCTCCGCGACCAAGGCAAAGCGATGCGAATCGGGGTTAATCACGGTTCCCTCGCCGAACGGATGCTGTTTACCTATGGCGATACCCCTGAAGGGATGGTAGAATCCGCCTTAGAATTTATCAAAATTTGCGAATCTTTGGATTTTCGCAATATCGTAATTTCTATGAAAGCCTCGCGAGTGCCTGTAATGTTGGCTGCGTATCGGTTGATGGCCCGCAGGATGGACGAGCACGGCATGGATTATCCTCTACATTTAGGCGTTACAGAAGCTGGCGATGGCGAATACGGCCGGATTAAGTCCACTGCTGGTATTGCTACATTGTTAGCTGACGGCCTTGGCGACACGATTCGCGTCTCACTTACGGAGGCCCCGGAGAAAGAAATTCCCGTTTGTTACAGCATTTTGCAAGCCTTGGGATTGCGGAAAACAATGGTAGAATATGTGGCTTGCCCTTCCTGCGGTCGCACATTGTTTAATTTGGAAGAAGTGCTGCACAAAGTGAGAGAAGCTACTAAACATCTCACAGGTTTGGACATCGCAGTAATGGGCTGTATTGTGAATGGGCCGGGGGAAATGGCTGATGCTGATTATGGTTATGTAGGGAAACAGGCGGGTTATATTTCTCTTTATCGCGGTCGGGAAGAAATTAAGCGAGTGCCTGAAGATCGAGGTGTAGAAGAGTTGATTAATTTGATTAAATCAGATGACCGTTGGGTAGATCCGTAGGTAAGAAATAGCTAGGGGCTAGGGAAAGATGGGGGAGCAACTTAATTAATCGGAGGGGAGATGGGGAGGATGGGTAATTAGCCATTACAGGACTTATGCACCCTGAGAAACCCTATACTATCCAGGGAACTGATACTAAATCATAAAAATTAACTCGGCGCAGCCGCTCTAATTCTTTAATCCATTCTTGTTCTACCCAAAATTGTTGATAATATCTATCGGCCTGTTCGCGCTGGGCAATTGCATCTGTCTTTTCCCACATATTCAAAGCCGCAACGCGGCGCTTTTGAGTAGTAATTTGCTCAATATAAGCGATCGCAGCTCGAATAGCTAATGGAGGTCGGAGAATGTGTTTCTCTGAAAGTTCATCTAAATGAAACAGGTGAGAAATTTGCTGTAGTTGCGTGGGGAATTCTAAATAATTATTTTGTAATTTTGATATTAACACAGATGCGTCTGCCTGTAAAGAGGTTTTATCCAACATTTTTAAATTCAAAAGTTGGAGCCACAAAAATCGATGATGAGACAGACTAAATTGTAAATCTCGTGCTTCTATAGCTTCTATTACAGCTTGACGATGTTCGGGAGAGTGGATATAAATACGCAACAAAAAAGCCTCTGGTTGTTCTAAAACGCTACGCTCTCGTGCCTGAGACAAAGCTTCTATTGATGATTTATTCTCACTTCCAGCGCGGCGCGACCTAACTTGCCTGCTTCCCTTGAGCTTATTTCTAATTAATGGTGGTAATGCTAAAGATTCATCCTGATTGAGTAATTTTGCCCAATAACTTACCACCTGATTTAGCAGAGTTTCTGCCAAGAATTTTACTCTTGTTGAATCTCCTTTACTGAGAATTTGAGCGCATTCGTAATTATAATGAGCTAGTTGATTATCATCGGTAATTTTAGTTAATAACTTTACCATTTCTTGAGTAACTTTGCCATACTGGTCGGCCTGCTTTAAATCGCAGTTAAGCAGGAGATTTTGAATCTGCCAATCCAGCCACAAAGGTGCATTTAGTAACAATTCGCTATACTTGTCAGCCGAATAACTTTTTAGGTATTCATCTGCATCTTTGCCATCGGGAATATTCAAAATCCGCAGTTGTACTTCTCCGCGACAAGCAAGTTTTTCTATTTCTCCAATTGCCCGTTCCGCCGCCTGAGTACCTGCTTTATCTGCATCGAAGTTAAGCACAATTTGCTTAGATTCAGTATACCGCAAAAGTTGCCGCACTTGATCTAAGCTTAATGCTGTACCCAGGGAGGCGACAGCATTAGCAATTCCGGCGGCGTGGAGGGCAATAGCATCGAAATATCCCTCTACTACTACGGCTCGATCTTGTTTGCTAATAGCAGTTTTAGCTTTATCCAAAGCATATAAAGTTTTCCCTTTATCGAACAATTCGGTTTCGGGAGAGTTAAGATATTTCGGCTGTTCGTCAGTCAGAGTTCTACCCCCAAAACCTATCACTCGCCCTTGCAAATCGCAGATGGGAATCATCAGGCGATCGCGAAATCTATCATAATAACCATTCCCTCCAGATTTTCGTGGTATAATTAATCCAGCTTGCTCTACCAATTGCAAGGGATAATGTTTCTGCTCCACCAAATAGCTATAAAGAGCTTCCCAACCAGAGGGCGCATATCCTAACTGAAATTGTTGGATAGTTTCTTCGCTTAACTTGCGCTCAACTTGTAGATATTCTAACGCTTTTTGTCCTTGCGACTGTCGCAAAGCGTGTTCGTAAAAACTAGAAGCTAAAGCCAAAATTTCATATAACTGCTCTCGTAAAGAAATTTGACGTTGTAATTCTTGCCGCTGTTCGGGTTCCAAAGTTTGTACAGGAACCTGATGTTGTCTGGCTAATTCTAGCACTACATCGCTGAAAGAACGCTTGCCTAATTCCATTAAGAATTTAAACGCATTTCCCCCTGCACCGCACCCAAAACAATAAAACATTTGCTTGCTGGGGCTGACAGTAAAACTAGGGGACTTTTCATCGTGAAATGGACATAAACCTACGAAATCTTTGCCTCTTTTTCGTAGTACAACGTGAGTGGAAATGACATCTACTATGTCAGCTCTTTGTTTAACTTCCTCAATTGTATCAGGATGCAGGCGGGGAATTTGCATATATCCTTCTGAGACGAATCAGAAATATTTATTTTTAATTTTACCATAACTACCAGGAACATCGAAAGTCGATATACTGGTTTTGTCAAGATTATAACAGATTTAGGAGCATCACTGTGACGGAAGAAAAAGAGGTTCACGAACAAAGAGAAGTGATTTCCTATAAGGCTTTGAATTCCCAACAACAACAGCAGCGATTAACGGAGCTGGTAGCGGTGTTTTTGCGACTAGGAACGATCGCTTTTGGCGGCCCTGCGGCTCACATCGCCATGATGGATAATGAGGTAGTAAATCGCCGTCAGTGGATGAGCCGCGAAAAACTCTTAGATTTGTTAGGAATTACGAATTTAATTCCCGGCCCCAATTCGACGGAATTAGCTATTCATATTGGTTACGAACGAGCCGGGTGGCGTGGTTTACTAATTGCAGGAAGCTGTTTTATTTTGCCTGCTATGCTCATTGTTTGGGTAATAGCAGTAATTTACGATCGCTACCAGACTGTTCCCCAAGTGGAATGGCTGCTTTACGGCATTAAACCTGCGATCGTGGCGATCGTACTTCAGGCTGTATGGAATCTGGGTAAAAAGGCAGCTAAAGACGTGCCGACAACGATTGCAGGGGTGGCTGCGATCGCAGGTTATTTTGCTGGAATCAATGAAATTTTGCTGCTAATTTTAATTAGTATTATTGTTATGCTAGTGAAAAATTGGCAATCCAGAGGACGCACAGTCGGAGCATTTTTATTGCCTTTCTCAGGATTTATAGCCCAGGTTAGCAATACAACAGCCGCAGTAACATCAGTCAGTTGGGTGAGCGTTTTTCTTTTCTTTCTTAAAATTGGATGCGTGCTTTATGGTAGCGGTTATGTATTGCTAGCATTTCTACAACAGGATTTAGTCGAGCGCCATCATTGGCTGACATCACAGCAACTTTTAGATGCCGTTGCCATCGGGCAAATTACACCTGGGCCTGTATTCACTACTGCCACATTCATTGGATATTTACTAGCTGGAAATGCAGGCGCGATCGCTGGTACTGTCGGCATTTTTTTACCAGCCTTTGTACTGGTATGGGTAGTTAATCCTTGGGTTCCTAAATTACGTCAATCTCCTTGGGCAAGTGGATTTCTAGATGGCATGAATGCAGCGTCTTTGGGGTTAATGGTAGGAGTCACTTATACTCTGGGACGAGTTGCATTGGTGGATTGGTTAACAATTATTGTAGCAATTTTGAGCGCGATCGCAGTGTTCCAATTTAAGATTAATTCAGCGTGGTTAGTGCTGGGAGGGGGGGCGATTGGATTGACTTCATACTTATTGGGATTTATGGGCTGAGGGGTAGCGTAGCCTTTTTTAGACATCACTCTTCAATACTCCGAATAGTTTTTGAGCAAGGACGCGATGCCTACGGTAAGCTTCGCTAACGCAACACAGGACAGAAGCAAAAATTTTTGTAATCGAAGTTGAAACTCATTTAGTTTATACATTATCTGTGCAAAAAGCTCCCTTTGCGATCGCGCCCATGCAAAGAAAACGGGTTTCTCTGAAAAATTGTTAGTTTCTCCACTAGATATCTAGCAAGTATTCCTTAACGGCTTCAATGCCTTGTTCGTAGGCAGCAGCGAGGTCAGGGTTTAGAGGGTTGTCATCAAGGTAAAGCTCTTGCAACTGGGAGAGAGAAGCGATCGCCTCTGGCACTTGTGTCAATTGGTTGTAGCTGAGGTCAAGCCCTTGCAAATGAGTGAGAGAAGCGATCGCCTCTGGCACTGCTGTCAATTCGTTGTCGCTGAGGGAAAGCCTTTGCAACTGGGTGAGAGAAGCGATCGCCTCTGGCACTGCTGTCAATTCGTTGCCGACGAGGTAAAGCTCTTGCAACTGAGTGAGGGAAGCGATCGCCTCTGGTAGTTCTGTCAATTGGTTGCCGACGAGGTAAAGCTCTTGCAACTGAGTGAGGGAAGCGATCGCCTCTGGTAGTTCTGTCAATTGGTTGTTGCTGAGGTTAAGTGAGCGCAACTGGGAGAGAGAAGCGATCGCCTCTGGCACTGCTGTCAATTCGTTGTCGCTGAGGGAAAGCCTTTGCAACTGGGTGAGAGAAGCGATCGCCTCTGGCACTTTCCTCAATTGGTTGTTGTTGAGGTAAAGCCATTCCAACTGGGTGAGGGAAGCGATCGTCTCTGGCACTTCTGTCAATTGGTTGTAGCTGAGGTTAAGCCTTCGTAACTGGGAGAGGGAAGCGATCGCCTCTGGCACTTCTGTCAATTGGTTGAAGTTGAGGTTAAGCGTTTGCAACTGGGAAAGGGAAGCGATCGCCTCTGGCACTTGTGTCAATTGGTTGTTGCTGAGGTAAAGCTTTTGCAACTGAGTAAGAGTTGCGATCGCCTCTGGCACTTCTGTCAATTTGTTGTAGATAAGGTTAAGCGTTTGCAACTGGGAGAGGGAAGCGATCGCCTCTGGCACTTCTGTCAATTTGTTGTTGCTGAGGTTAAGTATTTGCAACTGGGAGAGGGAAGCGATCGCCTCTGGCACTTTTGTCAATTGGTTGCAATCAAGGTCAAGCCTTTGCAACTGAGTAAGAGTTGCGATCGCCTCTGGCACTTCTGTCAATTCCATATAGCCAAGATCGAGTTTTGTTGCTCCCTCTTGCTGTGCTTTTTCAATGCACTGTTCAGCTTTTCGATATGCTTCATCCCGTGCCATTGCTAACTCCCTTTTACTGGATACGACAATCTTTAATAACTAACTAACAAGTAATAACTAACTAATGTGTGTTTCCTTCGTCTAAAATTCTGTATAATTATCTCACAAAAAGCTAGTAATGATTTATAGCAATACTTCGGACAGTTTGAGATTGCGATCGGCAGAATTTGGTTCAAAGGTACATTGTTGCGCTTCAGCGCTCTTTGAAGGCAAAGCCCAATAACTCTAACTTCCAGACTTTGCTAGGCTCGCGCCTGAGAAAACTGTCCGCAGTATTGTTATAATTCCGATGTAACTAGATTGATATCAGTCCTAGAGATGTTAAAATTATTGGCGATGAAGCTCACACAGCCGGACTTTCTTGGGAAAATCCAGCTCAATATACCAATAAGGAGAATCAAACAAAATGCGAATCTTAATGATGGGTGGCACTCGATTTATCGGCGTTTATTTAACTAAGATTTTAGTAGCCCAAGGCCATGAAGTGGTACTATTTAATCGCGGCAAAAAACCCGCGCCCGTTGACGGAGTACAACAAATTCATGGCGATCGCACCGATGCTTCCCAACTCAAAGAAAAATTATCATCAGAAAAATTTGATGCAATTTTTGACAATAATGGTCGCGAACTAAGCGACACTCAACCCCTAGCAGAGATATTTAAAAATCAAGTTAAACACTTCGTTTACATGAGTTCTGCGGGAGTTTATTTAAAGTCGGATCAATTACCTCATATTGAAGGTGATGCCACCGATCCAAAGAGCCGCCATTTGGGTAAATACGAAACAGAAACCTACCTCAAAGATGCTGGTTTGCCTTGGACTTCCATTCGCCCTACTTATATTTATGGGCCGCAAAATTATAACGATTTAGAAGCATGGTTTTTTGACCGGATTGTGCGCGATCGCCCTATTCCCATTCCTGGCAATGGAATGCACATCACACAACTCGGTCATTGTCAAGATTTAGCTAAGGCAATGGCTGCTGTCTTAGGCAATGAAAAAGCCATAGGGCAGATTTATAATGTATCAGGCGATCGCTACGTTACCTTTGACGGTTTAGCCCGCGCTTGCGCCGCCGCCGCTGGTAAATCCACCGATATAAAAATCGTACATTACGACCCCAAAAAATTTGATTTTGGCAAGCGTAAAGCCTTCCCCATGCGCGTGCAACACTTCTTTGCTTCAGTGAATAAAGCCATGAGTGAACTCAACTGGCAGCCAGAATTTGACTTAGTTTCAGGATTAAAAGATTCATTCCAGAATGATTATTTGACCTCTGGACGTGACAAAGCTGAGATTGATTTCTCAGTCGATGATGAAATCTTGCAAGCAGTTCAAAATTGACTTAATATTATGTAGGGTAAGATGGGCGCTGCATTGGTATCAACTTAATCTTAAACCGACCGTCTGGCAAGGGTTAAAACCCCCGCCTCACAGTTTAAGTCCTCTAAAGAGGACTATAAATTAGGACTTTTAAACTCATTAGTCCTCTTCAAAGGACTTAAGCTATTAGACGGGGACTTAAGTCCCTGGCAGTCTTTCAGCTTAAGTTGATACCAATACAGCACCCACCCTACAAGATTAACTAGGTAAATCTCATGCAGGGAACCACACTCGGCAGCCGCTACAACATTATCCGCCACTTGGGAGGCGGAGGATTTGCCCAAACTTACCTAGCTGAAGACAAACAGCTACCAGGTAATCACCGCTGCGTTGTCAAGCAACTTAAACCTCAAGCTACAGATCCCGCAACTTTACAAATAGCTAGACGTTTATTCGATACCGAAGCGCAAGTATTGTATAAATTAGGCGATCGCGATCGCATTCCCCAACTTTTTGCCTACTTTGAAGAAAATCAAGACTTTTATTTAGTTCAAGAATTCATTGAAGGTCATAATTTAAGCGAAGAATTAACCAAAACTTCCCTAAACCAAGGAAGGTTAAGCGAAGATGAAGTCATTTCTCTATTGCAAGAAATTCTGGAAATTTTAGACTTCGTACACCAGCAAAACGTCATCCACCGCGATGTCAATCCCCAGAATATTATCCGGCGAGATAGCGACGGAAAGTTATTTTTAATTGACTTTGGGGCTGTCAAAGAAATCACCACTCAAATCATCAATTCTCAAACAAATAATGGCTTGAGTGTGAGCATTGGTACTCCCGGTTATATGCCTAGCGAACAAGCTCACGGCAATCCCAAACCTAGCAGCGATATCTATGCAGTTGGCATGATTGGAATTCAAGCAATTACAGGGGAAGTTCCCCATCAATTACCAACAGATCCCGATACAGAAGAAATTATTTGGCAGACAAAAGTATCAGTCAGCCCTGAATTTACTAAAGTCTTAGATACAATGGTGCGCTATGATTTTCGGCAACGCTATGCTAATGCAGGTCTAGCTTTGCAAGCTATTAAAGAATTGAAAACTCCTCTTGGTGCTACTGCACCATTAATTCTACCTGCATCTTCGCCCAAGCCGACAAAAAAACGCGCCGATCTCTATTTAAAAAGCGGTCTAATTATTGGGCTAATTGGCCTCGGTATCGCTGCATCTGCTTATCTTGTTAATATCTTCAATTCTGCGAATGCTACTGAGTTACACACTAGAGGCAATACTCTTTATAATTTAAATAGATATGAGGAAGCGCTCGCAGCTTATAACCAAGCAATTAAGATCAAAGGAGACTATGCTGAAGTTTGGAAAGATAAGGCTAAGGCGCTCTATGAGTTGAAGAAATATAAGGAATCTAGAGAAGCTTGCGACAAAGCAATTCAACTCAATCCTGAATACTTAGAAGCCTGGACAGATCGGGGTTATACTCTCGATAAATTAGAGAAATATCAAGAGGCGATCGCATCTTTCGAGCGAGCTTTGGAAATTCAGCCTGACTATCCAGAAGCCTGGAAAGGAAAAGGGGACGCACTGTTAAATTTACAGCGTTATGAAGAAGCGATCGCCTCTTACGAGAAAGCTGTTAAATCTCAGCCAAATTTCTATGATGCTTGGTATAGTAAGGGAATAGCACACCAGAATTTAAAACAGTATCAACCCGCTTTTGATGCTTATAAACAAGCCGTAGAATTAAAGTCGGATAACTCTAAAGCTTGGTATAATTTAGGGAATGTTCAGCTAGAATTGAATAAAAATCAAGAAGCTGTAGAAGCTTATGAAAAAGCCGTGCGCTTTCAGCCTACTTATTATCAAGCTTGGTACAGTAGAGGTATCGCGCTGATGAAGTTAAGGCAATATGAAGATGCGGCAAAAGCTTATAAACAGGCGGTGACATTAAAAGGAAATTACTACCAAGCTTGGTATAATTTAGGCTGGTCGCTGCACCAATTGCGGCGTTATGAAGATGCGATCGATGCTTATAATAAAGTGCTAGATTTACAGTCAAGAGAATATCAGGCGTGGTATAATAAAGGGAATGCTTTATACAATTTGAAACGCTACGAAGAGGCGATCGCGTCTTATAATGAAGCCGTCTATGTCAAGCCAGACTATTATGAAGCTTGGTACAGTAGAGGTAATGGGCTGTTAGAATTAAAAAGATATCAAGATGCGATCGCATCTTACGATAAAGCAGTTAGGTATAAGCCAGACTACGGAGCAGCAATAGAAGGGAAAAAGCGGGCCGAAAGTCAGCTAAGTTTATCCGACATCACCCCCCAACCCCCTTCCGTACAAGGTTCCGAGGAGTAGCGAGATTATAGCAATCCTAAATCATTTGTGAATTTCTTACTCCCTCCCCTTAGCAAGGGGAGGGTTGGGGTGGGGTAAAAAATTTACGATTCATTTAGGATTGCTATAGGATAGTAAAATATAGTTAAACAGGCTCATTTTTTTCTGGCCATAAGTAAACTGCACCAGAAATCAACGTCAAGAGCACAGAAATCCAGAAAGCCACTAGAGAGGGAACTACCCAGACATCAGGTAGGGGAGCAATTAAAAGTGCGATCGCCACTATTTGACTCACTGTTTTTAATTTTCCCCAAATATTAGCCCCCGAAATTGCCGTTTTGCTCACCCGCCATCCCGCGATCGTCAACTCCCGTGCCAAAATTAAAAACACTCCCCAAGCAGGAACCTCCCCAAGTTGAATTAATACCAATAAAGGCGCAAGAACCAGCAACTTATCCACCAAAGGGTCTAAAAATTTACCTAAATCGGTAATTTGATTGAGTTTCCTAGCTAAGTAGCCATCCAGCCAATCCGTACCCGCCGCTAAGAGGAAAATCCCTAAACAAATCCAGCGAGTTTGGACAGTTGGTGACTGCAAACCATAGAGGAGAAAGGGGACTCCCAGCAAGCGAGAGAAGGTGATCCAGTTAGGCAAATTCATAGATTAGGGGCTAGGGGCTAGGGGCTAGGGGCTAGGGAAGAAGGAAGAAGGAAGAAGGAAGAAGGAAGAAGGGAAGAAGGGAAGAGAATTTAAGGAATTAGGAAACTACACTGTTCTAACTACCTTGGCGGTTGCTAAACAATTAAAATTGTTAACAGTTAACCGTACTTATTAACAAGCACCGCTTTTATTGAGCACAACCCAAACTGTTTTCCAAATCAAGCTGATGTCGTAAAGAACAGACCACTTATGCTGATAATCAACATCCATCCGTACAATGTCTTCAAAATCTTTCACAGTCGAACGTCCATTTGCTTGCCATTCACCGGTAATACCAGGCTTCACATTCAACCGCATCCAGTGGTGACTTTCATAATTAGCGACTTCATCCTGAGTTGGAGGCCGAGTTCCTACTAAACTCATCTCTCCCATCAGTACGTTCCAAAATTGCGGTAATTCATCCAAGCTAGTACAGCGTAAAAACCGTCCTACGCGCGTAATTCGAGGATCGTTCTCATTCTTGAAAATGTGACCCTTGGCTTCATTATTAACTAAATGCTTGAGCTTTTCGGCACCGACAACCATTGAACGGAATTTCCAAATTTTGAATAGCTGTCCGTTAAAACCGCAGCGAACCTGACTGTAAAACAGTGGGCCTGGGTTGTCGAATTGCATTGCGATCGCTAATGGAATTGCCACAATCGCAGTCAGGGCTAATCCTACCAAAGCTCCCAATATATCAATCAAGCGCTTTGTGAGGCTAGTTACAGATGGATGAACTGGCTCGTTCGACTGATTAACCCTGTAATTGTTGACCAGAACTAACGCATTGATTGCGGGTATTAGGGGGAAATTAGATGTGGTAGTCACAGCTTGCACTCTGTTTTTCTAAAGGTCAATTAGCCTTCTCGTAAATATCTTACGAGACTTACTTACGAGAGAGAGTATAGAAGTGTCCAACTTTGCACAATCTTTAAAAATACCCTTGGGTATTGTAAAGTTATTGTATATTTATTTTTGAGAAAAATAAGATTCTAGTGAAATTACGGAGAAATACATAGGTAGAGATCGATGTGAATTAAATACATTTCTTCCTAATGCTTTGGGGGGGATTCCCCATCATGGGTGTGAGGTTTTGTACTCAACTGATTTGAAATCTGCTTTAGTTTTTATAGGACTTATACATGAGGCATCCCCAATCCTCTTAAAAAAGCGGACTTCAAGTTCTCTCCTTTTTAAAATGGCGACTTTAAAGACCTATTAGAGATTGAGATAGAGGCTCCTCTAGCTTTTGCTGGCTGCTTGCCATCAACCTACCTACGTATTCGCGCATATACTTAGCCTGCTCTTGATTGAGTCGATATTGGCGATTGCCTACCTGCTCAAACAGCGGTGCGGCTCCCATCATTGCTAACTCAGGATTTTCCCTAGATGCAGAACTCAGCAAGAGTGCATCTTCTTTAGAAGGCAATAAGCCTAGAGGCAATTGACCCTCTAAAATTGGCAGAATCCTTGGTAAGCAAGTACGAGTATTGAGCCCTCGGCGCTCCAAAGCCTGCGTAATTTCACTGATACCAAGAGGAGTGACGGTAAAGGCCTGCATCAGTTCCCATAGCAGAAAATAATCGCTGTACTGCTGGCGGGGTCTATCTAGAACTTGAGGATAAAGAGGTAAAGTTGCTAAACCCCAAGCAACGCGACCAATTTTGGATTTTGGGGAAGGAGAAACAGAAGGAAGATTAGCAGGGCGATCGTGAATCACGATCGCATTAGGGAGTTTCTGGCGTAACCAACGAGCGATCGCCGACCAAGAAGCATTTCCCCCCGTACAAATAGCTTGATTAATCGCTACCGGGGACATTCCAGCTTGACTGAGCATCGCGTTAACTTCGCGATTCAACTGCTGAACGAAAGGCACTAACACCTTAGTTTCCAAATCTCGCCGCTTGACTTCCCAACGGCGATCGCCAATCTCCAAATTAAAGCGATCTTGGTCTTGTAAAATCACCTTCAAATTTGCCGCCGCCGCCAAAAGTTCTAATCCCAAAGGCGAACTCTGTAACCGCCCTTGCAATTGGCATCGCGCCGCCACATCCGCGTAACCCCCTCGCGGTAATTGAGTTAACGGGTCAAAAGATTCATCCTTCAGTAGCAATTGACAGATAATATCTTGGTCAAGAGCATTGCCACCATAAGCAAAGCTGTGACAAGTAAAGTGTGAATAAGTTAAATTTTCTAGATTTTCAGGCAAATCTACCAAAGCTAATTCCGTAGTTATCGCCCCAGAATTAATAATTAAAGTACCCCCCGGTGCGATTTTAGAATTGAGGTTGTGAATTTTAGATTCAGCTTCCCCCAAATTCGGTGTTAATTCCGAAAGTAAAGTCGCGATCGCATCCTCAACCACAAAAATCTGAGAACTCTCCGTTACCAATCCCGCACCTAGCACCGCTTCCCGGAGGTTGTGGCGGTAAGCATCACCCCAGCCAGCCGGAGTCCCCAAAATCACACCCCCCAACTGCCGCAGTGCAGCATCTAAAATCGAGGGTTCTAGTCCCACAGCGTGCAATCGCAAACCTAGAACATTTTCCCTCGCCGGATTTAATCCCTCTAACAGCGCCCCCAAACCGTGTAACAGCCAAGCCAGAGAAACATCCTCCTGCTGCGACCACTGCAACATCGGCTCAAATAGAAAACCCCCCTCACCCTCTGTATTCCCCTCCTGTAAAGCAGAACTCACATAGGGTATACCCACCTTCAAATAGTGCTTAAAATTTTGTAGTAACAGTCCCCCATCTTCCAAAGGCAGTCCTGGCTGACCCACAGACTTAACAACCACCTTCCCCGCTAATAGAGAAACCACAGCAGGAATCCGAAAGCACTCCGATTTAGGATTTTGGGCATCCACCTCCCAATAGAGGGGATAAACCTCTTTACTGTCACGGTTTAACAGAGCCACCGAGAGCATAGTTGTACCAAAATCAATCCCCAAATACCAGTTAGAGCTTCGAGGAGTTGGAGATTGGGGAAGAGGAATCGGAAAAATCGGGAAGGATGGGGGAGATGGAGAAGGTAGGGAGGATTTCACTTCCCCATCTCCCCCATCTCCCCCATCTCCCCCATCTCCCCCATCTCCCCCATCTCCCCCATCTCTTAGATCAAATAACCCTACCTTTTTTTTTTCACCGCCTGGAGTTTCCAGACTGCGCTTTACTTGACCTGTAGTTTGGACTTGTCGCGAATTTAGATCCGGTCTAGGGGGGTAATTAAGCGGCGTTGCCTCCGCCTCCATTAAGCTTGATAAAATATCTTCCAGAGTCATATTGGAAGAATCGCCTTGAAAAAATTCAGGGGCTGCGGTTTCCACCTCTACAGCATGGGGCGCTGCTGCGACTGGCATCTCGAAAACTTCTGTAAATAAGTCATCAAGAGTGGTCATTTCTTCTTCCGCAGAGACGATAAAGGGATTTTCTGCTTCCACTTGAGAGAAATCGCTAAAAGTAAATGGTTCTGGACTGGCAATGCTGCTGGCTTCTTCGGGGAGAGCGCTATCCATGCCTTCTAAACTGAAAAGGTCAGCCTGCAAACGTTCTAGGCTATTACGATCGAGCAAGATTGCCTGTTCTTGCTCCTCATCTGGTGGTTCTACGGGCAACAAATTCTCGTCTGGGGATGCTTGGACATAGATATCGGCATCCCACTCTGCTAGCGCGTCATATTCGGTACTTTCCTCTGAACTGCTGGCCGCAGGGGTCAGGTTTTTGGGCTTTCTGAGTTCTTTTGAGGAGGTTTTTGAGGCTGTGGCTGTGCTTGGAGGCGGGCCCTTTACAGGCTTTACTGGAACGTTCTCATTCTCATCTCCGAATACATTGCTCAGATCGGCAAGTGTTTCCCTACTAGCTGGGCTATCAGGCGGGGATGGAGCTGCGGGTGCTGGTGGTTCGGGATCGAGTTCGAGCAAGGTTTCGCCAAATAAGTCTGCATCTGCGATCGCTGGGCTATCGACGAAATTACCAGCGACAAATTCTGAATCTTCCGCGACTAGAAAATCTTCTAGCAAATCCTCGCTCTCCACATTAGTTATAGTTGGTTCAGGACTTGGCTCTGGTTCCCTATTGGGAGATTCTAATAGAAAATCTTCCAGATAGTCTTCGCTTTCAGTATTAGTTAGGGTTGATTCAGGAATTTGTTCCGATTCTACATTAGGAGATTCTAGTAGAAAATCTTCCAGATAGTCTTCGCTTTCAGTATTAGTTAGGGTTGATTCAGGACTTTGTTCGGGTTCCACATTGGGAGATTCTAATAGAAAATCTTCCAGATAGTTTTCGCTTTCAGTATTAGTTATAGTTGATTCAGGAATTTGTTCGGGTTCCACATTGGGAGATTCTAGTAGAAAATCTTCTAGGGAATCCTCACTATCAACATCAGCCAGAGTTGATTCCGTCATTTGCTCTGGCGCATTGCGATCGCTGACTTCTGTAGACTCGAAAAGTGAGACAGTGGAAACTTCGCCCTTCCTACCCGAACCTTTCTCTGGTTGCTTTGAGACTTCTACAACAGGGGTGAAGAGGCTGTCATATAAATCTTCCAGTTCGCCGCTTTCCTCAGTCATCATCGCCTCAGATGGCGTTTCAGAGCTGGAGGATTCTAGGCTCAAAAAATCATCTTCTGGGGGAATAGGAGAATGCTCTTGAGTACCTGAGTGCCTGAGTTCTTCTCTATTGTGTCTCAACTGTGCAAACTGAGGAGACAGTTCTGTTCCCGGATAGGGCAGTTTTTCCTCTTCTCCGATCTCGCCCCGATCCCTTTCAATTCTAGGCGTTGGTTCTGGGCGCGACCTAACTACCAAATCCTCCTGTAAAGCTACCTCATTTTGATTGAGGGTACTTATGGGTGCTGTGGGGGCGACTGGACGGGTTGCGGTTTCTATATTGGCGACAGGAATTGAGGATTTTACATAAGATGAAGCCTCTCGACCTAACTGTTCTGCCAAGTGGCTAACTAAAGCTGCAAACATGGCTTCACCCTGCTGCCCCAAGCTGTGCATTTTTTCAAGTCCCTGGGACAAGGATTCTTGATAGGTTTGCAGATTCCTTTGCAGTGCCTCAAATACAATGGTTAGGGTGGAATCGAGCCTCATTAAGTCGCGATCGGATTGGGCTTGTAACAGCCGTATTTGCTCAATACGCTGGGCGGGGGTGAGCAGTGGTAGTTCCCCTGCATTTGCGTCCCCGGTTGCGGAAGCTGAGGTCAACTGTGGCGCAGATTCCGTGCCCAAGAGATTGTTTTGTAAGAACTGAGCTTCTAGGTTACTAAGTGCTTGGGCGACATCGCGAGCCAAACTTTCTTGCAAGCGTGCCATTAGTACCTGCAAGAATTCGGAAATAATTTGTTGCTGGTTAGCCTGCTGCTGAGCTAGAGAGTATTGATCTTGCCGTCGCTGCTCTAGCTGTTTAATTTCAGAGGTGAGGGCTTGCCGTTCTTGCCGTAGAGCTTGTATGTCGTCTTGTAGTGGCTGCGTGAGATTGGTACGCAGAGAGTTCATTTCTCCGATTACGGCTTGCAAGATTTGCCCCGCCGTTGAGCGAATATCGCTATCCGTAGGTGGGGGTGTTGTGGGTTGGCGATCGCGGAGATCTGGGAGTTCGCGATCGCCTTGCTGTAACCCAGCTTCCTCGGCCACATCGCTGTGAGTCAGGTTTTCATTTACAACCTGTGTAGCCTTCTGTTGGGATAAATAGCTGCGAATGCGATCTAAGACTTGGCGCTGGTGGATGGTTTCGACCGAAGCCATCCAAGGTAGGCGCGGGCTGGGCTTGCTGAGTACCTCGTCAATATCAGCAAGAAGTGCCTGAATTTGATCCTGTTGAGAATTCAAGGGTGGAACCTCTACCAAATGCGGCTAGTGCGATAGATTTTGACTCATGCTGGAGATTTTGACTCTCCCCTAGCGATCGCTGAGGGATTCATTGCCATTTAGGGTAAAACCCTACTAGGGATGTCAAAGTCCCTTTAACTATTGTGCCTAACTATTTTTGAGATGTTAGGATACTGCATACTTGAAATTCATCATTACTCTTACCTGTAGCATTACTGGCTACTTTATCATGGCTGGTTTTAACCTGCGGCGGCTTTTCATCTGCTAACTCCTAACTCTGTACAATCAGTCTAATCCCTCTTCCTCCCTCACGCTCGTTACCTCAAGCTATAGGAGTTTCCACCGACGGGGGTTTGGGCAGGCGACGAATGTACTCCCTCAACACATGAGACATCGTTACATCTTTGTGGTTAGCGAATTCTTTTAGTTTTTCTAGTTCATATTGGGTAAGCCTTAAGACTAATTTTTTATCTTTATTCATGGCTAGACATTAATGGTACAATATTTGGATGGTAAGTCAAACGTTCACCAATTAATGCTCTCTACTGCTTTTTTTTCAGGCTTGCCTGAGACTGTAACTGATAGAGCAACTGTACACATCGTTACCCGCAGCCATCCGGCCAACCAGGTGATTTTGCTGGAGAACGACTGGGGCAGTTCAGTGTATTTTATTTTGGATGGTTGGGTGAAAATTCGCACCTACAACTTGGATGGTAAGGAAGTAACGCTCAATATTTTGGGCAAAGGAGAACTATTTGGCGAAATGGCGGCGCTTGAAGAAGCCCCGCGCTCCACAGATGTAATTACTCTGGCTCCGACTTTAATTGGTAATATGCCAGCTCAAGATTTTGTGCAATTAATTCATTCCGAGCCCTTGGCTGGGATTCGATTGGCTCAACTGATGGGGCGACGGCTACGGCAAGTCAACCGAAGGCTGAGGTTGCGCGAGTCAGACAGTACCTCACGAGTGGCAGATATTTTGTTGTTTTTGGCAGAAGGTCAGGGGAAATCCTCTTTACAAGGAGGAACGGAGATTCCCAACCTCCCACACCGAGAATTAAGCAGTCTGAGTGGCTTAGCGCGGGAAACTGTGACGCGGGTACTGAGTAAGCTGGAAAAAAAGCAGTTAATTCGCCGCGATAAGGATGTCCTTTGTATTCCAGATATGCACGCCTTAGAACGCTTGTTAGTATAAAAGTTGGAGGCTTTGGCAGTTAATAACTTGCTAACTGCTAATTGCTAGTTGCTATTCAGGAGAAACTATGACTTTTCACAAAATTTTTGTGGGCTTAGATGATTCAGAGTTAGGTCACAAAGTCTTTGCTCAAGCTTTAGATTTAGCGGTAGCAAATAAAGCTGAAATGATGTTATTTCATGCTGTCGTCATTAACCAGTTTGGAGAAAGAGGAACCGCGATCCCGGTCGATCTAGCGATGAATTTTGAATTAGCAGAACAAGCTTATCAAGCTCAAACTGTGCGAATTGAAAAGCAGTTAGAACAAGGTCGATCGCTATTAAGTCATTACTATAGTGCAGCGGCCAACCAGAACATTAAAGCAGAATATGACTGCCAGACGGTTGAGGATGCTGGTCATTCTATTTGTGAATTTTCCCAGAATTGGGGCGCGGATTTAATTGTATTAGGAAGGCGCGGCCGCACAGGGTTGGCAGAAGTAATGCTTGGCAGTGTCAGCAATTATGTTTTACATCATACTAAGGGTTGTGTTTTAGTGGTTCAATCCCATTAATAATCAGGATAGGGGTGGCATCGATCGGGTCTGAAATCTAAATTCTAAATTCTAAAATCGGATGAGTGATTATTTTGACGCTGGCAAAGGATCTAGCCCCGTGAATTCGCCCAAAACTGAGAGCGAAAATTATGGGATAGAAGATTCAGAGCCAAAGGCGGAGCCTGCTATATCGGGCGATTTTTCTGGCCCTTTGAGTATGGTAGAAACGGCGTTTCTCGCCAGTACCGCTAGTTTAATTTGGCTGGTGAATTACTATTTTCCGATGGGCCCGCTGCTGCGGATTTTTTTCCCGGTGCCGATCGCTCTAGTATATTTGCGATGGGGTCAGCGATCGGCCTGGATGGGGGCTTTAGTTTCTGGGTTGTTGCTGTCTGTACTGATGGGCCCGACTCGCAGTATTTTATTTGTAATCCCTTTTGGGCTGTTGAGCGTGCTTTTGGGCGGACTATGGCGGCGGGGAGCTAGCTGGTCTGTTTCGATTGGTTTGGGCGCTATTGTGGGTTCTTTTGGTTTCTTTTTCCGGTTTTGGTTGCTTTCGCTACTGCTGGGGGAAGACCTCTGGCTTTATATAACCAGTCAAGTTACTGAGCTCGTAGAATGGGGATTTGTGAAGTTGGGGGTGCTGGCAGTGCCAAATCTGACTTTGGTTCAGGCGATCGCAACAGGGATGATCGTGCTTAATAATATTATCTATCTATTCGTTGTACATCTAGTAGCTTTACTACTTTTAGATCGGTTGGGAAACCCTATCCCTCGTCCGCCAAATTGGGTACAAGTGTTAATTGATTATGAGGATTAATGGCTAATAGCTAATGGCTAATGGCTAATAGCTAATTGCTAATTGCTAATGGCTAATGGCTAATGGCTAATGGCTAATTGCTAATGGCTAATTGCTAATTTGGGAAAAATTCTCTTCCTCTCCTCATCTCCCCCGCTCCCCCGCTCCCCTGCTCCCCTGCTCCCCCGCTCCCCTGCTCCCCATCTCCCCTGCTACTTTGCAATAACGCCCAGAAATGATTAAAGTTTATACTCAACTAGAACAGGGACAGAGGTGGTTGGAACAATATCGGCATCGCCAAGCTGTGTTTGCCTGCGTTTTAGGATTTACTGATACTGGTTTAATTCCTGGCATTTCCGCAGCCGGCGCTACTCCGGCTGACCGAAAATATACTTGTTTGGCAGATGCGGAGTTTCTCTACAATGGCCCTCGCAGTCAGCCTAAATATCCTTTACCGCCTCTTGATGCTGGTGCGTCTCCGGTACTTATCTCCCGCGCTGTGGTGGAGAGTTTGGGCATTCCTTTGTATTTATTTAATGCTGGTTTGCCATTATCGCCGCCAGTGCCGACTTTTGATTTAGGTGGTACTCCAGCTAAATGTCTGTCTTCTGGAAATGCTTTAGAACTTTCAACTGTGAAGCATTTGCTCGATCGCGGTTTATTTTGGGGGCAAGAGTTAGCGGCCCAAACTAATGGCGGGTATGCGATCTTAGGGGAGTGCGTAGTTGGGGGAACGACTACTGCTTTAGCTGTTTTAATGGGTTTAGGTATCGCTGCTGCGGGTAAGGTTAACAGCAGTCATCCTAATTGCAATCACGCTCAAAAGTTGGCTGTAGTAGAAGAAGGAAGAAGGAGAATGAGAGATGGGGGAGATGGGGGAGATGGGGGAGATGGGGGAGTTAAATCCTCCCTATCCTCCCCATCTTCCCTATCCTCCCTATCTCCTCTATCCCTCATAGCGGGGGTGGGCGATCCTATGCAAGTAGTAGTGGCGGGGATGGCGCTCGCGGCGAGTCGTAGTTGTGGGGTGATGCTGGCTGGGGGTACGCAAATGTTGGCTGTTTATGCTTTGATTGAGGCGATCGCGCGTGAATATTCGCTCTTATGGCATCCACAACAAATTGTAGTGGGAACTACGCGCTGGGTTGCCGAAGATCCTACTGGGGATACTGTGGGATTAGCTCAAGATGTTGGCCCTGTGCCTCTTTTGGCTACACAATTGAGTTTTGCTAGCTCTCGCTATCGGCAGTTACAAGCTTACGAACAGGGATATGTTAAGGAAGGGGTGGGTGCTGGAGGATGCGCGATCGCTTCTCATTTAACCCAAGATTGGAATCAAAATCAACTCCAAGAAGCTATTGAAGCTTTGGCAAAGCGTTATCAAAAATTATAGATAATTGGTAATTGGTAATTGCTAATTGCTAATTGGTAATTGGTAATTGGTAATTGCTAATTGGTAATTGGTAATTGGTAATTGCTAATTGCTAATTGCTAATTGGGGAAAGGGTTTCCTCATCTCCCCCGCTCCTCTGCTCCCCTGCTCCTCTGCTCCCTATCTCCCCTGCTCCCCTGCTCCCCTGCTCCCTTGTTACGAGTGAATTCTCTTGGCTAGTAACTGCTCTTCTAAGGCAGCAATACGATTGTAAGCTGCTGTTAATTGAGCAGTTAGCCTTTGGATTTGGATATCTGCTGTCAACTCTTTTTCCAGACTTTGAAAATTCTTGTCGGAGAAATAGTCGTCTAAAAGTACATCCTTGTGTTCTAGAACTGGATCGAGACTGCTGTAGCTGTGATACGAGGTAATTTTCTCTGTTAAGCGCAATCCAGCTCGATCTGTTCCTTGACCCTCAGTTAGCTTAGAGTCACAGACTGACTCCGTTAATTTGTCGTTCAGGTGTTCAATAATTGTATACAGAGAGTCCACTTTATGACTCAGTGCGTTAATTTGTTGTCTGATCTCTTCCATAAATATTCCTTTTATCCTTACTTCTTACTTTTTCATGGTAAACAATGCTTTGCCGAAGTGGGAGTTATCACTGAATTATTTAAGATTTTAGGCCGGAGATTAAAATGATGCAACTGTTGAATTTATTGCTAATTGAAATTTTAGAAGGCTGGATAGGGGGAAAGCAGCCAGTTGCAGATGAGTTACAGCAGTTGGCGGTTTGGGAATTGGCAGATGAAGCGCGATCTCGTGCTTTTGGGATAAATGCTGAAAATGTGAGTGAAATTATTCTAGCACGGGCTAATTTATTCCAGTCAATTGCAGCGACAATTCTTGAGTTGCCATTAAAGTCAATTAATTTATTAGCAACTTCGTGGAATCTTTGGCTACCTTTGGCAATACAATTAGCTACGGAAAGAGAAAGCTTAGGGCGAACTTTAATTCAAGGGATTTTAGGAGGACAGGGAACGGGAAAAACTACTTTAGCAGCCATTTTAAAGTTAATTCTAGAGAAATTAGGTAATAAAACAATTAGCCTTTCTTTGGACGATCTTTACAAGACTTATGATGAAAGGCAGCGGTTACAAGAGGAAGACCCCCGTTTAATTTGGCGCGGCCCGCCAGGGACTCACGATCTTGAGTTAGGAATAGAAGTTTTAGATCGATTGCGCGATCGTGGTAATTTGCGATTACCCCAGCATGAAAAATCAAAATCTATTTTGATTCCTCGGTTTGATAAGTCGCTTTGGGGAGGTGCTGGCGATCGAACTGAGCCTGAGATTGTTACTGATGTTGATATTGTATTATTTGAGGGTTGGTTTGTGGGGATACGACCAATCGAGGTTGATATTTTTGATGTCAATTTGCCTCCTATTGTAACATCAGAAGATCGGCAGTTTGCCGATGATATGAATAGGAAATTAGGGGATTATTTGCCAGTTTGGGAACGGTTGGATCGGTTGATTGTTTTGCAGCCAATTGATTATCGCCTTTCTCAAGTTTGGCGGCTTCAGGCCGAGAGGGAGATGAGGGCGGCAGGTAAGTCGGGAATGTCGGATGAGGAGATTAATAGATTTGTGGAGTATTTTTGGAAGGCTCTACATCCTGAGTTATTTATTAACCCTTTGGTAAGTAATTCGGAGTTAGTAGATTTAGTGGTTGAGATTAATGCGGATCATTCTATGGGCCGAGTTTATTAGTAATTGCTAATGGGGCTGGCTGAATTAATACTGCAACCTTTAATTAGCTTTAACTTGATACAACACCTAAACGAATCGAAAGCTGCTATATTTTTTCTATCTTATTACAGAGCTAAAATTAGATTTAAAAGGCTATAATAAATTTCCAGCAATATTTCTTAACTTGACTTTAGTGACGCTATTAAAAATATTCAGGGATTCCGTAGTGCCAGACATTCTGGGGGAATCTCAATCCCAATCTGAGGGCGATCGCAACATCTCAGTTACTTGGCCTCCGACTCTTGTCTTCAACTGGCACAAAATTCAGAAAATCGTTGAACAGTTATGTGTGGCTGTAGTCATGGGCTTTCTGTTTGACTGGTTCGATGTCCCTGTCGCCTGGTTGCTTGGCCCCCTGGTAGTTGGCATTGCCTATGCTTCTACTCAACACGGCCCAAAACCCTTTCCTTCTATTTTCATTACTGTTGGCAAGGCAATCATTGGTATCTCTTCGGCGGCCCGCTTTTCTCCTGAAACGGTTGCGTTGGGAAAAACTTACGCTTTGCCTCTGTTGGGGTGCATTCTGATTACAGCTAGTTTGAGTATGGTCAATGGTTATCTGTTGTCGCGGTGGACTCGAATCGATCGCACTACAAGTTTTTTGGGCTGTATTCCCGGTATTGCTTCTACTGTTGTGGCGCTGAGTGAAGAACTAGGGGCCGATAGTGTTTCGGTTGCTGTCCTTCAGTATATTCGCATGATACTTGTGGTCTTACTCGTTCCCTCAGTAGCGAACTTTTTCTCTCCGGTTATTGCAGGAAGCGAGACTTTGACGTTGTTGCCAGTCGCAGCAAACTCTCATCCAGTACCCATGTTTGTTAATTTACTGGTATTGGCGGGATGCTGTAGTTTGGGAATTTTCGCAGGCGATCGGCTGAAGCTACCGACATCTGGATTTTTAGGAAGTTTCTTGCTTGGACTCGTCGTCTTCTGGGGGTTGCCTTACGAATTTCAGATACCGCGATCGCTATTTATTGGAGCACTCTTGCTGGTGGGACTCTCCATAGGTTTGAAGTTTAATTGGCAAAATGTCCGTCTGATTGGGAAAGCAGTATTACTGGAAATCTTGCTGGTAATTGTACTGATGGTGTGCTGTCTTGCGATCGGATATGAGTTTCACATTATTACTCATGTCGATATCGTGACAGCAATTTTATGCTTTATGCCGGGAGGAATGGAAGCAATGATGGCAACAGTGACGCAATTAGGTGGTGATACTGGGTTAGTATTGGCTGCACAGATTACTAGGCAGATGTTAATTATCGTAGCTATTAACCTGTTGAATTTGTTTTTGAATCCAGCAAAGCGTGCAGTAACTTGACACTCTTATGGCAGAAGGCAGAAGGCAGAAGGCAGGAGGCAGGAGGCTCTTATGTAGGAGGAAAATGCAATAGTGGACATGGTTTGGGCGACCGAGAATGTCAAGACCGTTGTGGCGGTTGCTATACAAGCTAAATTCTCAGAATGCAGCAGCCATAAAACAAAGCCTATTTGTTCCCATTAATAAGAGCAAATAGTTTTTTTGTTATATGGATAAACAAAAATAATAGGACTTAAGCTCATGGCTCCAGAAACCGGGTTTTTTACGAAAATACTTCGCCCTTATCCACAGATTCTCTCAAAAAACCGGTTTCTGTGGTTGGGTACGTAATTCCTGAATAATTATGGTAATTAAATCAATCAATAATAATATCTTCCGACGGCTCTTTCTCTAAATTGTGCCGCCAGTTGATATCAGGAATGCGGTCAAAAGCTTCTCTCAGAGAAACCTCCCACATCTTGCGAATCTCCGCCAAATAAGGATCTCCCAGACGCAATAACAACCGATTCCGAACAACTAAGCTATCGGTTTCATACATCACCAAATTAATCGGCGGCCCTACAGAAATATTCGATTTCATCGTAGAATCAATGGATAGCAGAGCACATTTAGCTGCCCCTTCCAATGGAGTTTCAAAACTGAGAGCACGATCTAAAATAGGTTTGCCATACTTAGCCTCTCCAATTTGTAGAAAAGGAGTTTCTGAAGTGGCTTGAATACAGTTACCTTGGCTGTAAATCATAAACAATTCCGGTTCTTGACCTTTAATTTGTCCTCCCAAAAGTAGACTGCATTTAGCATCAATGCCGTCCTTCTTTAGCCAAGCTTGGTCGAGTTCAACCATAGAACGGATTTTCCCTCCAATATAGCGGGCAACTTCGTATAAGGAAGGAAGAGTATGGAGGTTCATATCGGCTGCGACTTTAATATCTTTATTCAGTCCACTAATTACCCCTTGAGTCATGGATAGGTTGCCTGAAGTACAGACTAAGATTACCCGTTCCCCCGGACAGGAAAAGTCAAATAATTTTTGGTAAGTTGAGATATAATCGACTCCTGCATTAGTGCGGGAGTCCGCAGCCATCACCATTCCATAGCGGGTAATAATGCCAAGGCAATAAGTCATATCGATTTTAGATTTTGGTTTTACTTTGTGGGATATTTTCTTTTCCCGTTTCCTATTCTCTCATTTAATTGAATTAGTATTTCATCTTTACCTCAATTTTTCTTTAATTTGTTTAACCTGTTTTTGAAATTCCCTACCTTTTTCAGGATCGACCATTGCCACAAAGTTAGCAAAACCTTGAATTGAGGCAATGACATCAGAAGAATTACCCCAGTGTTTACCTTCGGGGCCATCTTTTTCTATTTGATACAAGGTAGCACGAAAGCGTTTTAGCTCTTTTTTAGAAATACTGGGGCGGTCATTGACTACAATGCCGGTAACTTCTTGTTGTCGATTCTTTCGCAGGATTCTAGTTTTTTGTTGATTAATAGTAAATCCCTCATGTGCTACAATTGATTCTGTACGTTTAAGAATGTTACAAATATAGCGAAGGCTATCACCTGAAGCTGAAAATGTTAGGTCATCGGCGTAGCGGGTGTAAACAAATCCCATGTCTTCAGCCATTGTAGTAAGGCGGTTATCGAGACGGCGACATAGTAGATTTGTAATGGCTGGACTGGCGGGCGAACCTTGAGGTAAGTGGCGTTCTGTTAATGCTACAAAGTATGTTTTGCCGTCTAGTTCTACTTGTTCAATTTCGGGTTCTGTACACAGTAAACCAAAAATTGTAGCGGCGGCTTCTGCATAGCCGAAGGATTGAAAAAGTCCTTTGACTCGCTTATAAGAAATTGAGGGGAAAAAGTCTTTGAGGTCGAAGTTGATAATAACTTCTGCTTTGACATGAGGTAAGGCGTTTGTAACGATTGAATGGTGGGGACGAAAGCCGTGAGCTGCTGTATGCAGTTCCATTTTTTCTAGTATATTATCAAGAATCCAATGCTGTACTTTTTTAAGGCGCGGCATGGGGGCAGAAATCAGGCGATCGCCTCCTGTTTTCTTAGGGATTTTGAAACGGATATAGTGGGAGATGGTGGAAGTTTTGCGCGAAAAAGCTAGAAAGCGTAATTCTCCGATGTTAATGTTGATGGCGGCGGCAATTTGTTCGGCGGTATTGCAAATGGGTAATCCATAGCTTTGTAAGCGTTCGATCTCGGCGTTAAAGTTATTTAATCCGCCCGATATACCATCGCCAAGATAGAGGATTTCTTGCTGTTTTCGCTGTTGCCAATTCTCAGCTTTTTGTTGTCTTTCTCTTTCCCGGCGTTCTTTTGTTTCCTGCTGCTTTCGCCGCGATTCTGCTAACCGTTGCTGAAGTGCTTGTTTGCGGAGTGTCTTTTCATTTTGGAGTTGACGACTTTGCTGCTGGAGTTCATTAAGTTCTCGCCTAATTTCTCCTTCGCGACGAATTTCATCGGCGGGATCTTGGGGAATTTCGCCTTGGGCGGGCCAAAATCCATAGCGGATCATTTCTTCCAGAATGAATTCTTCTCTACCAATTTCTCGGATGCGATCGTATAATTCCTGGCGGGTGCGGGGTTGGTCTGTCATAAGAAGGGGCTAGGGGGTAGGGAAGAGGGAAGAGGGAAGAAGGAATAGGGCGGAATATATCAATAGATGTTTTAGCGCTAAAGTACAAATATAGCAACCGATGAACGTCGGTTAGGAGATTCTGAATTTCTGTCACCATAGATTTAAACCCTTCTGCCTTCTGCCTTCTGCCTTCTTCCCTAACCCCTAGCCCCTAGCCCCTAGCCCCTCTTGATTTCTACGGGGTTTACTTTTAGGGGGATAATTCACTACAGTAAAAGTTCAGTCTAAAATCAATTGACGGTTTCCCTACACGCCTTGTAGGTTGGATATGATGCCCTCAGCAGGAGTTTTACCTTAAATGTGCGGAATCGTTGGCTATATCGGCACCCAAGCAGCAAGTGAAATTTTACTGGCGGGGTTGGAAAAACTGGAATACCGGGGCTACGATTCGGCTGGCCTCGCTACGATCTGGGAAGGACAAATTAATTGCGTGCGTGCGAAGGGTAAACTGCATAATCTGCGGGAAAAGTTGGCTGGGGCGGAAACTCCAGCCGCGATTGGCATTGGGCACACTCGCTGGGCGACTCACGGGAAGCCAGAGGAGTATAACGCCCATCCGCATCTGGATAGCGATCGCCAGGTGGCGGTAGTGCAAAATGGGATTGTGGAAAATTATTGGGAGTTACGGGAAGAGCTCAAGGCTAAGGGACATAAGTTTATCTCGGAGACGGATACTGAGGTCATCCCGAATTTAATTGCTGAGTTGATGGCAGAAAGCGGAAGGAAGAGGGAAGAAGGAAGAGGGAAGAAGGAAGATGGGGAGACGGGGAATGCTGATTCCTTAGAATTGCGCGATTCAGAGGCTTTTTTAGAGGCGGTGTTAGCGGCGGTGAATCAATTGCAGGGGGCGTTTGCGATCGCAGTTCTTTGTGCAGACTATCCCGATGAGTTAATTGTAGCAAGACAGCACGCTCCTCTAGTCATTGGCTTTGGTTCTGGAGAATTTTTCTGTGCTTCTGATACGCCCGCATTGGTAGCCCACACCCGCGCCGTACTATCTTTAGAAAATGGGGAATTGGCGAGGTTAACGCCGATGGGTGTTGAAGTTTATAACTTTGCTGGTGAGAAGCTCAAAAAAAGCCCTCGGATATTGGGATGGAACCCGATTCTGGTTGAAAAACAGGGCTTTAAGCACTTCATGCACAAGGAAATTTACGAACAACCGACAGTTGTGCGCGATTGTTTGGAAGCTTACGCCGATAGCGAGTGGATGGGAAATGGGAAATCGCCAATTAATCTAGGTTTGCCAACAGAATTATGCGCTGATTTAGAACATATTTCTATTTTAGCTTGTGGCACTTCTTGGCACGCTTCTCTGGTGGGGAAATATCTTTTAGAACAGTTAGCAAATATTCCCACAACGGTGCAATACGCTTCTGAATATCGCTATGCACCGGCACCATTGATGGCAAATACTCTGACAATTGGTGTTACTCAGTCTGGCGAAACTGCCGACACGCTGGCAGCTTTGGGGATGGAAGAACAGCGCCGTGCTGGTTTTACTGACAAATTTCGAGCTAGAATGCTGGGCATTACTAATCGGCCGGAAAGTTCTCTAGGTCATACAATTCCGCATATTATTAATACTCATGCCGGAATGGAAATAGGCGTTGCCGCTACTAAGACTTTTGTCGGTCAATTGATGGCATTTTATTGCTTGGCTTTAGATTTGGCTTATCAGCGGCAAACTGTCACCGAAAGTAGATTGAAAGAAATCATGGCAGGTTTGCGACAGTTACCGATCGCAATGGAGAGGTTTTTAGAGATTCAGGAAAGGCAAATTGAGGAACTTTCCCACGAGTTCAATGAAACGCGCGATTTTATCTTTTTAGGGCGAGGAATTAATTTTCCTATTGCTTTGGAAGGGGCTTTGAAGTTGAAGGAAATTAGTTATATTCATGCTGAGGGTTATCCAGCAGGAGAGATGAAACACGGGCCGATTGCCTTGTTGGATGCGAAAGTGCCGGTGGTGGCGATCGCTATGCCTGGTAGTGTTTATGAAAAGGTGCTTTCTAATGCCCAGGAAGCTAAGGCGCGAGATGCCCGTTTAATTGGGGTAATGCCGAAGGAACTTTTGACTGGGGGCGATGTTTTTAATGATGTTTTGCCTGTACCAATGGTGGATGAGTTACTGTCGCCAATTTTGACAGTAATTCCTTTGCAATTGCTGGCTTATCACATTGCGGCGCGGCGGGGTTTGGATGTGGATCAGCCCAGGAATTTGGCTAAGTCGGTGACTGTGGAGTAAGGAGTTGGTGGAGGTGCTGTAACCATTGGTTTCAAAGGCTTTGGCAGTTTTATCTTTTATTTTACTCTCACGCTCAGTGACAAAAGAGGGATAACTTTAACTCTGCCAAGCAGCGCCTACCCTACGAAGGTATCATCAATAATTTCTGAAAACCTCTGAAAATCTCTTAAAATAGAAAAGAACTATAGAAAGGAGAGAGGCTGATGTTAGAGCGGGAGTTCCTGATCAAGATGGCTCGCGATCGCGAACTGTCTCCCAATCAAGAGCAAATTTTTATCATGCGGTTTGCAGAAGAGAAAGATTACGAAGAGATCGCTATTCAACTGCGAACCTCTGCCGGTGCTTGTCTCAAGCAAATGGGGCAAGTCTACAAAAAGTTTGCAGTCAGTGGCAACCATCGAGGTAAGGAAAACCGTCTGAGAATTTCCTTACTCAATCAATTTCGCCAGCTAGAGGAGGAAAAAGCTGCTGAAAACCTACCATTGCAGAGATTTAACTCGGCTCAATCCGCTGCTGGAAACAGGGGAATCTTAGATGAAAAGATGGAACCGATCGCATTTATCGACAGCTACAAAATCCCCGCTCTGATTTCCCATCAAAACAACAGCTACGCATCCAGGTTGAAATTGCAGGCATTTACTCCTGCAACGCCTCCGAATGAAGGCATTGCCACTCCCCGTCAAAACTTACCGGCCCCCGATCGCACCCGCTTTATCGGTCGGGAAACAGAGATGGCTAGACTGCTAGAAATGCTATCTTGCGATCGCGAAGTCGGCCTCAGCCATCATACCCCTCAGATCGTCAGCGTCAACGGCCTCCCTGGAGTCGGCAAAACTGCACTGGCATTAGAAGCGGCCTATCGGTGTTTGCAAGCCAGTCGCATTCCCGAAGCATATCCTAGCGCTCCTACCTTCGATGCGATTATCTTTACATCTGCCAAGGAAAATCACCTGACATCCGCAGGAATTTTACCCAGACTCCAACGCGATCGCACTTTGGGGGATATTTGCCGCGCGATCGCCCGGACATTAAATCGTCCAGACATCGCCTCAGCCGAACCCCTTCAACAGCTAGACAGCATCAGAGAATATCTAAGCAAAATACCGACTTTGTTAATATTAGACAACTTAGAAAGTGTCGAGAATCAACAAGAAATCCTTTCCTTTTTATACGACTTACCGCGAACAGTCAAAGTAATAATTACCACCCGCGAGCAAGCTTTATTTGCTCCCATTTATCTCGAAAGCTTACTCGAAATAGACGGTTCGGAATTGATAGAATATCAAGCCAGAGAAAAAGGCATCGTTCTCGACAGCGAACAGTGCCAAATAATTTATAGAGAAACCAGCGGACTGTCACTAGCAAGTGGTTATGTAGTTAATCAATTAGCGTTTGGTTACTCATTATCAGACGTACTAGAGCGAATTAAAGATAGCTCTAGCGAACTGGCTAAATTTATATTTAACGGTTCCATTAAATCTTTAGCCGGACAACCATCGCTGAAGTTGCTCATGGCCGCTGCGAGATTCGATCGACCGGCGACGAGGGAAGCGATCGCTATTGCTGCGGGTATTACTGACTCTGCTATCGTAGCCGACGGTTTAGCGAAACTTCAGCAACTCTCGTTACTGAAACAGCAGGAGGGGCGTTATTATATGCTTGAGCTGATCCGTACCTATGCGATCGCGCTTTCTAATACTAATGTAATGTGAACTTGCACCTGATTAAACCCCGACTTAAATATTCCCTTTATACTATAGCAGTTGCCAAGGCAGTTAAGACATTCTAAATTTAAAACCCTGATTCTAAACCCTTCTTTCGTCTTCCCTAGCCCTGAGCATCGTAGCCCCTAGCCCCTCTTAAACCGCCTTGGCGGTTGCTATAAATCCGGTTTGATATCCCCTCGATCGTTTGGCGATTGAAATCGCTACTACACAAATGAAGTCCGAGCTAAGAGGGACTAAAGAATAAAGGGGATATTTAAGTCGGATTTGGTATTATTTCTTAGTCCGCGCAGGCGGACTTTGTTTTTATAGTAGCGGTTTCAACCGCCGATCTATCTTTTCTCATTTAATCACCGTGCATCAAGTGATCTTTCGGACTAACTAACTTCAGTAACTTTTGCTTAATTTGATCGTCAAAAACTTCCCATTTCAACCTAGCATAATCGCTATTCTCATTACCACCAGCGAGAAATCCCGTAGAAATTTCAAAGCCGCCAGCTTGACTTCTTCCTCCACCAAAAAAGCGACCTTCAGCATCCTGACCAAAAGCTTCTTTCAGAAATTCATCAGGATCTAAAGTAATTTTACCAGTTCGTAGCGACCCAATTACTAACTCAATTGCCTCATCTTCATCGTGAACAATTCCATAGACAACTGCGGTGTGAACGTTTTCCTCAGTCACCAGAAAATCAGCCGCCTGGGGAATAGCATCGCGATCGTCGTAGCGCAGATAACCGACTCCCGCAATAGAAAAATTATTTTGTACGATCCGATTTTTAAGCGATCGCTCAATCACATCCATCACCCGCTTCGAGCGAGAAGATTGTAACACAGCATTTAATAATTGTGGGTCATAAAAGCGACTTAAATAAGCTGCGGCTAAAAAATCAGACTCCTCAGCTTGTCGTAGTGCATTTGTATCCGATCGCAAACCGTGCATCAGCGCCGTCGCGCACTTAGCGTGTTGGGTAATATTGCCGTCCAATTTTAGCAATCCAGCTTGCAAATACTGAGTAAAAATGGTAGCTGTAGCGCGGGTTTGGGGGCGGAAATCGGTAAACTCTGAATTTAATTCTCCCTGTAAACTGTGGTGATCGATCGCCGCAGTTACGGGGATACCAGCAGCAATAATCAGCGAAGTTAGCTGACTGGTAGTACCTTGATTATCGATAAAAACACAGCCCTGATAAACAGATAAATCTTTAGTTTTTGCCATCTCTAACGGCCAGCGCTGCAATGGCAACCCCGTGAGTTTAACTAGGGCAATATTTTCTTGGTGACTGAGGGCTCCTGCATAAACGATATCGCAGTCAATATCAAACTGACGAGCGATTAACTTATAAGTCCAAGCACAGGAAAGTGCATCGGGATCGGGGAAATCTTGCAAAATCGCCAACTGGCGATCGCCTCTGTGTCTTTCCAATGTCTCCCGTAATTCCTCCACTTTTTGAGTGTAGGATTCGCTAACAGATCGATCGCGCAAACGGTTTCCTTCATTAACGCCATCCGTAGAACGGACGCGCTTTAACTCCGGTACAATTTCGCTAGTACCATCCCCAGAACTAGCATCATCGTTACTAGACATAACTTACTAAATTAGTAAAAGTACGTAGGCGAAGCCAGCCGCAGGCAGCGGTCATTTCTTAGCATTCAAAAAAACTATTGGCATTACTAACTCCTTCTTCTTCCCTTTCCCCTTCTTTCCCTAGCCCTGAGTATCGAAGCATCGTAGCCCCTTCTTCCCTAGCCCCTAGCCCCTAGCCCCTAGCCCCTAGTTATACAAAACCCCCGCGCTTGCGTGCTCAGGGGTTTCAAAGTCCAATTACATATTTTTGCCATTCTTGGTGCATCCCACTCTTAACGTGCTTAGTCACTTCAAAGTATAGACCACTGTAAGGTTTGCGAGGAGGATACCGCAGGCTCATACTCGCCTCTTTGGGAGTTCGACAGCCTTTTTTAACGTTACAGCGCACGCAAGCACTCACGAGGTTTTCCCAACTATCCACGCCGCCTCGCGATCGCGGAACTACATGGTCGAGCGTTAAATCATCCCCCGTATAACCACAATATTGACACGAGTGACCATCTCGGTGCAATATGTTTCGGCGGGTGAGTGGAATATCTTTGTAAGGAACCCGAACATAGTGGCGTAAGCGGATGACAGTTGGCAAGGGAAAACCGGGTGAGATATATTTCCCATTATGCTCTATCTGCTCTGCTTTCCCTTTGAGCAACAAAACAACAGCCCTTCTCCAACTGGTGATGTTGAGGGGTTCGTAAGAGGCGTTCAGCACCAGAACATTGCCCATCGTTGATTGTTAGAGAGAATATTTTACCGATACTAACACAGGTTTGGGACTAGGAGCTGGCGACTGGGGAAGGGAGATGGGGGGATGGGGAGATGAGGGATGGGAGGATGGGGGCGAATTCAGGTTGGATGAAGTTCTAAAATATTGTGTAGATTTGTAGCAATCGGCAAAGCGATCGTTTTTTTACTGCGGCGGACGGTTAACTCGAATCAATTTCCCCGTCAATATTTCTTCCGTAGAAATAGCCTCATTAATTCGCGTCGCCTGTCTTTCCCAGTTGTTATCTTGAGTACAAATGATAATACCAGCATGGTTAGGTTGTGAGCGATGTAGTCGAATGAAATCCCCTCGATTAAGAGTCAAAACTGCTCGCTGATTACTCACAGCAAAAGCCAATACCTCCTCATCAGGAATTCCTAATCCTGCGTTTCCAGCTTCTTGAACTGTTAATATATCGTGACCCAAAGGTCAAAGAAACTCAACTACTGGCAGTGGGTACTGTTCGTCTGCATAAAGTCGTGCCATGTTTTATGCTTCCTCATTTTCTCTGATTGCTGTTTCAATTTCTTCTGGGTAAGCATCAGCATAAGCCCAAGCATTTACCAAGTCAGCCGCAGCTAAATGTGGATAGCACTTTAAAAGTTCAGCATCGCTGCATCCGAGACGACGATACCCGACAAGTACCCAAACGGGTATGCGAGTATTGCCAATACAAGCATCACCACCACAAACGCCAGGAGTTTTTTTAATGCCTAGCGAACCGCTGCTTACGGTTTGAAGTAAAAATTCTATAGCTGCTGCTTTATCTGCGATCGTTAAGGAAGCAAGATCGATTTTTAATTCGGTTATTGTCATTGTTTATTATCTCATTGGTAGGGAAGTAATATTGTTTACTCTATTATAATTATAGCTAGTTCACTCCTCGGAGTTAATCTGCTTAACTTCCTCTAATGTTAGGCCTAGCGACTCTGAAAGTTGATAGTTCCTAGAATTTAACCGCAACTATATAATCTCAGTAATTTTCTTGTATCCAAGTATTAATTCGATTTTCTAACCGATAGATTAATGAGACTAATTCTAAGGTTTTAGTGCTAATCAGTCTGAGGAATTGTGAAGAATGCGTAGTAGCAATAATATTGTTAGTTTATTATATCATTGATAACGTAGGGGCGGTACCCCCGTGCCCGCCCCAAAACTTAGGAATTACCGAAAACTGTAAATTATTATGACAAATAAATTTGTCGTAATTCCTCTAACCCCTCAACGGTTAACAAGCTAGAAGTAATACTTTGTAGCAAATTCAGGTCATCAATAGCAGAAATTTCTCCAAAAATCTCTAAACCTGAACTCCCAAACTTAAGCTGTAAACCTAACTGAATCCCTTGTAATAAAGCTTGTTTTGTCTGATTTTGAGCCGCAGTTAACTCTGATTGAGTTTGAGATAATTGTGACTGAGTTTGAGATAGTCTCGCCGCTAATTCCTCCACAGTAGGAATAACATTTCCCTCTGCATCACACCATCTTAACCAAGTATCATTAACACTTTCAAAGACACCTTGCCAGAGGGTTAAACCTAAACCAACTAAGGGAAACCAAGTATCAGTTTTGGGCACATAACGCCCCCCTTGTAATTGAAACATTTGTAAAGGGCGATCGCTCAATTCACCCAGAGGATCGTACACGATATAATACATTACACCCATCAGGGCATAATCAGTGAATTTGCTACCCAACTCATTCCCCGGAGTCGGAGAAACAATTTCAATTACAATTTCTGGAGGTTTGCCAAATTCCCATAGTAAATAGGAACGCACATCTCGCCTCTCCCAAGTATCGACAACAGTTACATTTAAACTGAGGAATATATCAGGAACTATAGCCGGATGGCGGACAGTACGGAAAATCCCCACATTGGCAGCGACAATAAAAGGTATACCATCATTTAACTCATAGCCAGAGAGAACTTCTGTAAGCAGTCGCTGTTGTTTTTCATTAATGAAACTATCCAAGGGAGTATCGTCTTCTTGTACGAGTTGGCTAGTATCGGGGTATTGATTGGGGTCAAGAGCGATTAGATCCGACATGGCTAATTTGGAGGAATTTAATCGGATTAGGATTTTGTGATTTTCCTATAATAATTTTATCTTAATTTGGCAATCTTTTGTAGCTTTAACAATTTGTATGGTAGTACCCCCGTGCTTACTCCTTAAAATAGGGTGGACAGATAAACCCATCCACCCACTTAACTACTTAGCTACAGGTTCCCTAGCTAAAAACTTCTCCAATTCCGTCAAAGCATCAGCATCAACCTTAGTCTGCATCGGACAAAACTTAGGCCCGCACATCGAACAGAATTCAGCAGTTTTATAGATATCTGCCGGCAAAGTTTCATCGTGATATTCCCGTGCGCGTTCAGGGTCTAACGATAGCTCAAATTGACGATTCCAATCAAAATTGTAACGCGCCTTCGAGAGTTCATCATCCCTGTCGCGAGCACCATGTCGATGACGGGCAATATCCGCTGCATGGGCCGCTATCTTATAAGCAATTAACCCATTTCTAACATCCTCAGCATTCGGTAAACCCAAATGTTCCTTCGGTGTTACATAGCACAACATCGCCGTACCATACCAACCCGCCATTGCCGCACCAATTGCAGAGGTAATGTGGTCATATCCCGGTGCAATATCTGTCACCAAAGGCCCCAAAACATAGAAAGGTGCTTCCGAACACTCTTCCATCTGTTTCTTAACATTAAACTCAATTTGATCCATCGGTACGTGACCAGGGCCTTCTACCATCACCTGTACATCATGTTCCCAAGCTTTGCGAGTTAAATTCCCCAAAGTTTTGAGTTCAGCTAATTGAGCTTCATCAGAAGCATCGTGAGTGCAACCAGGACGGAGGGAATCACCTAAACTAAAAGAAACATCGTATTTCTTAAAGATTTCAATGATTTCATTGAAGTGAGTATAAAGCGGATTTTGCTTGTGATGATGTAACATCCAACGAGCTAAAATACCACCGCCGCGAGAAACAATACCTGTAAGTCGATTTCTCACCAATGGCAAATGCTCAATCAAAATTCCGGCGTGAATAGTTTGGTAATCTACTCCTTGCTGAGCGTGTTTTTCGATGATATGCAGAAAGTCATCTGCCGTCAGATTTTCAATTGTCCCGTGTACGCTTTCTAGTGCTTGATAGACAGGAACGGTACCGATAGGAACAGGCGAAGCTTTGATAATTGCCGTGCGAATTTCGTCCAAATTGCCGCCGCCAGTGGACAAATCCATGACAGTATCAGCACCATATTTGACCGCTAAATTTAGCTTATCAACTTCTTCTTGAAGATTGGAAGAATTGGGAGAAGCACCGATATTAGCATTGACCTTGCACTTCGAGGCAATACCAATCGCCATCGGTTCTAAATTGGTGTGATTAATGTTAGCAGGAATAATCATTCTTCCCCGCGCCACTTCTTCACGGATCAACTCCGGCGGGAGATTTTCCCGATTGGCAACATACTGCATTTCTTCAGTAATTACACCTTGACGAGCATAGTGCATTTGACTAACATTACTATGCCCCTGCCGTTTGGCGATCCATTCGCTACGCATATTCTATTTCCTCGATAAACAGCTTCCCTCCGCTGGTATTACCCAGACTCAGGTTCTAAGGGTGTTTCTCAGCCTGGATATCCAGGCACCCCTAGCTTAAGTTGTTAATTATATCACTGATTGCACTGTCGATGAGAGCTAATAAGGAAATCTTAATATTGAGAGATAGATGAGGAGATAGCGAGATGCGATCGCGTTTCTAAGCTGAGTTCGAGAGTTATGCTAAGTACAAGACTAGATAAAAGCCATTATGGAGAGCAGTCTTAGGCAAAATCTTTAAGGAAGAGCTTAAATATAGGTACTACATTCCTCCCTCTCTTTTGACTCCTGCTTCTCATTAAATAAATCCTCGTAAATAGCCTGTGCCACAGCATAACTAAAATTAACAGGAACCGCATTCCCAATCATTTTATAACCAGCAGCTAAGTTCTGATAGTAAAAAATGAAATCGTCAGGGAATGTTTGAATTCTAGCACACTCCCTAACCGATAATCTTCTGTAAGATTGCCGGGAATTAACATCAAATATCCATTCATCTTTTCCTACCCGAATCATCTTATTTGCTTGCGGGTGAATTGGCGCATGGCGACCACCTGCTTGAATAGTAAAAGATGGTTCATTCCAACAGCGAACTCGGTTGCGCGACATATACATACTTGAAAAACCTCCTGTCATGTATTCATGGTTAGGTACCAAGCAATCATTGCCATTTGTTTTGTTAGGCGATAAAGCAGGAATTACCGATTCTTGCAAATCACCTATGGCATCTTTTAGGGTAAGAATGCGTCGCGATTTCCCCACCCAATCAAAATTGAAACGCCTTTTCAAACTTAAGTGATAGCCAACAAAAATCACTCTTTTCCGGTCTTGAGGCACATTATAGTACATGGCATTCAGCAACTTGTAAGCGATGACATAGCCAGCTTCTTCAAAAGCCGCTAAAATATTACCAAATGCCAACTTGTGTTTAGTGTGTAGCATCCCAGAAACATTTTCCGCCACAAAAAATAAAGGTTGTTTCTCTTTAAGAATACGGACGTAATCTAAAAATAACTTACCGCGATAATCATCGATACCTCGTTGCATTCCCGCCTCACTCCAACTTTGACAAGGCGACCCGCCAATAATTCCCGTACAGTCAGGTATTTCTGCTGAAGAAATTGCTCGAATATCGCGCTTGTCAAGAAATGTATCCGGGTGGTTATTTTCGTAGGTTTCCCAGATATCTTTATCATACTCTGAAGCCCAGATGACATTAAAGCCAGCTTGAGAAAAGCCTAAATCTAGCCCTCCACAACCTGAAAATAAAGCTACAATTGATTTATCTTTATCGCTGAACATCTCTGTCAATCCTTTGGCTATAATTGAGTAATTTTAATTTAGTAAACTAGCTATCACGCTAATTGTCAACTCATCTTGTCAAGTTAGTAATTTCCTGTAACCGATCTCAATTACTGTAGGCTTGAAAGTCTGCTCTAATAACTCGTGCAGACAATTATAGTCAGACAAGGAATCATTTTAACCCAATATCCAATCAACACTCACTTCAAAATCAGAAAAAGCCAGCGGTGAAACTATTTCTCCTCGCTCAAACCTTTGCATTAAACCATAACCATTTGCCATCGGTTCGCGGTAAACTTCTAAACAATTAGCCTCAAGATCCCACAGCCAAATTTCGCGAATCCCAGAACGAGCATAGTTAGGTACTTTCACATCGCGATCGTAATCAATAGTGCTATCAGAAACCTCTACCAAAAGCAATACTTCTGATGGCATTGGATGTGCTGTAGCGTAGTAATCAGCACGAGGTTGTAGTAATACTAAATCTGGCTGAGGTTCAGTTCTTTCTGTCAATTGAATTGGGTCTTGAACATCCAAAATAGCTGCTTCTTCTGGAATCACGCTAAAACGGCGAATCAGTCGCCGTACACAAGTCGCATGACGAGTTCCAATTGCAGCCATTTCAATAATCTCCCCTTCTATTAATTCTACTCGGTCATTATTCGCAAAAACACCAGCCTCAATCATTAGGTGATATTCCTGCACTGTGAATAGCCGTTTTTGCATCTGAACAGACATAATTATTCTCCTGTTTCAGTATTTAATATTATTTTACCATTATTGCCAGTAATATTTAACCTACTAACTGGCTAATATTCCTAACTCAATATCAAATCAACACTCACTTCAAAATCAGGAAAAGCAAATGGTAAAAATATTTCTCCTCCTTCAAATTTTTGGATTGAACTATAGCCATTAGCCGTAGGCAAACGGTAAACTTCTAGACAATTAGCCTCTAAATCCCATAGCCAAATTTCCTGAATCCCAGAACGAGCATAGTTAGGTACTTTCACATCGCGATCGTAATCAACAGTACTATCAGCAACTTCTACCAAAAGCAAAATATTTTCACTATTTGGCAAAGCTGATTCATAAAAATCAGCACGAGGTTGTACTAAAGCAATATCAGGTTGTGGTTCAGATTTATCATCAAGACAAATCGGATTTTGTACCCGGACAATAGCACGTCTTTGTACTCGTTCGTAAAAGAAATTTGCAAGGCGATCGACACGGGCGGCATGACGCTTACCAATTGCTGCCATTTGAATAATTTCTCCTTCTATGAGTTCCACCCGTTCATTATTACCAAAAATACCAGCCTCACCCATTAGGTGATATTCTTGTACTGTGAACAGCCGTCTTTGCATCTGAACAGACATAACTATTCTCCTTTTTCAGCATTTGGCATAACTTTACCATTTTTTCATGTAATATTCAATCTATTGTATTTATAAAGTACAACAGGCAATAGATAAAATTATGATCTAGATTGCAATTATGTGATAAATTAAAAAAAATCTCTCGTTACCAAGTCATGAAAAAATCACATCTGTTTCTAGCGACTCTAACTTCCATCGTCATGGTTATAGGAATTAGTGGCAAGGCTTTACTACAACCAGTACCTCCCCTTCCACCTCCGCCTCAGAAATCTGCACCCCCCACCAGCCCAAAACCCAGTCAGAAACCCTCCTTACCCAGTGAGAAAGTTGCATTGCCAGATCCAGAAGCCTTGCTAGATATTGTATCCAATTTCGTCATCAAAAAATACCAAAGCACTTCCTGTCAAGAGTTAGCAAAAATGAAACCCCAGGCTAACAGGAGTTCCTCAACTTCCGGGACACCAGAAGCAGTTCTCCAGGCTAAGGCAGTTGAAATGTTGCGGCAGAATCCTGAGATGCGGAAGAAATTTATCAACCGAGTTGCGGGGCCAATTGCCAATAAGATGTTCGAGTGCAAATTCATTCCCTAGAGAGGAGAAATTCATGAAAAAATCTCATCTATTGTTTCTAGGCGCTTTAAGTTCTATGGCAATAGTTGTAAGTTCCTGTGCAAACACACCCAAGGAAGCATTGTTGGATATAGCCGCCAATCTCGCTATTGAAAAATACCAAAAAGCTTCCTGCGAAGAAGTCGCCCAGATGCAACCTCAGTCTCAGTCTGCACCTGCTGCACAAACTGAGGCGGGGAAAAAAGCCGATCTTGAGGCAAAAGCTCTGGAAATGTTACAGAAAAATCCTGAGATGCGTCAGCAATTTATCAATCGAGTTGCGGGGCCAATTGCCAATAAAATGTTTGAATGTAATCTAATTCCCTAGCTTTGTATTATTCTCACCCAAACTTAGGGGAGATGCGGGAATATCTCCCCCGATCAAATCATCCTTTCGTCGTTTCCATGTGGAGTCTGAGAGAGTTTTCAATAATAAAAAACCACCCCAAACGAGGTGGCATATAAACCAAATCTGGAAAGAAAACACACTAGAACAAGAAAAGTAAACTACTAACAGTCTTAGAGTATAGTAATTGAGGTTGATGCTGGATTACCGATAGTACCAGCGCCGAAACCTAAGTTCACAGTACCAGCAGTACCACCTACAATATCAATCAATGAAAGGGTAACGCTGGTTTGACCATTAGCAAAATTCACAGTACCACCGTTATTACTGGAGTTAGGGAGGAAAGTGCCGGAAACAGAGTAGTCAGTGAGGTACACAGGTTGACCACCACCCGGTGCTGCAATCAAAAAGTCAATTGATGCTGTACCCACACCGCTTGGCCGATTAATTGTAAAGCTTCCAGTACCACCGTCAGTCGTAGGCGAAACAGACGTACCGTAAAAGAATCCATTACTTGCCCCACCGCTGCTGTCTAGAATTGATAGAACCGCTGCTGAAGGACTAGCAATAGAACCACCGCTGAGGAATAAGTTGACAGTCTCAGTCAACTCTGGCACAGTATCATTGATGATCGGCACACCAACCGTCGCACTAGCTTGACCAGCGGCAAAGTTCACTGAGACAGTGCTGATACCAACGTAATCAGGCTGAGAAGCTGTAGCCGAACCATCAGCAGTGCTGAATAGAATTGTTGCTGCCTTTGTCAAATCGCCAGAACGATTAATTGTGACGTTAGCAGTGCTACCTTCATTACCACTGTAAGTAGCGGCACTAAAGAAGAACACACTAGGGCCAGTAGTTGATGTTGTTGGAGTCGGTGTCGGTGTCGGAGTCGGAGTCGGTGTCGTTCCCGTTGACGCAACATTATTAATTGTCAAGATAGACGGATTGCTGCCTACAGTACCCCCACTGAGCACCAAGTTCACAGTTTCCGCACCTTCAGTCAAGGTATCAGTCAAGGCTGGAACTGTGAAGCTGGCGCTATTTTGTCCAGCCGCAAAGTTCAGAGAACCCGCTGCAACCGTGTAGTCAGGTGCAGTTCCACTAGAACTAGCCGAACCATCAACAGTGGCGTAATTAATCGTAGCCGCCGCAGTACCGCCAGTGCGAGTCACCGTAATCGTTGCTTGGCCACCTTCATTCACAGTGTAATTAGTCTGATCGAACTGGAAAACGCTGGTTGGAGTTGGAGTTGGAGTCGGAGGAGTTGGAGTTACCCCCGTTCCACCATCAAAAATCGTCAGCGTTGCGGGATTGACAGTACCGACATTGCCATTGTTCAGGAAGACATTTACCGTCTCAGAGCCTTCACTAAGCGCATCAGTTATAGTCGGGATACTGAAAGTTGCGCTAGTTTGACCGGCCGCAAAGTTTAGCGTACCCGTAGTTGGGGTATAGTCCGCAGGAGAAGAAGCCGAACCGTCAACAGTACCGTAGCCAATAGTTGCAGCACTCGCAGTATCTCCCGTTCGCAAAACTGTCACCGTACCGGCAGTACCTTCGGGAGTAGAGTAATTACTGGTACTAAAGCTGAAAATACTTGAAGCAGTGGTTCCCGGCGTAGGTGTAGGTGTCGGGCTAACTGTAGTTGCCTGGTCGGAAATAACTAGGTTGGATGCAGGCAAAGTACCCAGGGTTGCGCCACCAGTTGGGGCCTGAAGTTGCAGAATCGCTGTTTCAGTTCCTTCAGCTATACCATCAGCCGTAAGATTAAAGCTGATTTGGGCGGAAGTTTGTCCGTTAGCGAAATTAACTGTCAGAGGTTGGGCAACTGTGAAGTCATTCAGGCTGGCTTGATTATTGCTTCCCCCCGGAGCAACGGTATAGTTAACCGATATTGCGCCTTGGCTGCCACCGGTACGGAAAACACCAACGCTAACGGTGCTGCCTTCTGTACCGCTGTAAGTAGGCTGACCGAAGTTCAAAATGCCAGGGCCAGAAGTCCCCGTAGGGGTCGGAGTTGGTGTTGGGGTTGGTGTAGGCGTTCCGACGGACTGGAACCAGGCAGGATTCGCGCTCAATTGAGCAGCGGTAAAACCTACCATATTGACTAAATACTCGCCAGTTCCTACATCGCGAACTAGGGTGTTGCCGATGCTAATGCCGTTAAAGCCTGTACCATCAATGAACTGGAGATCGCTAAATTGCAAGCCGCCGAACAACTGAATAATATCGTTGCCGTTGGTGCGAAAATCCGTGATTACGTCGGCATCGGAGACAGTTGGGCCGCCAGTTGTAGCAGTTGGTTTACCATCGCCCACCCGCCCGATCCCGAAAATATCGCTGCCGCCACCGCCGCTCATTGTATCGGAACCGAGGTCGCCGTAGAGGATATCATCCCCAAGGTCGCCTAGTAGTTGGTCGTTGTTTTTGCCCCCGTACATCGTGTCATTGTCTTTGCCACCGAAGATGGTGTCGTTGCCGTCGTTGCCAAAGACGCTATCGTTACCGATGTCGCCCCTAACTAAGTCAGTGCCTTTACCGCCGTAAACTTGGTCATCGTCTTTACCGCCATAGACTGTATCGCTACCGTCGTTGCCGTTACCAATGTCATTGCCGGGGCCGGCAAAGATTAGGTCATTTCCATCTATGGCATTGAGAACGTCGTTGCCGTCAAGGCCGTTAAGGGTGTCGTCACCGATTAATTCAATTAGAGAAATTGTCCTACCGTCAGATAGATTTCCAGGAAGAACATCCGGGCCGAGAGTACCATTTATATTGGGCATTTTGTGAACTCCACAGGTTAGTTATTTGTGCCTTTGGTAGAAGCACCTGTAGAGATTTATCTGGGAAAATGTCTTGAGCTTAAATTAAGATTCTCTGGAATTATTTGTTCCATTTCTACTTTAGAAGTAATGGTGTCGAAAAGGTTCCTGAATTAGTTGCTTTTTTCAAAGATGGGAAGGGTAGTAAGGTTGAATTGGGGAAAGAGATTATCATGAAGATCGTCTGAATTTTCCTGTGGAACTTTTAAGTAGAATTACGTAAAAGCTGAAGCTAAATTAGACTAAGGTAAGTAGGAAAGAGGATTGTAAGTGAGTAGTTGTTTGGCGGTTGAAACCGCTACTATACAAACAAAGTCCGCCTACGCGGACTAAGAAATAAGGGCGATATTTAAGCAGGATTGGTAGGTGCTATTTAATTAACAATTAGCAATTAACAATTACCAATTAGCAATTAGCCTGCAATCTTGTAACTGATAACTGTTATAGTAACCTTCTTGGCAGTTAGGACGTTATGATTTCCTACCCCATAGATTCTCTGCCCTTATTCCCTTATTCCCTTATTCCCCTAGCCCCTAGCCCCTAGCCCCTAGCCCCTCAAAAAAATTACATTGAAACTGCTGATCGAGATTCAGTGCTACTGTTTTGTTGTACAGAATTATCGGGGTTTCTGGCTGAATTTTGTTGGATAGAAATGGCTTGGCTCAAGGATGCTACTGCTTCTGAATCCTGTTTTAATTCTGATAGTAGGGCTCCTCGATCGCGCCAAGCTTGGGCGTTATCTGGCTTGATGGCGATCGCTTTGTCGTAGCAAATCATTGCTTCTTCGTACTGTTTTAGTTCTGAGAAGGCTGTACCTCTGTGTCGCCAAGCGTCGTAGGATTCGGGTTTGATGGCGATCGCTCTATCGTAAGCTGCGATCGCTTCTTCATATTCCTGCAATTTTGCGAAGGTTTCGCCTTTGCCAAACCAAGCTTCGTAGCATTGAGGCTGAATGGCTATAGCTTGTTCGTAAGATGCGATCGCTTCTACGTACTCTGATAGTCTCCCGAAAGCTACGCCTCGGTTGTGCCAAATTTCGTGATCGTTTGGCTGGAGCGCGATCGCGCGATCGTATGAGGCGATCGCTTCTTCGTATTGCTGCAATTTCCCTAAGACTGCACCGCGATTGTACCAAACTTCGTATTTATCGGCGTTGAGGGCGATCGCTTTGTCGTAGGAGGCGATCGCGTCGCTGTAGCGCTGCAATCTCCACAGCATATTACCTCGATTGTACCAAGTCTCGTACCTGTCAGCTCTGATAGTTAGGGCTTGATCGTAGGAGGCGACGGCTTCTGCGTAGCGCTGCAATTTCCCTAGCATGGCGGCTCTGCTGTGCCACACTTCGGGATCGTCGGATTTAATACTCAGGGCTTTTTCGTAGGAGGCGATCGCCTCTTGATAACGCTGCAATCTTCCCATTGCGGCGGCGCGGTTGTGCCAAGGGCCGTATTCTTCTGGTTTGAGGGCGATCGCTTGGTCGTAGGCCGCAGCAGCTTCTTCGTAGCGCTGTAATCTCATTAAAACGTTACCACGATTGTACCAGGCTTCGTAATACTCGCGATTGAGTCCGATTGCCTGATCGTAACAGGCGATCGCTTCTTCCAATCGCTGCACTTTTACTAATACGTTTCCTCGGTTATACCAAGCTTCATCTATGTCGGCATTCATTAAAATTGCCTTCTCAAAACTTACCAGGGCTTCCTGATAACGACCTTCTAAATAAAGCGCTTCTCCTTGTTTTACGTAATCGTCAGCAATTAAACTTTCTTGGGGTTTTTGGAAGGGAACAACGTTCGATCTGGAATTATTAGCCTCTAACTGAGATTCTGATTTGATAGCTTCCTGCCTCGCCGCAGCCGGAATCTGAGTCAGTTCTTGCATAGTTTGTGCTTTGGTTTGATAAACTTCTGTCAGCAAAACCTGCAAGTGCATTAAAAACTGCGATTTTAGGGTTTCAATTTGGTCAATAGAAGACCTTGAAAGTTCAGCTTCTCTGGCTATAAATTCAACAGACTGTTTAGCCGCACTCATTTGGGCTTCTAATTCTTCTTTTAATCTTTGAGAAAGTTGGCTAGAAGTCTTCAACTCTGATTCCATTACTCCAATGCCTCTAAGCCGCTTATTCGCATCGGCAATTAACTCTCTGACTACCAGTCTTCGCACTAGCCAAAAGAAAGCAATTGTTACACCAGGTAAGAGAGTGGAAACAATTAATAAAGCATTGAGAAGAGTGACGGTATTGTTAAAAGCGCCTTCAGACTGAGGATCGGTATTAGTGCGGAGAGCGATCGCATCGATCGCCTCGCGGACTTGGGGACTGCGATCGGCACTTAATTCTACCAGTTTTGCCAGCCAAGTTTCTTTAAGCGCCGTCGCGATCGCATCCTGACTTGGTACTGTCGCCATGCCTACATTCGCCATTGCCACCGATTTTGCTGTTACAGAAAACTCAGGTTGAGCAGCCATTAGCCATCCCTCCGAAGCTTCTAGTCTCCCATTTCCAGCAGTAAATTGTTCGCTGGCCAGGGTTTCAGGAGCGCTAACAGATTGAATTGGTACAGGTGCGGTATCGCCAGCGCGATCGGCTTTGTAGTTCCCTTGGGGCGTATCGGGATTAGAGATTGGAGAGTTAGCAAAGCTGCTGCCTTCGCCAGTTAAATTCTGGGATGCGAGGGCAGCCAGAGTCAAAAGAGCCACTTTCTTGAACTGCATAAACCTTAACTCACTTGTGAGAAAGTAGTACTTGGCAGCAACGCACCCTCGCGATCGCGCTAATTTAGGTAACAGCTTTCGCTCCCCATCCCCATCCTGTTAGGGTTTGCCGCAATGATTGTAAGAAAATGGGTGGGTGCTAACTCCAAAATACGTAGCTCTTATAGCTCTTCAGGACAACTGGGAAAATATAGCAACCGCTTTTAGCGGTTAGGGGCTAGGGGAAGAAGGGGCTAGGGGCTAGGGGCTAGGGGCTAGGGAAGATGAGGAAGATGGGGAAGAGGGGGAAGATGGGGAGGATGGGGAGGATGGGGAAGATTGGGAAGATGGGTAATTAGCAATTAGCAATTAGCAATTAGCAATTAGCAATTAGCAATTAAGTAGTTGGACAAAAATAAATAATGTCATTGCGAGCCCAGCGAAGCAATCCCAAACCCCTGCGTTGGCGAAGCCTGCGCGTAGCGCTTATGCTTCACTTCACTATCGTTCCGTTCGCAATGACATGGTTGCGTTTATTTATGTCCGACTACTTATACAGGGGTGCCAAAACAGGCTCGCGCTCTTGAATTGTAGCCGCCTCTGACTCTGACTCTGACTCAGTACAGTAAACTTCACAAGAATTGTTCGGGCTCTCAATCAGCTTGATTTTATATAGCTGTGCTCCTAACTCGCGGATGGGCGATCGCAACAACTCCCGAATATAAATCGCAATATTCTCCGCCGTCGGTACAACCTCAGCAAAATAAGCTATATCTTTGTTTAAAAAGGTGTGATCCAACGGATCGAGTACATACTCGTCAATCGCCTTTTGTAAAGCTCCCAAGTCAACAATCATACCCGTGCGTTCGTCCATTTCGCCTTTGACGGTTACTTCTAAGTGATAATTGTGACCGTGACCATTAGGGCGAGCACACTTACCATAAATCTCGCAGTTTTCCTCATAGCTAAGTTTGGGATGAGCGAGTCTATGAGCGGCGCTAAAGTGGGTGCTGATAGTCAGATAAGCTTCCATTCCGTTTCCTAAATAATCTGCCCAAAGTTCGGGGTGTTCAAACAGTTGAATACGAGTCAAAGGTAAGTGCGGTGCGAGGCGCTGCCAAATTACCCTAGCAATGTTTTCGGTGGTTGGCAAAGTTTGCTCAAACTCTGGCCAAGCTTGGTTGAGATAGGAAAAGTCGAGATGATTGGTGACTTCCCGCTTGATGACGTGCTTGACATTTGACAAGTTGAGCACCATGCCGTAGCTATCGAGTTCGCCTATCATCGAAACGTATAGGACGTAATTGTGCCCATGTCCCGGTGCGCGTGCTGTGGGGCCAAAGCGATCGCTGTTTTCGGCTGCACTCAATTCTGGCAACCAGTAGCGGTGACTCGCTGAAAATTGTGCCCGCCTATTTATAACGCATTGCATAAACCAGTGGGGTATTATATTGTTAAGTTCTGTAAACAAGTTTACACCTTTTTAAGGATAGTTTCATCCTTAATCGGGATTTAGGGCGATCGCTCTTGCATTGTAGTACATGACTTGAGTGGAGATCGCAGTATTTCCAAAGTAGTAAGGACGCTCACAGCGATTGCAGGTGCGGTTCTGGCACAATTATCAGGGAATTCGATCGCAGTAATCAGAAGTGAGGAGCCAAATTTCTTCTTCAAGAATAGGACTTACACGCGGATAACATAATTCTGTTGCGATCGTAGGGACGTAATCTCAAAACTAAGTTTTTGGTATTTCGTGCGTAAGTCCTGAATAATTTATCGATTACCAATTATTAATAAATTAGGATTTTAGTAGAACATAGAAAATGGTTAAAAATCTCGAAAAAATCTTTACAACTCCGTTGTTTTATCTAGGAGATAAACATCTATCACTGAGTTCAATAGTCGAATTATTATTTTTAGTTTTAGGAGTGCTTATTGTTTCTCGTGTTCTTAGCGAGTGGATTAAGCGAGGACTGCTAGTTCGCATGAAATTAGACCGGGGTAGCAGAGAAGCGATCGCCGCCTTGAGTAGTTATATACTAGCCGGTTGTGGTTTAATAATTGTTCTACAAAGTGAAGGTATTAACCTCAAATCCCTCACTGTCATAGCTGGAGTTGTAGGCATTGGCTTCGGCTTCGGATTGCAGAATCTAGCCAGCAATTTTATCAGTGGAATCACACTACTTTTTGAACATCAGATTAGAGTTGGAGACTTTGTTGAAATTGATAACCTATTAGGAACAGTAGAAAATATTTCCATCCGCTCTACAATCATCAGAACAATCGACGGTCTTTTTGTCATTGTACCCAACATCAAATTTGTTGAAAATAATATTATTAACTGGAGTTATAAAGATCCTAAATGCCGCATTCGCGTTCCCGTAGGAGTTGCTTACGGAACCGATCCATTATTGGTCACAGAAGTTTTATTAGTTGCGGCCCGCATGGAACCAAATGTTTTATCTCATCCCTCTCCCAAAGTATGGTTCCAAAAGTTTGGAGATAGTGCTTTAAACTTTGAACTTTTAGTTTGGATTGACCACCCCCAAGAAAGCGATCAGATTAAAAGTGCTTTGAATTTTTTGATAGAACATGAGTTGCGTAACCGAGGTATTGAAATCCCATTTCCTCAGCAAGATTTGTGGTTGAGAAATCCGCAAGATTTAAATAAATTATTTCGTTATAGCCATAGCGAAACTGAAATTACTGATGGTATAGCATTCGCACAAAATAGCTCTATTTCCGAGCAAAAGAAACCAGGTTCAAAATCGCTAAATCATTGGAATCTACGAGATTTATTACGGCGAGTAGCTTACTTTGAGCAGTGTACAGATTTGGAACTACGACAATTAATTGAATATGGCTATAGACAACTGTTTCCCGCAGGACAAACTATATGTCAGGAAAACGATCCCGGTGATTCTTTTTATATTATTCTTTCCGGTACGGTAGAAGTGCTTTCTCAACGTGCTGATAAATATATTGCTACTATTCATGAAGGCGAGTTTTTTGGCGAGATATCTTTGCTTTTAGGAACTCCTCGTTCAGCGACGGTTAGAGCTATGGAAGATTCAATTTTGTTTGTTGTAGAGCGTCATGACTTGCAAAAACTTTTAGTAGAGCAACCAAGTTTAGCAGACCAAATTGCTAAAAAATTATCGGAACGCAAACAAGCATTGCAAGCTTTGGGATTATTCGATGAAAGTTCCTCAGAGCAAACACCTTTTATTAGAATACGTAAGCGAATTCAAACTTTATTTGGGATTTAATAAGAAGAAGGAAGAAGGATTTAGTTATCTAGGAGAGAAGGAAGAAGGATTTAGTTATCTAGGAGAGAAGGAAGAACGCTTATACAGCTAACTTTTTAGCCATCGGTATCTTCTGTTTAAGTAGGTGGATTTACTTACAAAATCTCTTTAAGAGTAGCTTGTGCCTCCCGTCGCAATCTACCCGCTATTTTAAAGAGCTCTTGACCTGTATGCAAGTAGCGATCGTCATAGTTAAGCGCGAACATTTCTAAATCTTCGATTCCATCTGAAACGTGATTGAGACAATAATAAAACTGAGCAGCAACTCCTGCTAAATTAGGCGGATTTGGCAGAGAACGAAAAAGACTATAAGCCTTTTTAAGAAAGTCGCGAGAGGTGTCTAAATAAATTTGAAATGCTCCTAAAAGTTCGTCGTCAAAAGGATCTGCTGATAATTTCTCTATTTCCTTCTTTAGAGGAGTAAGAATGTGGGTAAGCATTCTATTAACTGGTTTATAAACTTTTTTGAGCCATTGTTCTATTTGCTCATCGGCATCCTGTCCAGTTTCTTTTTTGCGATAGTTATGGCGAATGTCTGGCTTTGGCTGTTGAGGTTTTTCTGAAAGTTCTCGATCGTAATAATGTCGCCGCTGAGGATCGCCTAACACTTCATAAGCTGCATTTAGGCGAATTATTTGCTCGTGACCTGCTGTTTCCTTGTTGCTATCGGGATGTAATACCTTCACCAAACGGCGATAGGCTTGCTTAATTTCAGCTTGAGTTGCTGTTGGGTTGATATTTAGGGTTTTGTAGTGGTTAGTAGTAGCGCCCACGCTTGCTTTACCTCAAAAAAATATAATTAATTCCGTAACGCCGCCCGGAAAGGTGGTAAAGATAACGCCTTTCTGGGCGGTGTTACGTAAGTTATCACAGAAATAGAAAGCGATCGCACTTAATCTTGCGATCGCTAATTGCCCAAAAGCCCCTAACCTACTTAGCCGATCAGAGCTGCTATGCTCAGATCTGATTCTTGGAACAAAGGCGTACTCAAATAGCGTTCGCCAAAGCTAGGTTGAACCATGACAATTAATTTGCCTTCATTTTCCGGCCGCTTAGCTACACAAATGGCGGCGCATAAAGCCGCACCGCTAGAAATACCAGAAAGCAGTCCTTCTTCTCTGGCTAAGCGACGACTATAAGCGATCGCTTCATCGTCCGTCACAATCACAGTCTCATCAATCAAGTCCACATTCAAGACTGGGGGAATGAAACCAGCACCAATACCTTGAATTTTGTGAGGCCCAGGCCTTCCACCAGACAGAACTTGGCTATTTGCGGGTTCGACTGCGATCGCCTTAAACTCAGGTTTTCGCTCCTTAATCACTTCCGCCACACCCGTCAGCGTCCCCCCAGTACCGACCCCAGCCACCAAAATATCAACTTCACCATCTGTATCTTCCCAAATCTCTAAGGCCGTTGTCTGGCGGTGAATTTGGGGGTTAGCAGGATTCCGAAACTGCTGTAACATATAGGCATTCGGCGTTGTCTCCACAATCTCCTGAGCCCGGCGAATACAGCCACTCATCCCCTCAATCCCTGGCGTGAGTTCTAATTGCGCCCCGTAAGCTCGCAACATCGCTCTACGTTCGCTACTCATAGTTTCGGGCATAGTTAAAATCAACTGATAGCCTTTAGCCGCCGCTACCATTGCCAGTGCAATTCCCGTATTACCCGATGTCGGTTCCACCAAAATCGTTTTTCCCGGAGAGATTAACCCCTCCAGCTCTGCTGCATTCACCATGTTAACGCCGATCCGGTCTTTCACCGATGATGCAGGGTTCATGCTCTCCAATTTCACGACAATTCTCGCCACACAGCCTTCAGCTTGCGGGATACGGTTTAGTTGCACCAAGGGTGTGCGACCGACTAATTCTGTAATGTCACGAGCAATACGCATAATATTTGTTAGTTGTTGGTTGTTAATTGTTGACTGTTAGTTGTTAGTTGTTAGTTGGAAAAAATAAATAAACTAATAATGCCACCGTCTATCAAGTTTGTAGTAGCGACTTTAATCGCTTTCTTCTCCAATTAAGCGACTTTAGTCGCTAGTACGATGAACACGAAAGTTTGTTTATCTAGTTAGTCATAGCTATGAGTTGCTAGTTATTGATTGTCAAATATTAACAACTAACAACTAACCATTAACCACTAACCACTAACCACTAACCATTAACTAGATGTAATACATGATATCTAACTGCCGCCTAGCATTTAGCCTCTCGGTGAGATCCTGTAGCGTATATTTTTGTAAAACAGAGTTAGCTATTTCGCGAGCTTCCTGCCAAACCTCAAATACTACAGCACTTTCCAAAGTTTTAGTGGTGCTATTGTTCTCAGAGCGATCCATGTCTGCTCCTTCCAGACAATTTAGAATTTCTAAAAGTGTAATTTTCCAGGGTTCCCGCGCCAAAAGATAACCTCCCTTGGCCCCTCGCTGGCTACGGATAACACCCCCACGCCTGAGTGTGGCTAACAGTTGTTCTAGATAGCGATCGGGGATATTTTGCTGGGAAGCAATAGAGCGAATTTGCAGGGGTTCTCCCTCATTGTAGTGAGCTGCTAGCTCCAGCAGAGCTAGAATTGCATATTCGCTTTTACACGAAAGTTCTACCATAATACAAAGAATTAAAATCCCAGATTTATGAACAGAAGAGTCAAAATTCAATAATTTTCTGACTTTTGACTTCTAAATTTTGACTTCTTACTTTATTATATCCCGGTTCTCCACTGGGGTTTAACGAATTTCTGCCAATTCACCATTAAAAAGAGGAGCGGGGGAGCGGGGGAGCAGGGGAGCGGGGGAGATGGGGAGAAATTTTTTCGATTAGCAATTAGCGATTAGCAATTAGCAATTATAGCAACCGCCAAGACCGCAAAAAAAACCCTGCAAAAGCAGGGTTCTGTATGGAACTTGGAGTATGAGAAGGAATACTTAGCTCACCATACCTATTAGAACGTGAATGTTGTTCTCAGCGTACCGATAATGATGTCATCGTTATCATCATTTTGGTTGGGGTTCGTAATCCACACGACACCTGGTGTTACGGAAATATTGTCCGTTAGCTGGAACTTGTAGAAACCTTCAATGTGGTAGGAAGAATCATTGCCGAAGCCTTTATCCAAACCATCGCGAGCCTCAAAGCTAGCTAGGTAAGGTTCGCGACCTAGTACAATACCGCCCAAGTTACCCTCTTTTCCAAGGTCTGGGAAAGCTAAGGTGACAGCGTAGTTCCAAATTTTGGCATCGCCGAGACCGATCGCGCGAGCAGCGGTATATCCAACCCAGCCACCCAGTACAAACCTGCGGTTCAGGCGCAAGGAGGCTTCTAGACCGTAGGAGTTACTGACAACTCGCTTAGCGCGATTACCTTCATAAAAGCCTTCAGTTACACCATTGAGGGAGTTAGCTACGCCAGTACCCGTGAAACCGCCCAGTGAGTCAGTACCATTCGCTAAACCGTTATCAAACCCGAAGTTACCCCGGTCGAAATAACCGTGATTGTAGCTCAGAGCAAACTGGAAGTTTCTTCCCGGTGTGAAAGTAAGCTGGGCCATCGCTGCATAGTCGCCACCGAACAAGCCATCGCTCTCAGCGGGGCTAGACGCTGTTGCTGCTAGATAGCCGAAGGAGAAAGAGGTTGGGCCAAAGATACCACCCAAGAGTCCTCTGCCGCCGAAGGCATAGTCAAAGCCAAGACCTGCACCACCGCCTAAACGGTAAATTGGGTTTCTCTGTGCAAAAGATGTGAGCGCACCGTTACCACCGTCAAAGTCTTCAAAGTAAGGGTTGACAGTGGGGATAATATCGTCCCAAGTACCAGCGTTAGCTGCAATGGTGACATTCAACCGCGAAGTTGCGGGGAATTTGTACAGCAGGCTATCCAGGGTAAAAGTATTACCTGTGTTACCAACTGCTTGCCAAGTTTGTAAGCCTTCTTTGGTAGCGCCAAAATTAAAGTTCTGACCGTTGCCAACTTGCAATCTGGTCAGCAATAAATCTCTACCAGTGAAGCTGGTATTTAAGTTGAGGCGAACGCGCTGTTGGAATACAGCCTCGTTGTTATCAGAACCAAAGTCTCGGTCGTCGTCACCAAAATCGCGACCGAAGGCACTAAAGCCTAAACCGCCGCCAAAGTCATCGCTGAGAGCGAAAATTGCTTCCCCAGTTAGTTTGGTGGTAGTAGAGAATTGGTTGGCTTCTAGTTCGGCAGTCCGAGCTTCAAGAGCATCGACGCGACCGCGCAGGGTAGCCAGTTCAGCGGCAAATTCTTCTTGCAAGCGTTGGAGAGCTGCCAAGTCTTCTCTGCTGACTAGGTTAGCTGTGCCAGCACCGATCAGTTCGTTGACTCGTTCCAAGCAAGCGTTTAAACCAGCGGCGAATTCGTAGCGGGTCATTGCCCGGTTGCCGCGATAAGTACCGTCAGGATAACCTGCAATACAACCGTAGCGTTCGACTAAGGATTGCAGTGCTTGAAATGCCCAGTCTGTGGGCTGTACGTCAGAAAGTTGAGAAACTGAGGTAACTTGACCCTGAGTTTCGCCGTTGGCTGAACCTTCGCTGCTGTACTGATTAAGTTGTTCTAATGTTGCTGCCGGATTGTTAGTTTCTGGGGCAGCAGTTTGAGCCAACACTTCAGCAGAATTTGCTAAAGTTGGTTGTGTCTGTTCTACAGCTACCGGGGCTGGTGCTTCCAGTGGGGCGGCGCTGATTTGCTCTGGTACACCCAATTCTAGTTGCAGTGTACTGGCTTGCTCTGTTACAGAGTTATCGGTAACTGCTGCTGTAGGGTTAGCTGCGATCGCGTTGGTTGCGGTCTCTAGTTTTTGCCCTACAATTGCTGGCTCTGTTTTTACTTCAGAGGCATTGGAAACTTCTTCAACCTGGGTAACAGGTGTTTGCTCGGTTACTGCTACAGGCTCTAGCTGAACTTCGGAAGCTTTCGTTTGTGCAGCTTGTAGCTTGAGAGCTTCAGCATTAGGTTGGCTGCTGGTAGCCATAGCACTAGCTGAGACAACTAGGGTTGCTCCCAACAGAGCTGGGCTGATTAACAATGAACTCCAGAAAAATTTAGACATATTCACTCTCATCCTCACACCGATTACAGAGAGACTATTGTAGCCTTCTATTTGTTAACATTCCCACCCCTAAAATGGGAATGGGATTCTCTAAAGCTTTCACTTTAGGTATCCCTAGTGATAGGGTGCTTGGGCGCAATCCTTTTGCCCCTAAAGGCGGTCTGCTATCCTAAGTCTTACAACGAGCTGCGTCTAGCGTTTAGGGACTTCTCCCTGGTTTGGCAGAATCTCTGCTTACCTGTTAAAGGCGTTGTGCGCGGCCCGTTAAAAATTTGTCAGTCGTTGATAGGTTAACACAATTTGGCAAGTAGATCAAAATACGATTTTGTTCTTTTTATCTTTTCTCTACTGGTTTTGAGGGCCCGGATTCGGCTTTGGGATAATTGCTGGTTTCAGTTTACCCGATCTTGACCGTTGGAGACTCCGGGTGGGGATCGCATTGGTCAAGATTGCCTAAGAGGGTTTAGAGTTTGAAGTAATTATCTATTTTTGCCATAACTTTGACAAGGGTTCAAGCTAATTCTTCAAGTTCAACCTCTAAGGCGTGTCCCAGTACAGTGAAGACTTGGCGGTGTTCGAATAGTTCCAACAACTCGCCGCTGATTTTATTTTGAGCGACTTCTTGCCGCATAATTTTCAAAGCTACTTCTGTTGGCAAGCCGCGTTTGTAGGGGCGATCGCCTGCGGTAAGTGCATCATATATATCTCCGATCGCCATAATCTGAGCCTGAACTGGAATTTCTATATGTCTTAAGCCACGAGGGTAGCCGCTACCATCTAGTTTCTCGTGGTGTCCATAGGTAATGTTGGGTACATCTTTGAGATCCTTTGTCCAAGGAATCCGCTTCAGAAATTCGTAGGTGTGGGTGACATGAGATTCTATCGCTAAGCGTTCGTCTGGTGTCAGATTCCCTCTGGGAATCATCAGTTGAGCGATTTCTTCTGGGGTGACGAGGGGCTTGACTTTACCATCTATATCTCTATAACTGTAGTCGGAGAGTTCTCGCAGTTGGCTGAGGGGTTCTTCTGCTAGAATGTGTGGCTCATTGGCTTCTAGGAGGACATTCCAGTAACTAGCTAGTCGAGAAACCTCTGCTGCTAATTCTCCATCAAGTCCTTGGAGATATTGGCAATGAGAGCATTTCTCTTCTGTGTCTAGATGGAGATCGCTCGGATTCTGCATTAAGTAGCTAAATTTAGATTGAGCGCACTGCATTTCTAGTGTCCGGTGCGCTACGGCAAAACGGTTGCGAATGACGTCGAGTTGTTCTGAGTAAAGCTTTTTCTGTTTGGTTAAGATGGCTTCGGGTACGCCGACTTTGCCGAAATCATGGAGAAGGGCGGCGTAACGAATTTCTTGAATTTGGCGATCGCTAAAATAAAGGGGGCGTAGTGGGCCTGTTGAGATCGCATTCACTTCCTCTGTCAGTCGCACTGTCAAAGCTGCAACTCGTTCTGAATGTCCAGAAGTGCAGGGGTCTCTGGCTTCAATTACTTGCACGGATGCTCTGACAAAGCCTTCAAATAGTTGTTCTATACTATCTTGCAGTTGATTGCGCTCAATAGATATGGCCGCCTGAGAAGCGAGCGATCGCACGATCCTCTGTTCCCACTCTGAATAAGGCTGTGTTAACTCCAAAGTGTTCCGATCTGTGAGCACGGCATCGGGTCTAATTTTGCGGTTAATAAGCTGAATCACGCCGATGGTATCGCCTTGGCGGTTTTCCATCGGCAGTACCATGACTGAGCGAGTACGGTAAGATATATCCCGGTCAAAATTTGTATCGAGCCGATAAGGTACTCCTGGGGGTAAATCGTAAGCGTCTGGTAAGTTTAAGCTTTCCCCTGTCAGAGCTACGTAGCCTGCCAAGCTTTGATGTGTCATTGGTATGGCAAACTCGTTAAAGGAAAGGCTGGGCTGAGATGCGTTTTGGGCTACTTTAAATAGTAATTTCGATGTGTTGTCGGTATGGTCTACTAAGTACACGCTGCCCGCATCACTGCTGGTGATCTCTCGACTCTTTGATAGAATCAGATTTAATAGATCTCGCAAATCCTGGGTACTGGACAAAGCTGCACCGATATCTAATAGCTGCTCTATTAGCTCAGTTCTCTCAGCAGACTCGTTCAAGAACTCTTGCTTCTCAAATATGATCATGACTTGGAGGATGGCGAACAGCCGTTATACTTTGGACTTCTGCATCTCGACTTTCTCACTCCTGATTCTAGCCCAGCACAGTTGCGAAATTGCAATCTTTCTGCTATCTTTCTGTCGCCGGATGCAAAAACTCCTGTTGGGAGGTGGGAAACCTTTTTAATTTAAAGTAGAAATTTCCTGAGCCAGGGTAAAGTCTTTTTCTGTTAAACCTCCTGCATCGTGAGTTGTCAAGCTAATTGTCACCTTGTTATAGGAAATTTCAATGTCGGGATGGTGTCCTGCGGCTTCAGCAGGTGCGACTAATTTATTCACAAACGCGATCGCCTCTACAAAATCCTTAAATTTCCTGATCGACTGAATTTCCTTACCATTTACTGTCCAGCCCGACAATTTGGCGATCGCTTCTTGAATTTGGGTATCACTCAGCAATTTAGTCATGATTTTCTTATTAAAGGCATGGTATTAATATCCCATTTTCCCAAAAGTTTACCAAAAACTATCCGCTCTCACCAATAGTATTAAGCAAAAGCTTCATACTATTCGGTGAGAGCGGTCTAGCGGGTCTTCAGATTAGAACCTAACTGCCGGGTGGAACCCTAGATCTGCCTAGTTATCCAAGGGATATTGTTCCCCGTTGGGAACGCAGGCTAAATGCTAGAGAGCAGCCCCGGCACGCAGCCGGCATTCTCCAACCTGATGACCCATGGTTATACTACTTTCTATCATGGGCATCACCTCCTTTGTTACCCTAAATGGTTTATTTCAAAAGTTCTACTGTTATTTAGAATAACACAGGAATCAGGAAAAGCAAAGGATCGGCCTAAAATTTTTTTCGAGGGTGGGTGCGGCCAATTAAATATATTTTTTACAAACATATTAATTGTGGCAGCACTACTCTACTGTCGCCGTCCCCTTAGTCAGGGAATAGAGAGGATTGGTTGAGTAAATTATTATATAGAAATGCAGTAAGTAAATCCTTCTTCCTTCTTCCTTCTTCTTATCATGTATTTTTCCGCAAATAAACGCAGTGACGCACGCTCTGGCTCACGGGAGTGGTAAAGGCTTCAACGAGGGCGATCGCACTACCCAAATCCTCAACAACTGACTGCAAATCTACTTCTTCCTCAACCGTCCAATTACCCCGATAAAGAATAGCGAAACCGCCAGGTTTTAGCAATGGCAAAGAATATTTGGCACAAATTGATGCTGATGCGACTGCTCTGAGAAAAGCCAGATCGTAAAATTGTCGATGCTGCGGCTGGTGTGCAATTTCCTCCGATCTGCCAATCAAAGGAACAGCATTTTTTATCCCTAATTCCGGGACTAAAGTTTCTAGAAAAGAAATTTTTTTGCGCGTCCCATCCAGTAAAGTGACTGTGAAGTTAGGAAGTGCGATCGCAATTGGCAACCCTGGGAAACCCGCACCCGTTCCAATATCGATGACTTTCTGCATCGGTTTTAAGGGTAATTCATCAATTGCCCCCAAATTATTAGGTGACAGCAGGGGTGCAATTCCCCGCAAAGAATCCCAAAGATGTTTTTCCCAAAACTCTAATGGTTCAGTAATCCGAGTTAAATTCAGGTGTTTATTGCCATCAATAATTAATTCATAAAGCTGTTGAAATTGTCGCTGCTGCTCATCATTTGGCTGCCATGAGAGCGTTTGCTGCCACAATTCATTCATCTCAGGTAGCGTAGCTGTACTAAACATGGCTTGTCTCTGGAATTTCTAATTTACTATTATCGACAGGCTGCAAATCGCCGTGATTCAAAGTCCAACAGCGATCGGCAATACTCAACAAATCGCTCGGATCGTGAGTTACAACTAACAAAGTCCAATGATTTTTGAGTTTATTTAATAAACTCACTAATTGCCGCCGCATTGACCAATCTAACCCCGCTGTTGGTTCATCTAATAGCAGCAAATGTGGCTGACGAATTAGCTGCACAGCTAATGCTATTCGCCGCTGCTGACCGCCGCTCAAAGCATGAGGCGAAGCGTGTAGGGGCAAATGTGCGAGTCCTACTTCTGTCATAGCTTGGCTAATTTGTTCTTGCCCTATTTCTGGATGTCCTAATCGCAATTCTTCTAAGATTGTACCCCCGCAAAAATGCCGTTCTGGAAATTGAAATACTAAGCCTCCTAACTGTTGTAAATGTTCTGGTGTCAACTCCTGTTCCCGCCAGCGGATATCACCGCTAGTTTTTTCTGCAAGACCAGCTAAAATTTCCAATAATGTACTTTTGCCAGAGCCACTACGACCAACTATCAGCCCCATCTGCTGTGGCGATAGTTCTAAGTTAATATTTTTGAGAATAGCTTCCGGGCAGACGGTGGGGTGATAGACTAAGTTTCTCAGATAAAGCATTAAATTGATTGTAATTGGTAATTGGTAATTGGTAATTGGTAATTGGTAATTGGTAATTGGGATACACAGATTTTACAGATTCCTCTGATTTCACAGACTAAACGATCGTGACTCTAACTAATCCTTGTAATCCGTGTAATCGGTAAAATCCGTGTTCATAATTGATAATTGATAATTGATACCTTCCCCCTCTCCCCTTCTCTTCCTCTTTCCCTAGTCCCTAGTCCCTAGCCCCTAGTCCCTTCTTGTATAACATATTCCCATAATTAAAATGTACCGCAAAATGTGCTAAAAATCAAATAACTTGTACCATTTTTTGCATCGGGGTCTGGGAGTCTTAATTTTCCACTCTCCGCCTCCTAGCTTACAGTCTATTGATTTCAGAGGCTCAACGATGACGAAAACCCAATTGGTGTCGCTTATCTACCAGTTTCTTCAGCCAAAACAGGCGCTAGGTGCGATCGCGAGCACTGCCATTCGGCTAACGACTATAGCTTCCCTTACCGCCCTCAGCTTTTGCGTTAACCCCGCTCTAGCGGCAGACCCTTTTCGCAGCAGCAATCCACACCCAATTGGTAATAAAACTGAAGCTGCTTTCAAAGCTATGTTTGAGCAGGGAAATTACTTAGCAGCAAAAACTTACATCGACCAAGCTTTGTCTGTAGAGCAAAATGACCCGCTAGTATATGCACTGAAAGCTTCTTTATCCTATATAGAGCGGGATTTAGAAGGGCTAAATTCCTACGCTAAAAAAACTCGTGAAGTTGCTGAGCAATTGACTAAAACTGACCCATTGCGCGGCAATATTTATATAGCAGCCAGTCATTTTTTAGAAGGTGCTCACACAATTGTTAAGGAAGGTACAACCAAGGGTACTCCCCAAGCAATGAAAAAACTCCGACAGGTATTCCAATATCTAGACGCGGCAGAAAAAATAGCCCCCGCAGACCCAGAACTAAACTTGGTCAAGGGATATATGGATTTAATGCTTGCCACCAACCTACCTTTTTCTAATCCGAATGAAGCGATTCAAAGATTAGAACAAAAGGCATCTCCGCGCTATTTAGCCTATCGTGGAGTAGCAGTTGGATATAGAGACTTAGACAAGTATGACCAAGCACTTGACTCTGTAAATAAGGCCTTAGCACAAACTCCCAATAATCCAGAGATACTTTATCTAAAAGCTCAAATTCTTGTTTCTCAGGGGAGGCGACAAAATAACAATAGAACCTTGTTTGATGAAGCTAGGAAAAACTTTGATGCTGCTTTGGCAAAACCCAGTCAACTTCCCCGGCGTTTAGTTGCACAAATCTTTTTTGAACAGTGCAAAACGCGCAACCGTCTTGATAATAGTAAACGTGCCTGCGATCCTATGCGCGATGCGATTAGAGATGGAGATGGTACCTGGGGGCCAGTCGTATTACCACCACTATAAAATTGACATTCATGGAAGTACAATTTCGCGAGTTTGACCCCTTCGATCTGTGGATATGGCTTAAGTTCAGCACAGTGCCTTCAAATGGCGAAAAGCAGTACATTGAAGAAGTGTTAGATTCCTGGTTTTTTTTAGGAAAACTAGGAGGATTCAATGCAGAAAATCTGCAAGTGAACGATGTCGGAGTAGATATCAGCTACCTGAATTATGATACCAATATGGCTGATAGTAGCATGATGGCATTGATGCACAATATGGGCGATGTAGAGTATGAGGGATTGTGGGCGCGTTGTTGGTTAGATTTAGGAACAAGCGATGCTCTAGGTCTAGATATTCTCATCAATGTTTTCACACAACTTAGTAAGGAATTTGTGGCGATTGAAAAATTGATTATCGGCGGTGAAAATGAAGACTGGCAAGTTGAAAAAGACGCTCGCAAGTCTACTCTAGCCTACGAGAATTAACAGCTAATAATTGCCAATAGCTTTTATTGGCAATTTCCCTACAAATTAATTTACCAATTACCAATTACCAATTACCAAATTATGCACAAACAAGGTGAAATCCGCGTTCTAGCTTTGGGATTAATTAAAGATGGCAATCGCATCTTCCTCTCCGAAGGCTACGACCCAGTGAAACAAGAAACATTTTATCGCGTTATGGGTGGCGGCGTTGACTTCGGGGAATATAGCCGCGATGCTCTAGAACGGGAATTTCAAGAGGAAATTCAAGCAGAATTAACAAATATCAAATATCTCGGCTGTATTGAGAGTATATTTGAATTCAATGGTAAGCCGGGACATGAGTTAATTCAACTTTATCAATGCGACTTTGCTGACCCGAAGTTTTATCAATTAGAGAGTTTAGTTTTTGCCGAAGGAAAGCGAGAAAAAACTGCTCTTTGGATGCCAATTGAGCGGTTTAAATCGGGTGAATTACGCTTAGTTCCTGATAATTTTCTTACTTATTATGAGGATTAGGTCTATCGCTACGTCGTTGTCATAGCTACTATCAAAATTAAGTCCGCCATAGTTTACTTGTAAAACGCAGTGAAGGGCGGACTAAGAAATAATAAGCTACCTATTTTATAAGTACAATATAATTTAACTCTCATGACCTTAACTGAAGAAATCCTCTCCCAACTCCCAGGAAATGCTCTCAATAACTTACGAAAAACCGATCTAATCTGGCAAAAACTCAGACAAGAAATCACACCCATTCCTCAAGTTGTAACACACAATTCCTCATCCCTCGGAACCATCGATTATGATGTCGTTATCAGCGGTGGTACCTTGGGAATCTTAATAGGCACGGCCTTAGCTATGCGTGGTTGGCGTATTGCCTTACTCGAACGCGGCACTCTACGGGGGCGAGAGCAAGAATGGAACATTTCTCGCCAAGAATTAGACGTATTTATAGAACTAAATTTATTGTCACCTGAAGAATTAGAAAATGCGATCGCAACCGAATACAATCCTGCTCGTATCAGTTTTCCCAATACTCCTGATATCTTCGTACAAGGCGTTCTTAACATCGGCATAGACCCAGTTTACCTCTTGGAAACCCTGAAAATAAAATTTATCCAAGCAGGCGGTCAACTATTTGAAAATACTCCTTTTGAGGCAGCAATAATTCATCCCGATGGCATTGCAGTATCTGTCGGGGTAAGTTCAGCAGAAAAACTGGTGGAAAGTACAGATAATTTAAGCTCGCAATCAGCCCCCCCTAATATATTTAAAACTAGATTGTTATTAGATGCAATGGGGCATTTTTCTCCCATAGTCCAACAAGCGCGACAAGGACAAAAACCCGATGCTGTCTGCTTAGTTGTTGGTAGTTGCGCTCAAGGATTTCCCAAAAATGATACAGGCGACTTATTTGCATCTTTCACACCTATGCAAAACCAATGCCAATATTTTTGGGAGGCATTCCCGGCACGAGATGGCCGCACAACCTACTTATTTACCTACGTAGATGCTCATCCAGAGCGATTTAGTTTAGAAACATTATTTGAAGAATACTTGAGCTTATTACCGACATATCAAAACGTCGAAATTAACCAGCTAAACTTCCAAAGAGCGCTCTACGGATTTTTTCCATGCTATCGTCAAAGCCCTCTAAAAATGCCCTGGGATCGCATCCTCCCCATTGGAGATAGCAGTGGTAGCCAATCTCCTCTCAGCTTCGGTGGTTTTGGGGCAATGGTTCGCCACCTCAAACGCTTAACCCAAGGCATTCAGGAAGCCTTAGAAATCGATCTGCTCAGCCAAAATGCTCTAGCTATACTGCAACCTTATCAGCCAAATCTATCAGTAACTTGGCTATTTCAACGCTCCATGAGTGCTGTTATCAACCAGAATATTGACCCAAATCAGATTAATCAATTGTTGGCAGGGGTATTTCAGGTTATGGAAGAGTTAGGAGAACCTGTCCTCAAACCATTTCTTCAAGATATAGTTCAATTTAGTGCTTTATCGAAGACTCTATTTAAAACTGCGATCGCTCATCCGGGAGTAGTAATTAAAGTCATTCCTCAAGTAGGGATAGGAAACTTGTTAGATTGGACGATTCATTATATAAACTTGGGAGTTTACACAGGATTATATTCCTTGGGGCATAAATTAGAACCTGGTATTAAAACATTATCGCCATTTCAACAGTACTACTATCATCGATGGATTGAATCATGGCAATACGGTGCAGGAATTGATTATAAATTATCGACTGAAGAGTAAATAAATTTGCACACGCGCACATAAAAAACAGTGTAAAAACTGATGATTTTGCTGTGGATTTTTTACTTAAAACTATTATTAAAAAACTAATAACCGATCGCTCACCACCTCCGCTCTCCCATTCTCCTCATGCCTGTCCCCCCTCATTGGCGTGACCATCAGGGATATTATCCCCTCAGAGGGCAGGCTCTAGTGTTATCATAGAGTTCAGCCTTTCTCAACCTCCGTTGGGAGACTCAAAAACAGGGTGCATAGAATGAAAAGGCTCCACTGTTGCCTCACTCAGGCAATCCCGACAGCGCTATTGATGGAAAATAAATGCCTCCGCTACTGGAGAGACAAGCTCGGCATTAACCTGCCAAGCGATCGCAGCCGACAATTTTGGGTGCGAACTCCAGCACTCGGTGTCATAGCACAAAGCAGTTAGCGCTGGGAGGAACTCAAATTGACTAATTTAACAAATATTAGGGAAAAGCTCACTAAAACCTGGAGCAAACGCAGTATAACTCGCAAGTTTAGGTTAGCTTCTAGCGCTCAATTGTTGTTAATTGGCACAGTAGCTCTAACTGGGCTTTTTTCTCTCAGCATTGTCCGCAATAAAACCGAATCGGCTATGGTGACAAGTATTAAAATTCAGCGGTTAGTGTTTGAGATGAACAAAAATTTAGCACAAGCACGCCGAAAAGAAACAGAATTCTTTCGCCAGTGGTCAATAATTGGTTTTGAAAAAGCGCGGCAAGATTACGCAGAACCCCACGATGAACAGATACTAAAAGTTCTACAAATTCGCGACGAATTGCAAAAATTACTTACCAGTGAAGATGCGAGTGAGGGGTTCCGCCGCACTAATCCAGAATTGGTGGAATATGAGGAAAAAGTGAGGCATTACAGCGACAATTTTAGAGAGACAGTGGGATTAGTAGGGATGTTAGGTGAAGATCAGACAGGCGTACTGGCAAGGGCCGATCGCAAGTCTGAATTATTGCGCGATACTCTTCAACTAGCTAGCGAACCAGAATTAATTGCTTTGTATAACCGAATGCAGGCTTTAGAAAAGGAATATTTACTCAAACGATCGGAACTGGAAAGGCGATCGCTCTTTGAGGCAGTTATCACCCTACGTGAGGCAATTCGTCGCTCCCCAAAATTAGATATTTCCCAAAAAGAGCAGGCACAACGCTATCTCGGCAGTTATGAATTGGAATCTAAAGAACTAGCTGCTCTCGATCGCGACATTCGTAAAATTAGCGATACTTTTGATGAGCAAACTACCGCAGTTTCCGATAAATTACTAATTGTGGCGACAGAAGAAGTGGAACGAGCGCGGTATCAAATTAATCTGACAAGTATAGGCGCAGCAGTACTACTAGGAGCATCTGCGGTAGCAACAGTCGCACTAGCTTTAGCGATTAGAAATGCGTTTCAGTCTGCCTTAGAACAATTGGAAATTGAACAGGAAAAGTCTGAACGGTTGCTGCTCAATGTCTTGCCAAAAGCAATCGCAGATCGCCTGAAACGGGAACCAGGGACTATTGCCGACACTTTTGAAAACGTAACAGTTTTGTTTGCAGACATCGCTGGTTTTACCAAGCTTTCTTCTCGAATTTCAGCAACAGAATTAGTCAAATTACTCAATGAAATATTTTCGTCTTTTGATTTCTTAGCAATGCAGCACGGTTTGGAGAAAATCAAAACAATTGGTGACGCTTACATGGTAGTTGGTGGACTTCCTAATCCCCGAAAAGATCATGCAGAAGCGATTGCAAATATGGCTTTGGATATGCAGCAAGCAATCATCCGTTTTAATGAAAAGCACAACGACGCATTTAGTATCAGAATCGGCATCAATACGGGTTCGGTAGTGGCTGGCGTAATTGGCACAAAAAAATTTATTTACGATCTGTGGGGCGATACTGTAAATATAGCTAGTCGCATGGAATCTCATGGCATTGTAGGAGGGATTCAAATCACAGAAGCAACTTACCACTATTTGCGAGATAAATACTGGCTAGAGCAGCGGGGTTTAATTGAAATCAAAGGTAAAGGGGAAATGATCACTTACTTGCTTAAGGGTAAAATCAGCGATCAACATCTCACTGAAAATCAGAATGTTGTTGTAAGTAATTTGCGCGAAGATTGCCCCAGAATTGAAAAATAAAATATTTATGCAACCCAAGAAATTACTACCCAGGAAACCCGCTCAAATGCTAGCAGTTAAAGGATTATTAAGCACAGTTAAAACCAAATATAGACTAATAGTATTATTCTGGTTTTGTGGTTTATTTTTGCCAACTTTAGAATCATTATTATTCTCTAAAATTGCACTAGGTCAACCTATAGTACCTGCTAACGACGGCACCGGAACCATTGTTAGTCCTAACGGAAATCGCCTCGATATCAGCGGCGGTAAATTATCTGGAGATGGGGCTAATCTTTTCCACAGTTTTCAGCAATTTGGCTTAAATGAAAACCAGATAGCTAACTTTCTGACTAATCCATCCATTCAGAATATACTCGGTCGCGTTGTTGGTGGTAATCCCTCTTTAATTAACGGCTTGATTTCGGTTACAGGTGGCAATTCTAATCTATTTTTAATGAACCCTTCTGGGATTATCTTTGGTGCTAATGCCCGCTTGAACGTACCAGCAGATTTTACAGCTACAACGGCTGCTGGTATCGGCTTTAATACGGGCTGGTTTAATGCCGGCGGCCCTAATGATTACTCTTCCTTAATAGGAACACCAAATATTTTTTCATTTCCGGCAACATCCTCTAGTTTTATTATTAACAATGGTATTTTGGCAGTAGAATCGGGGCAAAATTTAACTCTTTTGAGCCGCTTCCCGATTAATAATGGACAATTGCAAGCTCCCAATGGCAACATTACCGTTGCTAGTGTACCAGGCGAAAATGTTGTCCGTATTAGCCAACCCAGACATCTATTAAATTTGGAAGTGCCATTTACAGAAAAGTCTCCCCTATCATCTAATCGCAATTTTCTCACCCCCGCTAACTTGCCCAAATTGCTCACAGGTGGCAGTCAAGAAAACGCCGAGAATGTGATTGTTAATAATCGGGGGCAAGTGGTACTACTCCCACCTAACAACTTGAGCCAAATCAATAGCGATTTTCCCTTATTATCAGAGATTGAAATCCCCTCAATCAACGATAATTCCGTAATAGAAACTAACTTGAAAGCAGCGGTTACAGTTCCAATATTTGATAATAATATATTTAACAATAATATTAACTCTTCAGTCTCTCCGCCGCTTCCAATATTATTATCAAGTGCAACATTACCGATAATTACTGGTGGTGGAATGCCTACGTCTCAAGCACAGTTCTTTCCCTCTATTCCCGATAATTTCTCAAGCTTAAGTGCGATGCCATTTCTGCCATTGAATCCCAGCAATATTGACATCAGAATGTTGCCAAGCGGAACACCTGGTAGACAAATCCTAACACCTCCTAATAGTGACTTCCCTATACACCGTCTAGATTTCCGTTCTCCACCTAAAACCGGAGAAATGATGAGACTAAATCCTAGTAATAATGGTGCGGCGATGGTTAATGCTATTCCAACGGAAATGCCGATTGTGTTAAGCCGAGAACTAGAATTTTCCGATCGATTTGGCGATAATCTTCTTAACAGCAAAGTCACGCCGCAAACTATCCGAGACACCTTGGGAAAAATTACCGCTCAAACCGGGAATCGTTCTGCAATTGTTTATGTAACTGCTTTTCCAGAACAATTAGAGCTAGTATTATTTACGCCCAAAGGGACACCTATTCGTAAAACTATACCAGAAGCTAACCGCCAGAAATTGTTAGCGGTAGCCAGAGAATTTCGCTCAGAAATTACTAACCCCAGAAAAGTCAATACTAAGAGCTATTTAGAATCTGCTCAACAACTCTATCAATGGCTAATTTTACCCTTAGAAGCAGCATTAGAGGCTGATGGCATCAACACCATATTATTTTCAATGGATGGAGGCTTGCGCTCTCTTCCGCTAGCAGCTTTACATGACGGCAAACAGTTTTTAATTCAAAAGTACAGTTTCAGCCTCATCCCCAGCCTGAGCTTAACTGATACTCGTTATCAATCCCTAAAAAATGCCTCTGTACTGGCAATGGGAGCCTCAGAATTTAAAGACCTGAGTCCTCTACCGGCTGTCCCTATAGAATTATCTACAATTGTAGGTAACTTATGGCCTGGTAAATCTTTTCTCAATCAAGAATTTACTCTAGAAAATCTTAAACTTCAGCGCAATAAACAGCCTTATCAAATTATTCATTTAGCAACTCATGGAGAATTTAATCCTGGTGCTGCTGGCAATTCATATATTCAATTATGGGATACAAAATTACATTTGGATCAATTGCGGCAGTTAGGGTGGAATAATCCTCCTGTAGAGTTACTGGTACTCAGTTCTTGTCGGACTGCATTGGGAGATGAAGAAATCGAACTAGGTTTTGCAGGTTTGGCATTTCAAGCAGGTGTAAAGTCAGCGCTAGCGAGTTTATGGTATGTATCAGATCGAGGAACTTTAGCTTTAATGAGTGAGTTTTATCATCAGTTAAAAATAGCACCAATTAAAGCAGAAGCCTTAAGGCAGGCACAGATAGCAATGCTCGAAGGTGACATACGGATTGACTCAGGAATTTTGAGTCGTGTTTCTACCTCTGTTAAGGCTTCTAGGGGTAGCATCGCTTTACCACGAGAACTAATAGGTGCAGAAAATCCCAATTTAACTCATCCTTATTATTGGTCAGCTTTTATGATGATTGGTAGTCCTTGGTAATTGTTAACTGTTAACGTTTATTCAAGGAGCAAAAACTGCCAGAGCTTTGGGGATAACGCGAAATATAGCAGGGGTGTGAGTTGTGATTTCGCCATCTGTATTGATGCGACGAGATTTAGAAGTACGCACCTCAATTTCTTGACCGTGCAAAGCCCGAACTCCAGGCCAAAGAGCATGATTGCCTTGCCTCATTGCTGGTAGCAAGGCGACAATTTGCCACCAATGTTTAGTTTCCAAACTGTATAAATCTAGCCGCTGGTCATCAATTGTCGCATCCTCGGCAACTGTCATTCCACCGCCGTAATAGCGACCGTTTCCTATGGCAATTTGAATTGTTTTTACTCGAATTGATTGGTTGTTGACGCGAATTTCGGCTCGAAAAGGCCGCGATTGCCAAATTACTTGTAAGGCAGTTGCGGCATAAGCTAAAATTCCCCAACGCCGCTTTACTTCCTTAGTTAGGCGTTGCGTAATTTGTACGCTCAGCCCCAAACTTGCGACGTTAAAGAAGTATTTTCCATTCACCCAACCCAAGTCGATTCGACGAATTTGACCTGCTGCTATTACTTGGCAAGCTTCGGGCAAAGAGGTAGGAATCCCTAGAGTACGAGCTAAGTCGTTAGCAGTTCCCAGAGGCAAAATTCCTAATGGCAAGTCAGTGTTAATTAAACCTTCTATAGCTGCGTTTAAGGTACCGTCACCGCCGCCAACTATTACTAAATCAACTTGATTTTTGTAGCGCCGGATTGCGTCGGGGATGTGGTGGGGGCTATCTGTGGATTCTTGGATCAGCTCAAAGCCTAACGCTTGCAATTCCCTAGTTGCTTGAGACAAGAGCTTTTGTCCGCTTCTGGCGTGTTGATTGACTAAAAGCAGGGCTTTTTTCATATAAGTTACGAATTAGGGCTTAGGCAATAGCCTAATACAAAACTCGCTTGTTTTGCTGCCAAGAACCAGCTCGGTTTCAGTTAGGCAATTTCAGGACTGCTTCGGGATAGTCTGCACCTTCGAGCATGAGGTTAGCGATCGCCCCATACGCATCAACCCACGCCTGCTTCACTTCTGGTGTCCAATCAGGGCCTAAGTAAGATTCAAATGTTTTCAGGATCGAGGCTCCAACGAGGGGATAATGCTCTGGGAGAGTGCCATACTGGACGTGCCTAGCACCCATGCCTTTAAGAGCACCTGTGAGGGCATCAGGTTTACGGAGATTTTGAATCACCAGAACTAAAGAAGCTATTAGTTTCTTTTTTTGCTCTGCCATGTTAGCATTAGCAAATAGGGGTTTAACGTGAGGATAGTCTGCAAAAAGATTATCGTAGAAACTGGTGGCAAATTCTGGGGCGTTTGGTTTAATACGATTAAAACTTTCTTCCAACAATTCAATATTCAGAGACATTGCCAACTAACCTCTATCTAAATTCATACTTAGTTTACATTTTACCACAGTAGGAGAATTGCCATAAATATACTAAAATAAGTTGAACTTAATTTAAGCTCCTCAAGAAAACGCCCCTTAAAATCATGTCTGATGTTTTAGAGCAAGCACAAGCAGCAGCTCAGCAGGGAAATTGGTCGCTACTAGCTCAATATTTGCAGCAATTGGGGAATGGCAATCAGAAACTAGAAACTTCTGCGTCTGATGTACAGCAATTGTTGACTCTGGCTTTAGATGTTTTAGCATGGGGAGAGTTTCAAGATCGGTGGGAAATTGCGAAGGTAGTACCTAATCTGGGAACGATCGCGATCGCGCCTTTGATTGCCATTGTCGAGGATGAAGATGCAGACTTAGAACAACGCTGGTTCGCAGTCCGGATTTTGGGCAATTTCGACCGGCCAGAAGCGATCGCGGCCCTAGTAGAGCTTCTTAAAACCTCTGAAACCGAAGAATTAAGTACGATAGCCGCAGATACCCTCGCTAGTTTAGGCCCCAGCGCGATCGCATCTTTGACAAATCTCTTGGCCCTGGAAGATTCCCGACAGTTTGCTACATCCGCACTCGCTCAAATTCGGCAGCCTGAGACTATTGAGCCTTTGCTGAGTGTAGCAGGCGATCGGCTTGCCTCGGTGCGTGTTGCTGCAATTGAAGGTCTGTCCAGCTTTCACGATTCCCGTATTCCGCCGGTACTGGTAGAAGCTCTAAAAGATCCAGCCACAGCAGTTAGAAAAGAAGCCGCGATCGCTTTAGGCTTGCGTTCCTACTTAGACGGCGAATTCGATTTAGTCAACTTGCTCAAACCGTTACTTAAAGATATCCGGTTAGAAGTTTGTTCAGCGGCCGCGATCGCACTAGGACGCATCAAAACAGATACGGCTGCAACTACCTTATTTGAGCTATTACAATCTCCAACAACCCCAGTTTCTTTACAAATTGAAGCCATCCGCGCTTTAGGCTGGATGGAGACAAAAACTGGCTTAGAGTATTTACAAAAAGCTTTAATTGAGGAAGATAAGTTACAAGAGAAAGAAGTAAATCTCCACCCAACAAAAGAAATAAATTCTCATTCTTCTTCCTTCTTCCCTCTTCCTTCTGCCTTAACAAAAGAAATTGTTACCATTTTGGGGCGAGTCGAAACGCCCAATTTAAAAGCTAAAGCCGCAGAGATTCTGATCGATTTCCTGAAAGTGGGAGAACCCGCAGTTATAGAAGACATTAAACAATCTATAGCTTTAGGATTAGGACAACTAGGAAATATGGAGGCAATAGAACCTTTGATTGAAATGTTAGCAGATGCAGATAGCAGCATCAGACTTCACTGCATAGCTGCGCTCAAACAACTAGCGCCTCAACAAGCTTACCAGCAATTAGAAAACTTGGCAAAGCAAAACAATCTCAGACAAAATTTAAAACAAGGAATCGCGATCGCCTTGCAGGAATGGTAAGAAAAATTAAAATAGGACTTACGCACCCAATCAAAGAAACCGGGTTTTTTTACGAAAAAACTTCGTTGTTACCCACAGATTCTCTCAAAAACCCAGTTTCTAGGGCCCGATGCGTAAGTCCTGTAAAAGCTAAGTAATGGCTAAATGATAGCTAAAAATAATAAATTTCCCAACTATAAGCCATCTTTAACGCCACACTCGCATTAGATTTAGAACAAAACCAGGCAGCACGTCCTCACCCGACAACTCCGAGGGATTTTCTAATACTTCCACCTCTGACCCCGATCGGTAAATTTCTACCCGTCGATTTTTCGGGTCAATCAACCATCCCAATCTTGCCCCATTATCGATGTATTCCTGCATCTTAGTTTGAAGCGATCGCAGGCTATCTGATTCCGAACGCAACTCGACAACAAAATCTGGGCATAGCGGTACAAAGCCTTTGCGCTGTCGAGGGGTAAGCGCTTCCCAACGCTCCCGCCTCACCCAGGAGACATCGGGGGAACGGTCAGCTCCATTCGGGAGCCGAAAACCAGTGGAGGAGTCAAAGGCTTCCCCTAAATCTTCGTGTTCTTCGTACCAGCGAGCGAGTTGTCCAGTCATGCTAAAATTCCTCTGACCTGATTCGCCTCCTGTGGGGGGATTCACGATTAATTCTCCCGCTGCTGTACGTTCTAGTCTCAAATCCCGATTCGCTAGAGCGATCGCCTCGAACTGTTCGGGGGTGACGTACAGGGCGATCGCTGTTGGTAGTTCGATGCAGATAGTTTCTAGTTTAGTGAGTGTTTCTAGCATCGTTACCTCACAGAGAAGTTTAAGCAAGGGTCTGATTTAAATGTCGTTAGCTTTCTCGCATCTAAACTGTATCATTTAGTTAGCGATTAGTAGCTGCTTGTTAGGCATTCTGCTACTAACCACTAACTATCACCCCTTATTTAGCAGCAAATTTTACCATCAGGCATCGTTGCACCAGTTAGGATCGCATCTCGCAAATCAGCACCGCTAATAATCGCATTTCGCAAGCTAGCGCCTCGGAGATCCGCACCCTTCAAGCAAGCGCCATCCAAATTCGTCGCCCAGAGATATGCTCCTTGCAAATTAGCACCACTCAAATCAGCACCCTTGAGATTTGCTAAATTGAGATTTGTATGACTCAAATCTGCCTCCCTCAAATCAGCTTCAGTTAAGTTGGTTTTCATCAAGTTAGCTTGAATTAAATTCCCGCCTCTGAGATCGGTATCATGTAAATCAGCTTGTTTAAGATTTGCCTGCTCTAGTTTAGTAAAACGCATTCGCGCCCCACTTAAAACAGTTCCGCTTAAGTTAGCGCCTGATAATTGTGCTCCGCTTAACTTAACATCTTCCAGTTCCAATCCACTGAAGTCTATTCCTGCCAAATTCAGCCCATTTAAAAAAGCTTTATTCAACTTCACGCCATTTAAAAGAGCGCCTTTCAGGTTAGCACCGCTCAATCTAGCACCAGTTAGATTAGCCCAATTTAAGTTAGCACCAGCTAAATTGGCCGATCGCAAATTGATACCGCTCAAATTAGCACCGCACAAATTTACTCCCGGTAAATTTGCCTGAAAAAGGCTCACCCAACTGAGGATAGCACCGCTTAGTTGAGCGCCAGTTAGATCGACTTTAGCCAGTTGAGCGCCTCTAAGATCGGCTTTTGTTAAATCAGCCCCTAAAAGGTGACTTCCTTTTAGTTTAGCAAAGCTCAAATTTGCACCGTATAAAAAAGCTCCATTTAAGTTAGCTTCTAGGAGAAAACAGCGTTCTAAATAAGCTCTCGCTAAAGATGCCTCTTTCAAATTAGAGCCTGATAAGTTTGAGTGAGGAATCTTAGCTCCGATCAAATTAGCTGCTGTTAAGTCAGTTGCCCTAAAGTCTCTCTCTCCTCTGGTATATAAACTTAATAATTCATGGGCTTCCATTCTATCTACCTCCTAGTTAATTGCTAGTAAATCTGATTAAAGTTTCCCCTTGATTTTTAAACTGATACGGATTAAGAGTAATTTATAATTGATTATATAACAGGGTATCAATTATAATCGCCTCTTTAAATTAAGGAAATATTTTAATCAGATTAAACCTGAAAATAATATTGAGAGATTGCCGATCGCGTAGATCTTCCTAACCCTGACTTAATATACGACTTACCCATTACCCATTACCAATTTGGGATTGCTTTGGATTGCTACATTAATTGTATCCTCCTAGCTCAATCCCAAATCTTACAATTTATTACCTGTCAACCGACCCCATGATTACGTCGATGCTGCCCAAAATTGCCACAACATCGGCCACCTTCACACCGCGAAGGATGTGGGGCAATACCTGCAAATTATTGAAATCCGCAGCGCGAATCTTCCAGCGCCAAGGAAAAACATTATCATCGCCAATAATGTAAATTCCTAGCTCACCTTTGCCGCTTTCAACGCGGACATAGTGTTCGCCTTTAGGAATCTTAAAAGTGGGAGCAACTTTCTTACCAATAAACTGGTAGTCGAAAGCATTCCACTCAGATTTTGGCCCTCCCTCCAGTCGCTTTGCTTCCAAATTCTCATAGGGGCCGCCGGGAAGTCCTTTTAGCGCTTGGCGAATAATTTTCACCGACTCGCGCATCTCGCGAATTCGCACCAAATACCGCGCTAGACAATCTCCCGCACTCTCCCACTGCACCTCCCAGTCAAAATCGTCATAACATTCATAGTGGTCAACCTTTCGCAAGTCCCACTTCACGCCAGAAGCCCGCAACATGGGGCCGGAAAGTCCCCAGTTAATCGCTTCAGCACGCGAAATCGTGCCGAGTCCTTCTATTCTGCGGCGAAAGATGGGATTGTTAGTAATCAGGCGTTCGTATTCATCCACCTTCGGCCAGAAGTAATCGCAGAAGTCTTCGCACTTGTCTACCCAACCGTAGGGCAAATCTGCCGCCACGCCGCCAATGCGGAAATAGTTGTTGTTAACCATGCGATAACCCGTAGCTGCTTCCCATAGGTCTAAAATGGGTTCGCGATCGCGCATAGTATAGAAAAAAGGCGTTTGCGCCCCCACATCTGCCAAAAATGGCCCTAACCACAATAGATGATTGGCAATCCGGTTCAACTCCAGCATGATTACCCGGATGTAGCTAGCGCGTTTGGGCACCTTAATATCAGCCAATTTTTCCGGCGCGTTGACAGTCACGGCCTCATTAAACATACCTGCTGCATAGTCCCAACGGCTGACGTAGGGGACGTACATCACATTAGTGCGACTTTCGGCAATTTTTTCCATTCCCCGATGCAGGTAGCCCATAACTGGCTCACAGTCAACTACATCTTCCCCGTCCAGGGTGACAATTAACCTTAGTACCCCGTGCATGGAGGGATGGTGCGGCCCCATGTTGAGTACCATCGGTTCGGTTCTGGTTTCAATTCTTGTCATAATTAGTAATTGTTGACTGTTAACTGTTAACTGTTAACTGTTAACTGTTAACTGTTGTTGATTTTTGTTTCGCCTGTCTAGCATTATGAAGGAGATTGAGTTGTCTGAGAAGGAGGTCGTAGCATCAAAAGTTGAGAGCGGCGTTTATCACATCCCCGTTCTGGGCCCGCAGTTAATTGAGGGTCTGGCTGTGCGTGCGGGAGGACACTATTTAGATGCCACAGTGGGCGGCGGTGGCCATACCCGTTTAATTTTGGCTGCGGCACCCGATGTTACTATAGTTGCGATCGACCAAGACCTAGACGCGATCGCCTTTTGTAAACAGCAACTTGCCGAATTTTTAGCCCCAAATTCCGCCCGCATCCAATTTTGGCACGGAAATTTTGCCAGCTATCCAGCCAAAGAGTCAACATTTGACGGTATAATAGCAGACTTGGGTGTAAGTTCCGCTCAACTGGATGCTCCAGGACGCGGCTTTAGCTTTCGCCATCACGCTAATTTGGATATGCGTATGAACCAGCAACAATCACTGACAGCAGCAGAGATCGTAAATCACTGGGAAGAAGTTAAACTTGCAGATATATTTTATACCTACGGAGAGGAGAGGTTATCGCGGCGGATAGCCCGGCGGATCGTAGGCGATCGCCCATTCCAAACAACAACAGAACTGGCAGAAGCGATCGCCCGCTGTGTACCACCCAAATACCGCTACGGTCGCATACATCCAGCCACTCGCACCTTTCAAGCCTTGAGGATCGCCGTCAACTCCGAACTTACCGCCGTAGAAACTTTCCTCAAGCAAGCGCCCCAGTGGTTAAAGCCTGGCGGGAGAATGGGAATTATCAGCTTTCACAGTTTAGAAGATCGGCTAGCAAAGCACGAACTCAAAGGTTCGTCCCTGTTGCGAGTATTGACAAAAAAGCCGATCCAACCAGCAACTGAAGAAGTAGCTAAAAATCCCCGTGCTCGCTCTGCTAAGCTCAGACTGGCAGAACGATTAATCTAGTAACCAACCCCGATCTTGTATAAACGGGGCTTAAGCCAACAGGCAACGTATTATTTGGATGTATCTTAGCCAATTAAACCTGATAAATTCGTCTGAGGGTAGAGAATTCCATGAGTCAGGGAGATAGGAGCAAGCTCAAACTGATGGTAGTCGATGACGAGCCTGACAACCTAGATTTGCTGTACCGGACGTTTCGACGCGACTTTCAAGTTTACAAAGCAGATAGTGCCCTCAACGCTCTACAAGTTCTTGACGAGCAGGGCGAAATGGCAGTGATCATTTCTGACCAGCGGATGCCAGAAATGAACGGTACTGAGTTTTTGGGCAAAACTGTCGAGCGCTTTCCCGATACGATTCGGATTCTCCTGACAGGGTACACCGATGTAGAAGACTTGGTGGAAGCGATTAACGCCGGCCAGGTTTTCAAATACATCACCAAACCCTGGAATCCTGAAGAACTGAAATCCGTTATCAATCAAGCCTCGGAAACTTACAAATACTATAAGCAACGCAGCCTAGCACTCCGCAGATCCCTGCGGCGAGAATCCCTATTTAATGAGGTGATGAGCGCTATTCGAGGTTCGCTAGACTACTCCAGTATGCTCCAAACTATTGTCCAAACTGTGGGGCAGACTTTTGAAGCAGCTTACTGTATACTTCGGCCCGTAGACGGCGGGACTCTATTAGGTTCCTCTTTCTCTTACCAAGCGGAAACAGCCACAAACAACAGTTTTAACCTCAGTGAAGACCTGCTCCGCCAAGTGGTAGAGAGCCGCAAAACTCAACTACACCCAAGCAGTGAAAGCGATCGCAGCGTTCAGGTGGTAGTACCGCTGACCTACCAGCAGGAAATGCTCGCAGCCCTCGCCCTCTGTCAAGAAGGTTCTACTAATCCTTGGTCAGCGGAAGACATCCAATTGATCGAAGGCGTGGCGGAGCAAGCAGCCCTCGCTCTTTCTCAAGCCAAACTCTACCAACGCACTCTCGACTTAGCTCAGCAGATGCGTAATGAGTTAGAAGTAGCTCGCCAAATCCAAACTAACCTGCTTCGCCAAAGTTGGCCGGACTTTGAAACTGTCAAAGTCCAAGCTTGTTGTTTTCCCGCTCGCGAAGTTGGAGGAGATTTTTTTGAGGTCTACGTCCATTCGCAGGGGGATATTTGGATCGCCGTCGGCGACGTTTCCGGTAAGGGTGTCCCGGCAGCTTTGTTTATGGTGAGCGCGATTTCTGTCATGCGACGAGAGCTCTCTCAAGAAACTTCCCCAGATCCCTATCATGTGATGGAGAACATCAACAGCAGTATGTCAGATGACCTGATTGGCAACAACCACTTTATTACAATGGTGGTGGCTCGTTATACGCCGTCAACGGGACATTTGGCTTATGCTAATGCCGGACATATCTATCCTCTCGTCTGGTCTCACCCGGAGATGGTGGCTCAAGCAGCCACCGGTGTCGGGACTGTAGAACCAAATTTCCTCAAAGCTCGCGGCATCCCCTTGGGGATACTGCCAGTCTGGAAAGGAAAAGCAGGTACTGTCGAGCTGAAGTCAGGGGATGTATTTCTGCTGACTAGCGACGGCATTACTGAAGCTACTGTTACTAATCAGGCTGAGGGTAGTGGCGAACAAACCCGTTCTATGCTCCAACAAGAAGGTCTGTGGAAGCTCCTGGTTGAGGAGCAAGGCTCCTTAAGCTTGGACAATCTACTTGCTCGCATCCGAGCTGATAACCCAGTTCAGGAAGACGACCAAACCATACTCTCTTTGGAGGTTCTGTGAAGCGGTCGCTAACTTCCGAACAGAATTCCCCGGCTTGAAAGAGGAAGAAAAACCAACTTCTTAATTCAAGACTAAACCAGTGTCTAGCCACTTAAACTGAACTGCCTGGGTGTGGTAGCCCACTAGATGTTAAGAATGCCTCCCTAGTTTTTAACCTCTCTGGCAGTCAGTGGCTAAGGGAAAAGTAGGTAATTTTTTTCTATACTCCCGTAAGGTTTTATGAAAACTGAGCTTCACGTGCCGAGCGACTTGAGATTTTTGACTATTGTCGAACACTGGTTGCTGAGTAGTTTGGAAGTTGAGCTAGGAGAGCATATCGATTGGCCCCGCCAATCGAATCGCTTGCGTTTGGTACTGGCAGAAGCCTACTCAAACGTCATCCGCCACGCTCACAGAGACCAACCCAATTTACCTGTGTTGGTGCGGTTGGAATTACAAGACCGCGATATTGCTTTGGAAATTTGGGATTACGGTAAAGGTTATGAAATGGATACCTATCTCCCACCGCAGCCGGAAGCTAAACAGGAAAGCGGCTATGGCTGGTTGATTATGAGTAGGCTCATGGATCGGGTGGATTACTGCTTGCAGATCGATGGTCGCAATTGTCTGAAGTTGGAAGCGAGTTTGCCAGAAAAATCTTAAGCGTTAACTGTTAACTGTTAACTGTTAACTGTTTTTGACAATCCAGGGGAGTTTTAGCCTCTGAATAATAACTGAGTTCGGTTATGCTTGACAAAATTTAAGCCTGACAAAATTTAACTGCGTCGCCAACCTACCTTCTTTTAGAGGGGAGTGTCAATCAAATAATGTATTTTTGAATACAGATTTCCCCCCTAATTTTTTAGGGGGGTTTACACTATTTGGCGTAACTTCTGCTAGAATCAAGAAATGACATAGCTTAGTTTTTAGTAAATGTCAAGTCTGTCAATCAGAAATCTATAAGTTTCTGCTTAGGTTGTAGTTCCCTAACAACGATAAGTCAAATTTATGAAAGTCTTAAGAATCTTTTAATACTATATCAGCTAAAATTCTGTTAATAACTCGGAGTGACTAAATCAGCGTTGAGTTGAATAGCTATCTGAGAATCTACTCAAACAAAATTTTAAAAATATTAAGGATGTCAGTGAATATACGGACATGGCGGATATAATTAAGTTATTGGGGAATGTATTTAATGTGGTGACTTTTATGGGGCTTTGGGTAATATGGGTACTTGGTTTAGGCTTACAACAATGGCAATATTGGCGCTTGGGGTACATCTAAGTACACCAGGGATGGCGATCGCGTGTACAGAAATTAGCAAACAGACCTCAAACAGAGCCACAGCAGTAAATTCTGAGCTGTCGGTTTTTTTGAACGTTGCAAACTACGAACCCGATCCAAATGGGAATCCAAAAAGTGATGGCACTGGGACACGCTAATCTTGTAGTTTTTTCTGTAGGTTTTGGAGTTTACGGATTTCTGATACCAGGGAATTTGCTCCAACTATCTAGTCGCACGCTTGGTGTGGCTGCACCAGTCTGGGTCTGAGAGGGGATAAATTGAAATGATACTGACCGCCTCTACTTTCAATCCGAAGGCAGCACTTCATGAGAATTAAGTCGCCGAGAGCGAGTAAGTTGTAATTTTCTGCCCAAGTTTGTAAGTCGCAGTTATATGGGTTGGGTAGAGAAAAATTAAGAGTTTTGCCCGACTGTAAATTCAGTATAGTTTAGCTAAGGGGAAGGGTAGCCAATTGTTCGCGCCGAATTTCAACTTGAGCGATCGCATCATCCAAAGCCTTTTGTACCTGACAAATCCCAGCACTATGCCACATCAATATAGGTAATTCTTTTCGGAACTCTTCTATCATACCTCTTTGGTGAGGCTAATTGTCTAAAATTTCAATTGTAAAGTTTGAAATATTATCGCCTAGTTCCCCATACTCCTCATTCCTCGTTCCTTCTTGCTCATTCCCTCTTCTTCCTTCTTCCTTCAGATGTAACCTTTGTGCCGCAAAAACTAGACATTCCAGCAATGAATGCGTCATATCAAATCCGGTTGCATCGGAATTATATAGGCGGGGCGGGTTTATGAGATTTTTCGATACCGATCGAATATCTCATAAACCCGCCCCTTGGGAACTTAAGACAGACATCAGCTCCCAGACATAGGACTAATGACTTGTCTAGTCGTAAAGTCCGTTGTTCAATCTGTTGTCACCCTCAATGAAAACTGATTCGACATCAGTAACGGTGAAGTTCTCCAGGTTAGCTTGCAGCAAGTCTTTCTGAGCTTGAGTTAGACCTGAAATATCGAGCACATCCTTAACATTTTCGTAAGGAGCATTCTTAATAATTAATGCCGCCAGAGTCGGAAACATCCCTGGATATTGCCGGAAATCTCGCACACCGCTGTTGTTCAAATCAAGTTTTTTGCCATATTCTGTGGCCAGCTTATCGTCGGCCCGATTAGTTCTCGGTGTGACAGCGGCCAAGGAAGATGATGAAGGCAAGACCAAATTGCTCAAATCTGCGGCCAGAACATTCTGATGTCCCAGCCATCCCCAGCAACTTACCAACAAGGTGAATACTGCCAACAGGCGACCTAATTTTTTCATTTGTTTATTACTCCCACTTTTACACACAGTATTTCTTTAGAGAGTACCATCTCACCACGTCCAGTTTTTTATCGAAATTGTGAGTGGGGATTGGGAAAGAAATAGGGTTTACGTATTGACAAATTTAACAAAATGTGAAATTGTCGGTGGGACTGAGTAACGTCGATCGCTACGCCTTTTTTAGCGATCGCCTCAAGGTTTTCTGACCGTCGAACACCTCAAGTAGAAAAGACTTACAGGAGAAGGTAAAAGCCCGAAGGTAAAGAGTATTTATACTCAAAATTTGACTCTGTTTCTAGCTTTTCTATCCTTGTGACAGTTGAGAGTGCCAAATCTGGGCTAAAATCTAAAATCAGAAGGGCTGTTTGGCAAAAATAAGGGGCTTCTGATGTCCAAAGTCTACAGCACGGCAGAACTGATTAAAATTTTAGAGGCAGAGCGCCAAGCGTGCTTACAGGGGCAGCGTCTCAAGCTGGCAGCGACACCTTCGACAGGCAACCCTGTGATTGACCGCTTTCTGAAATCTGATGGCGTTCAAAAGTTTACTGCTTATCAAGATTTTAAAGCTGCTGTTCATCGGTACCAGGAGGAACATCAAGTTTCTGGGATTGTCTGGCGGGAAATAACACTTCACGGCGATACTCTGTGTTATCCCGCCGTAGACGATCAATTAATTGCTTTGCCTATTGATTTAAAGGTATTAAAACAGGCTAAAGCTTCGATACTGGAATTCTGGCAGCGAGTAACAGTTGAAATGGACTTGTATTTAAGTATTAACAGTGGCAAGGACTATCGGGAAATTGGGGCGGAGGATGTAGACGCGATCGTGCAGCGGACTGAATGGGCCGCTATCTGGAAGTGGGAGAAGTTAGATTTCTTAGAAATGCTCTTGCAGTTGGGATGGGGCAAGCCAGAGGAAGCTTATTATAAAAGAGGATGGCCGATCTCAGGTAGCGAGTATATTCATGCAGTGAAACCGGGACAGCGACCGATTTGTTGATCCTCTTCTTCCCTGAGTATCGGAGCATCGGAGCATCGTAGCCTCTGTTTTCCCCTTCTTCCCCTTCTTCCTCTTCTTCCCTAGCCCCTAGCCCCTAGCCCCTAGCCCCTAACCGCTGAAAGCGGTTGCTATAGATCGGAACGATTTGCAGTTTCCACAACAATTTTCTCAATCTCTTTAGGTGTCAAATTGGGATTAGCTTGACGGATCAAAGCTACTACACCAGCAACATGAGGAGCCGCCATAGAAGTACCGAAAAAGTAGCGGTAAGGAATACCGGGCAAAGATAATGGTACTGTTGAATAAACATCTTCGACATCCGAACGTCCTCCATTTCCTCCCGGCGCAATCACATAATCGATCGCGACAACTCCAGCACGGTTAGAGAATTCAGAAAATTGCAGATCCCGCGTTATTGAACCCACAGCAATACCTACTTCATCGGCCAAACGAGCAGGAAGATTCGGCCGGCCATTACTACTATTTCCAGCCGCAGAAACTACAATTACACCCTTTGATTCAGCATAACGAATGGCATCCAGCCTTTCAGCTTCCATGTCATTTCCGCCAAAACTGAGATTAATTACATCGGCTCCATTATCGACAGCATAGCGAATGCCAGCAATGCCATTACTTACTTTTCCTACGCCATCTTTATCTACAGTTCTTACGGGCATAATCTTCACAGTTGGAGCTACTCCAGTGATTCCCACTCCGTCTTTCTTAGCAGCAATAATTCCTGCTACGTGAGTACCGTGACTATTTTCATCCATCGGGTTGTTATCGCTGTTGACAAAATCCCAACCTCGAAAATCGTCAACAAAGCCATTACTATCATCATCAAGGCCGTTGGTAGCTTTTTCAACACCATTAGCATCAATGCCAAATTCCCCTGAATTAGTCCAAATATTCCCAGTTAAGTCAGGATGATCGTAGTCAACGCCGCTATCCACAACAGCGACGACAATGCCATCGCCAGTGAAACCCTGAACCCAAACTTCGGGAGCATTTACTACATCTCGTCCCCATTCATCTCCTCCCAAATTGGGGACATCAGGAAAAGGTGCTTTGCCAATGCTTTGAGCAACAGCGGTTGCTGCGTTAATCAAACCATAGCCGAAAGTAGTATCGTAACCTGCGATCGCGCTGCTACCTGGTGGGGGGGGAGGACTAGGGATTGCAGATAGACTCATAGTGTAATTTGTCTGCGCTTCCTCAAATCGAAAAACTCGCACGAAGTAAGTACCTGGTAATAAATCGTTGAGATTAATTTCCTCTGCATTCGCATCTGAGTTTTCCGAGACTTGAACAATATCCGGTGGTTCAACGGCGTTATTGTTATTAATATCCTTAATTAGGGCTACATCAAGATCTGCACTTAAACCTGTAACGTTTAACTTTAAGTCGCTGGTGACAGGGAGTGTGAAACGGTAGAAATTATCTGGTTCAGCATCACCAACAAACCCGCTCACGGTAGGATTATCGCTCAGGGAACCAAGATTAGTTGCGCTTCCGAGTTCATCTCCCAATTTAGTATCTGCGGCCACGAAACGCCCGTTGAGATAGTCGGGGGATACGTCTGTAACCCAGCCTAAAATGGCTCCAGACTCGCGAATCCGAATTAAAGTATCATTGCTGCCGGGATTGAGGGAAGCTGATTCTAAGGTGATGTCAGCGACAGTTAAGCCATCAGTTAAGCCGATTAAGTTTTTCCAGAAAAAGTGTTTGAAGTCAGTGATGATATCGGCAGATTCGGGGTTTTGTGCGGCGGTTTCTGTTGTGAGGACAAATAAATCCGATCCTTCGCCACCTTTTAATATGTCTCTACCTTTGTCGCCAACGAGTACATCGTCGCCTTCAAAACCGATGAGTAAGTCGTCGCCTTGACCTCCCCGGAGGATATCTTTACCACTGTTACCGGTAAGAATATCATCACCTCGACTGCCGATGAGGAAGTTGTCACCACTACCACCATTTAGGGTATCAGCACCGCCACCTCCGATCAGGCGATCGTTATTGTCGCCGCCGTCGATTATTTCGCCATCGGAGGAACCCAGGATAAAATCATTGCCACCAAGGGCAAATAGTCCTTTTGGGTAAGGAGCTAAAAAGCCTGGAGTTAGAGTTAAACTGTTAGGCGATTCGTCTAATAAATAAGCAAGGTTATCTGCACTTGGGCCGGCCATGAAGATATTCTCCTAACTGGGTTTTTTTGTGAAATGCCCTGATTATTTGAAGCGAAAAGGCTCAAAATTGATTCTGAAAAATTGAATTTTTTGGGAAAATAATTGTTTGTAACGCCGCCCTCTGGGTGGTAAATATACTTGCCCAAAGGGGGGGTTACGTGAGGGGTGAGTGCGGGTAATTTTAGGTTGGGCGCTATCACAATTTAGATTTTGACTGTAAGTAATAGATTATTTGTGGTAGTGCCTACCTTACGAAGTAATGGTCAACGCGCACCATCAGCGGTTAAGCGGTTAAGGTATAACAAAGTTATTGTGATGCGATCGCTAACTCAGTTTGTATGATTAATGCCCACACTCCGTACTTGAACCCTGACGAGCAGCCCTGGCTGATTTCCCAGTTTAACCAATTATCCAACAAAACTGCTAGCCAAAGAGAGTTCTATCAGGGATTATACCCCGATATTGCTGCTACTCAAGTCGCGGAGGTTATGTCTAGCAGCTTAGATTCATTGTTGCTTGCCGATAGTAGCACTCAGCCCTTGTCGGCTGGGGGGGTTTCAGGTGCGATCGCGAAAGTAGACCAAAACAGCGATCCCCTAACAGGAGAAAATCTAAAATCTATTGCTTCTGTGAGTCCTAATAGTGCAGGTAGTGTTGAAAATCAAGCTAACAGATCGATGTATGCTGACTTCGCTCGCGTGTTGCAAGGTGTGGATGGAACGGGAATTACAATTGGGGTAATTTCTGATAGCTATGATATTAATCAAAGAGATACAAAAAACGCAATAGATGATATCAACTCCGGCGATCTTCCCGGCCCTACTAATCCCTTTGGTCGCACTACCCCCATACAGGTTTTAGCGGAAACTGTTGGGACGGGAGTTGATGAAGGTCGAGCATTAATGCAACTAATTCACGATATCGCTCCCGGTGCCAAGTTACTATTTCATACAGCCAGTGATGCTACTGGTAAATCTTTTACAGATCGCTCCGTTGGTAATGCCATTCGTTCCCTTGCCGCTGCTGGTGCTAACATTATTATAGACAATGTTAATGGCTTTGAATCGCCTTTTTTTCAAGACGGAGATGCGGCCCAGGCAGTAAATGAAGTTACCAGCAAGGGAATTACTTATTTCACTTCTACTGGCAACAATGACCGCAATGGTTATCAAAGCGCTTTTGTCAACTCAGGAATTGTTTTTAATCCCGGTCAATTGCCAGTTGCAGTTGTACCAGAAAATAATATTTCCACCCTTGGTGGTAACATTCCGGTGTCAAGTTTTAAAGGTGGCGTAGCCCACGATTTTGACCCCGGCCCCGGCATTGATTTTTTACAAGGTTTTACTCTCGATCCTGGTAAAAGAATTGCTTTTACCTTACAGTGGGATGAACCTTTTTATGTTGGAGGAGAAGTAGCGACAACGGCAACAGATTTAGATGTTTATATCTTGAATGCCGATGGTACGGCCGTAGTCGGTGGTAGTGCGATCGATAATACCAAAGTATCTCCCAATACAGGTAAAGCTAGCGGGCCAATTGAATTTGTGTCCTTTGCCAATTTGGGTAAAGAAACTAGCAAATTTAATATAGCCATTGTCCGAGCGAGTGGCCCCGATCCGCAGCAAATTAGGTATGTTTTTAATGCACCTGTGGGCTTGCCAACTAATCTAGAATTCCCGACTAATAGTTCAACTTTATATGGACATAAAAATGCAGTCGGTGCGATTGCAGTGGGGGCGACTAATTATCAAGATACGCCCGCATTTAATGAATTAATTGGTGGCCCAACTTTAGAACAGTTTTCGAGCGTTGGCGGCATCCCAATTTTGTTTGATATCAATGGTAAGAGATTAGAGCAAGCTAAAGTCAGACTCAAACCAGATATCGTTGCTCCTGATGGAGTAAATACTACATTTTACGGACTATCAGATCCCAAAGGAAATGGCTCTTTTGAGGCCGATGGATTACCCAATTTCTTCGGTACTTCAGCGGCGGCTCCGAATGCAGCGGCGGTAGCTGCTTTAATGCTACAAGTGGCACCTTGGGCAACTCCTAATGATGTGGCAATAGCGATGAGAGTGACTGCTGTAGATATGAACGATCCGGGGACAACTGCGGCCGATCCAGGGTTCGATTTTGCCAGCGGTTATGGCTTTTTAAATGCCGATCGTGCTATGGCAATGCTAGCTTTATTTGATGAGAGTTTTTATTTAGCTCAATATCCACAGGTAGCGGCGGCTGTTGCTAATAAAACTTTCCGCAATGGGTTTGAACATTTTGCTCTATTTGGGCAATATGAAGGTCTTAATCCTAGTGCTAAATTTGACAATCAGCTCTATTTAGCTCTCAATCCTGATGTAGCAGAGCAAGTTAGTAATGGGGTTTTTCGTAGTGGTTTCGATCACTTTATTAAAAGAGGAGAATTTCAAGGAAGAGATCCCAGAAATTTGTATAATGAGAGTTATTATCTCGAACAAAATTCCGGCGTGGCTACATTTTTGAGTGAAAAGAAGTTCCGCAGTGGTTACGAACATTTTATTTTGTTTGGGCAATTTGAAGGGAGGAAAGGAAGTCCTTTTTTTGATGAGCAGTTTTATTTAGAGCAGAATCCAAAAGTAGCTGAAGCTGTAGCCAGCGGGTTATTTAGTAGTGGTTATGAACATTTTACAAAGGTAGGACAATTTGAAGGTAGATCGCCTAGTACCTTGGTAAATGAAGTTAGTTATCTGCGAGATAATCCTGATGTAGCAGTGGCAGTTAAGGCTGGAGTTTATCAAAGTGGAATTGAACACTTTGTTTTGTTTGGTCAACGGGAAAATCGAATTAAGTAATTGGTAATTGGTGAATTGGTGATTGTAGGGTGGGCGCTCGCCTCAACCATCTTCTGCTATGAGTTACAGCCTTTTTGAGGCGAACGCCCACCCTACGTTTAATTGTGTCTATCAACTATCAACTAACAACCAACAACCAACAAATCATAATGAAAAAACATCGCCACCACCAGGAAGCGCGTTTAGTAGGCAAAAATGGACAATTCAATTTAAATATTGTGCGAATGGGTACATCTCCCTTACGTTTAGGCGATCTATATCACTGGTTACAAGCAATTTCTTGGTTCGGATTTTTTGGGCTAATTGCTTTAGTTTATGTAATCAGTAATGCTCTATTTGCCTTAGCCTACTTAGCGGGAGGAGACTGCATTGCTAACGCTCAACCGGGTTCTTTCAAAGATACTTTTTTCTTTAGCGTTCAAACAATGGCTACTATTGGTTATGGGGCGATGTATCCGCGCACTAGCTATGCTAATATCATTGTTGCTGTGGAAGCGCTTTTTGGTTTGCTAGGAGTGGCGATGGTGACAGGTTTAGCTTTTACTAGGTTTTCCAAACCTACGGCTAAAGTTTTATTCAGCCGTATTGCTGTTATTGCTCCTCAAAATGGCGTATTAACTTTAATGTACCGCACGGCAAATCAACGCTATAATCAAATTTTAGAAGCTCAGCAGCGACTCACTCTAGTTCGCGATGAAGTTACTGCTGAGGGACAATTTATGCGCCGTTTCTACGACTTAAATTTAGTTCGCAGCCGAACGCCTATTTTTGCATTAACTTGGACTATTATGCACAAAATTGATGAGAATAGTCCTCTCTATGGATTGACAGCAGAGGATTTATTTAGCCAGGAAGTTGAAATTGTAGCGACTATGACTGGACTTGACGAGACCGTTTCTCAAACTATTCACGCTCGTCATTCTTATCTAGCTGGAGAAATTCTCTGGAATGTGCGGTTTGTAGATATCTTATCGAAATCCTCGGATGGTAAAAGATTTGTAGATTATAGTCGTTTCCATGATGTCATATCTTTGTAATTATTTAAAATAATGAACATTATCTCATTTCTATTGTGCTAGAATAGCACAATTGTCCCGATGGCGATTTCCTTAACGAAGACGATCTTTTGGGAGAACAAGACAATGGATAAAGTGAATTTAGACAATCTGAGTCGTGAAGAATTAGCACGTTTTATTATCGCTAATCGAGAGAACGCAGAAGGTAGAGAAGCGCGTCGAATTTATATTCGTCGCCTAGCAGAAAAAGCCGCAAGCTGTGGAATTGAGTTCTATAAACCTCAAGTGCCATCCCCTAAAAATTGATCTCAGATCGCCTTTTACAGCACTTTTGCTGGTAAATGAAGTACAAAAACGATTTCTGTAAAGGCTGTGCCTCCTTGTGCGCCTGATTTCTGATTTCTTCCTAAGTCCTAGAAGTTTTACGTCTTGTCTTTTGACAAAAGTCAACTCTTCACTTAGATATTAGTAATGCTGCACAAAATCAGTTAGCATCGATTTAATTTATATGGCATTTTGAGGAACAGCAAGATGCTAGACCTAATGTTAATTAGCACCTTGGGATTTCTGGGCAGTTTTGGTCACTGCGCGGGGATGTGCGGCCCCTTGGCGATCGCATTCTCTCTCTCCCAAACTACCGCCAACCAAAAAAGCGCTGCCCTGCGGTTTCATCTGCTGCTAAATTTAGGCCGGATTGTGGCCTATGCGATCGCAGGTAGTGCTATTGGGGGAGTGGGTTCGGTGTTAATTGCTAGCGGACAAATGGCCGGTACCGGTAGCGGATTGCGCCGCGCGATCGCAATTCTTACAGGTTTAATGTTGATTTGGTTCGGATTGCTGCAAATTAAACCCAACTTGCTGCCGCGTCTGCCGATGCTGCATCCGCTGTCGCATCAACGCATACAAGAGGCAATGATCGGGGTTTCCGCGCACAAAAGCTGGTGGATGCCAGCAGCTTTGGGATTGCTTTGGGGTTTGATTCCCTGCGGTTTTCTGTATGTGGCGCAAATTAAGGCGGCTGAAACTGGTAGCGTGGTTTTGGGTGCGGCGACGATGCTAGCGTTTGGACTGGGAACTCTGCCAACTATGCTAGGGGTGGGGATTTTTGCTGGTAGACTGAGTGCTTCGAGGCGCAGTCAACTGTTTCAGATGGGAGGTTGGGTAACGATCGCGATCGGCATTTTAACCCTGTTGCGAACCGATGAAATGGTGGATTTCACCGCTCACGGATCGCTACTATGCCTAATGCTAGCACTGATCGCACGTCCTGTCAGCAAGTTGTGGGCGCAACCCTTGCGTTACCGCCGCGCCTTGGGTGTGGCAGCGTTTGTGCTGGCAATTGCTCATAGTTTACACGCGATCGATCACGCGCTGAGATGGAATTTTGAAGCTGTATCTTTTATGTTGCCATTGCACCAGTTAGGTATGGCTGCGGGGGTGACGGCGTTGCTATTGATGACTCCTGCGGCGATTACAAGTTGCGATCGCGCCCAAAATTACCTCGGCAGGCGGTGGCGGCAAATTCACCTGCTAAGCGTGCCCGCTTTCCTGCTATGTGCGGTTCATGCGATCGCGATCGGTTCCCACTATCTCGGCGGCTTTGAATGGACAGCGCAAAATAAGCTATTGACGGCATTATTAGGCGCGATCGCGCTCTCGATTTTGTTAGTTAGATCGCACCTATTTTGGACACTTTTATCTTTGGAGAGGTTCTATGTTTCCCCTATTAAACAAAAGTAAAAGTTTAGGATTGCTAGTTTTTTTAGGATTATTAGTAAATGTAGCAATATCAACTATATTTACACTTAAGTCTAATTTTGCTTTAGCGCACGAAGTCGAAGTTTCTGGCGATGTCGCAGCTACATTTCACCTCGAACCAAATCATAATCCCCGCGCCGGAGAACAGTCTCGCGTATGGTTTGCCCTCACTCGTAAAGGCGGTCAAATTATCCCCTTAGAACAATGCAATTGCCAGTTAGCCGTCTACAATCATCCCCATAAAGCAGGCGAAAAACCCTTGATGCAGCCCAGCTTAGAAGCCATATCAGCCGAACAATACAAAGGCATTCCCGGAGCTAAAATCGTATTCCCTAAAGCCGGAATTTACGCACTAGAACTCAGTGGCAAAGCCAAAGCTGGAGCTAATTTTCAGCCCTTTAAATTGAGTTACCAAGTTACAGTTAGATAATTTATAATGGCTAATTACTAATACCAAACTCCGCTTAAACATCCCCTTATTTCTTAGTCCGCGCAGGCGGACTTCGTTTGTGTAGTAGCGGTTTCAACCGCCGAAGGATCTAGGGAATAGCTTTTGTAACAGGTTTAATATACAATCAGAACAGTCAATCTTTTAAGGTTTACTAACTAACCGAGGTCAGACATGGATTTTTTCTCTAATACCCTCGCGCTATCGCGAATGCAATTTGCACTGACTGCGATCTTCCATATCCTCTGGCCAGTATTGACTACAGGCATGGGAATTTATCTAGTAATAGTCGAGGGAATGTGGCTAAAAACCCGCAATCCTGACTACTACCATCACGCTCGCTTTTGGGCAAAACTTTACGTCCTTAACTTCGGTATTGGCGTAGCTTCCGGCATCCCAATGGAATTTCAATTTGGCACAAATTGGGCTCCATTTTCCGAAGCAGCGGGCGACTTTTTCGGCAGTATTTTAGGCTTTGAAGCTGCAATGGCATTCATGCTAGAAGCAGGTTTTTTAGGCATCATGTTATTTGGTTGGGAGCGAGTTAATCCTGTCATTCACTATTTCGCTACCATCATGGTAGCCTTCGGTGCTAACCTCTCAACCTTCTGGATATTAGTAGCTAATTCCTGGCTGCAAAGTCCCGCAGGTGGAGACTTTGTGAATGGCAAATTTATCGTTTCCGATTACTTTGAAGCCATCCTCAATCCATTTATGCTCAATAGCGTTCTCCATATGTTCTTTGCAACATTGGAAACATCGCTATTTGTGATTGGTGGTATTAGTGCCTGGTACATCTTAAATAAGCGACACTCAGCCTTCTTTTCTTACTCATTAAAGATTGTAGTAGCCGCTGCGATCGCAGTTGCCCCTTTGCAAATTTATATCGGCCATTTAAGCGCCGAACAAGTCTATCACTATCAGCCTACCAAACTAGCAGCAATGGAGGCTCAATGGGAAACAATTCCAGCAGGAAAATCTGCCGATTGGCTAGCCTTAGCTTTACCGAACGAAAAAGCAGAAAAAAATGACTGGGAACTAGCAATACCTAAAACATTAGGATTAGTTCTAGAATTTAAACCAACACTGTCAGAACCCGTCCTTGGTCTCAAAGAATGGAAACCAGAAAATAGACCCCGAATGGTAGGTTTAATCTACTATTCTTTCCGCATCATGGTTGCTATTGGTTTCTACTTTGCAGCATTAATGGCATTCAGTGTAATTCAGTGGATTCGAGGCAAACTTTCTGCTGAAAATATTGCTAACCAAACTTGGCTAATGCGAGCTTGGATTTTAGCCGCTCCCCTGGGATATATTGCTGTAGAATCAGGTTGGATAGTGCGCTGCGTAGGTAGACAACCCTGGACTGTTTACGGACAAATTCGCACGGCTGATGCTGTTTCTGCTATTCCCGCCAGTAATGTTTTAGGTTCCCTAATTACCTTTGCTACTGTCTACAGCTTTCTATTAATTTGTACCTTGTATTTTGGTAGCAGAATTATTCGTCAAGGCCCGAATCTCAGTTTACCAGTACCAAGTTTAGAAGTAGAAGATGAACCAGCAATTGAGATAGAACCGGCCGAACACATTCCCGATAGCCGACCGGCAGAAGCACAGCAATAGGAGATTTTATGACAGCTTTAGAGCATTTTCTTCCCCAAGTTTGGTTTGTAATTTTAGCTCTTTTTCTATTGCTCTATGTCATGCTAGATGGTTTTGACTTAGGCGTAGGAATTTTGTCCTTAACTGCTGATGACGAAGAACGGCGGGGCATTTTAATGACCAGTCTGGGAAATGTTTGGGATGCCAATGAAACCTGGCTGGTGTTAATGGGAGGCGCACTTTTTGGTGCATTTCCCCTAGCTTACGGCACAATTTTAAACGCCCTATACATCCCCATTATGATGATGTTGTTCGGGTTGATTTTTCGGGCAGTTGCCTTTGAATTTCGCGAACATTCTAACCGGAAATTATTCTGGAATTATGCTTTTGGGGCGGGTAGTTTTCTAGCATCTTTCGCCCAAGGTTTAGCCCTTGGTGGGGTGCTAGAAGGCATTGCAGTTGACCAAGCGGGACACTTTATCGGCACAACTTGGGACTGGTTAACTTGGCGGTCAATTGTTGTCGCTTTGACGCTAATTCAAGGCTATGTTTTGATTGGTTCCACCTATTTAATTATGAAAACAGGTGGGGAACTACAAACTACTCACTATCGCACGGCGAAAATTGCAGCAATTACAACGCTAATTGGAGCTATCTTGATTACAATTGTCACTCCAGTTTTTTCAGAAAGTGCGAGGACAAAGTTATTTGATGCCCCGTTGGTTTATATCTTTGCTATCATTCCTCTGGTGGGAGTCCTGTTAATTTGGCTATTGCTAAGAAGCATTGAGCGCAAGGAAGAAAGGACACCTTTTATCTGGACTATCCTAATTTTCTTGATGAGTTTCTTGGGACTAGGATTGATCGTTTTTCCCTATATTATCCCGACTCAAATCACGATTTACCAAGCAGCAGCTTCCCCAAGTGCTCTGGTTTTTATGATTATCTTCATTGGCTTTCTAATTCCGATTATGTTGTTTTACAACATTTACAATTATGTTGTTTTTCGGGGTAAGGTTGTTGGCGGTCACTATGGGAATTGATCTCATTTCTGGTCAATTTTCTCGACTCGAAGTGACATTATAGGGATAATATAGCAACCGTCAGGGCGGTTAGGACACTCGCTCATAGCCCAAACTTGACTCTCTTCCCCTCTTTCCCCTCTTTCCCTTCTTTTCCTTCTTTCCCTAGCCCCTAGCCCCTAGTCCCTAGCCCCTCTTAACCGCCTTGGCGGTTGCTATAACAATTAGTCACCCTTTTTTTCCCACTTACTATCTTGCAAAGAATTGCCTACTCCCTGAAGAATTCCCCGTCCAATTAAACCAATTCCTCGTCCAATAACTTGCGTCAGCACATAGACAACTCCCGTGCCCAGAAAAGCGATAATTGCTCGGACACGAGGAGCTGTCGCGTCCCTCATTTCTAATACCAGTGTCACCACCAACTGCACGCCCGAAAGTTGAGCTAACTCCTGATTTCTAGGAGAATAAATTGATATTTTCTGAATTCCTATTTCATTCAATGTCAACAGCAAAAAGCGGCTTTCAAAAATTGCCTGTGGTTCCCAAAATAAATTTTGCATTCGATATTTCCAAGACAAATTATTGCGAAATTTCTCAATCTCTCGCGTAGAAATCAACTGACGGTCATAAAATTTTTGTTTGATTTCTTCTAGATCGGCAAAATTATTTAATAGCGGTTGCACCACCCCGTTAGCCAGTTGAATCACTAAGTTTTCCAGCATTACTTGCGATCGCACCATCGCTTCGGGGCTACCCGCTGAGCAGGAAATATTATCAATTATCAGCGGAGTTTGATATAGTAAATGAGCAAAACATTCCACTACTAGCGGAATTTTATCAAGAATTGCAGTCTCAACCAGTTGAGTCTCTTGCAACAACACTGGTACAACTTCTATTCGCTCTTGTTTCTCGGAAAATAGCAAGGAAGAAGGAGGAAGAACAAAAGAGGGATTTCCCCCCAGTTCGCTCCTTTTTTGTAGGGGCAATCCTGCTGTATTTCTCACCTCCCCAACATTCCCTTCCTCTATCCGTAGGGTGTAATATTTACCAAAGAAATCCGCGATTGTATCTTGCCACAAATCTCTGATAATACTCGAACGCTTTTCTGATAATTGCGGCAACTCGACTTGGGAAAAGCGCAATTCATCAAGTATATCCTGTAATTTGCGTAAGATTATATACATCAAGTCCTGTTTCTTATTTAACCGGAAGATATCTATTTCCAGAGGTAGACCCGTTAAGTTAACTAAACCTGATTCTAATTTCGCCGCTATTGCTTTAAATAAAGCGGTTTGTAAATCATTTGTGGCTGAAAGCTGAGGAGATAATTCTGAATTGCTAATTACCGTAGGTAAATTAGGAATTGGAAAGGGGGAATTAGTTGTTTTATTGTTAGTTATTCTCCTGCTGATTTCCTCCCGATTTTCTATAATTTTCTGTTCCCGATCGGTCGGTAATAGCTGACTGACAATCCAACGAGCAGCTAACAATTCGCGGCGGCGACCGCTGAGTAAAACCCAATCGCTCAGAGATACAAAATCTTCTTTTTGTAACAGTCTAGAATCTTGTAATTGTGTGTTTACTTCCGCGATCGCGGCATCAATTTCCTGCATTCCCGATCTGGAAAGATGAGCAATTAACTTTCGATACAGAGAAAGTCTGGGGAAGGGAGAACCGGGACGTAATTCGCTCTGTTCTTCTATAGCTAAAGGAATTGTATTGCTCTGATTTTCTTGCTCCTGCGATCGCTCTGGCCAATAGCTTTCACCGGATGCTACTAAGCGAATAGCTGCTACGATCTCTGCAACTGCGATCGCTTTTGAGCAATAGCCATTGACACCCGCTTGCTTTGCTCTTGCTAAAAGAGCTGGTGTACTACTTCCCGCCAGTAGCAATAATGGTAAGTTGGGGTACTGCGTTTTGAGCTGCTGACACAGCATCATCCCCACAGAAAAATCTTGCTCAGTAACATCTGAGAGCCAAATCTGCCCGTCTAAAATCCAAATTACGACATCGGGGATGTTTTCGTCGCCCAGAGCAGCGATCGCATTCAAAGCCTCAGTCCCAGACTCCACCTCTGCGATCGCTTGCAAGTCCGGGTACTGTTCGCAAGCAACCCGCAGACCCAGGCGAAAAAGAGGGTCGCCTTCAACCACCAACAATTGCAAATTGGTCATAAGTAGAAGGAAGAAGGATTTAGTTAACTGTTAACTGTTAACTGTTTATTCAGAAAGTAAATTACCATCGGGAGATGCTGGAGGTTCAGCAGGAGCAGGCGCTTCTTGAGCAGGCGGAGCCGGTTCTGCCTCTTGCGGTGGTGGTGAATATTCCTCTTGCGGTGGCGAGGGTGAATATTCCTCTTGCGGTGGCGGCGAATATTCCTCTTGCGGTGGTGGGGGTGAATATTCCTCTTGTGGTGGTGGCGGCGAATATTCCTCTTGTGGTGGTGGCGGCGAATAAGGCTCCTGTTGTCGAGCAGGAGGAGCGGGTTCCTGTTGTTGAGCAGGAGGTGAATAAGGCTCCTGTTGCGATGCCGGTTCAGTATATTGAGCAGCCGGTTCCGCTACAGGCGGGGGGGCAGAGATCGCATCGCGTTCTGCGGCCCAGCGAGCGATCGCACCTTGGGCTTCCGAGTAGAGCGATCGCCCATAGCCAATCTGAGCAGCCATACTGATTGCCGCGCTCAGACTTCCTTGAGCGGCCAACTCAGATGCTTGAGTGAGAATAGGTCTATCTTGGGCGATTTGCTGTTGGGAAACCCATTGAGAGATATTGGCTTGAGCTTGAGCATATAGCGCCCGATTGTTCTTAATCTGGGAAGCTTGCTCAATAGCCTCAGTCAGCTTGCCCAGCTTAGCCAAAGCTTGCGCCTGATTTAACAGGGGTTGGTCTTCGACAATTTGAATACTTTTCGTCCACTGCGCGATTAGGGTTTGCGCCTCTATCCGTAGGGGACGACCTTGAGCCACCATGCTAGCTTGCGCGATCGCCGCATTCAACCCTTGAGCAGTTCCCGGCACTGCTAACTGTCTGGCGATCAAAACGTATGGCTGGTCTTCAATACGAAGAATTTCTTTGCGCCAGTAAGCTACCAAAGTCTGGGCATGAACCCGCCTCGGTTTGCCGGGATTGATAGTTTGGGCTTGGTCAATAGCGAGTTGGAACGCGATCGGTTGACCGAAACTAGCGATCGTACTCGCCATTTGCAGCCGCAACAAATCTTGAAACTGTACCTCTAAGTCCTTAATTTGAGCTTGAGCTTGTTTGTAAAGAGGGCGATCTGGGGCAATTTGAGCCGCCGCCGCTTGCCCTTCTAACAGTGCAAAAATATGTTGTGGTAGCGGCGTACCGATCGACTGATTCCACGTCACAGCCTGAGCGCGACCTAGCTGCATCAAATCTTGAGCTTCAGCATAGAGAGCAGAATCCGCCGGAATCAAATTAGCAGCCGCGATCGCCCCATCCAAGTTTTTTTCCTCCAACCGCTGACGCGCTATACCCAGCAAAGCGCGGCTCCAGCTCACGATTTGGGCTTCTCCCTTCGTATAGGCAAAAAGCTTCTTCCCAATTTTGCCAGCTAAAGCGATCGCCTCTCCCAAGTTCTCAAGACCTCCCTCAGCCGCTAACTCCTTAGCTTCTCGGAGGCGCTGCCAGCCCTGCCTTTCCAGCGTAATTTGCTCTACAAGCTCATTAAAGCGTTTTTGACCCCAAAAAATATTGTCCAATTTAAACAGAGCTTGAGCGTACTCCGAAGCTTTCCTCAAATCCTCTGCCTTCAAAGCTTCTTGCGCTTTCTCATAGAGCTTTTGGCCCTCTTCCCAATTATTCTGCCACCCAACCACCGCTTTTTCCACTTCTGAGTAAGCTGGGCTAGTTTTGGGAATTTTAGCTACAATATCGAGGGCTCCCTGCAAGTCTCCCACTTCAATTTTCGCAGTTGCCAGCCCCAAAATAGCTTTCGACCATTCCCCAGTAAGTTGTAGAGATTGTTCGTGAAGAGGATGCTCCGGCGGCCAACTTTCGACCAAAGCCAAAGCTTCTAGTATTTGCTCCAACTTCCCAGAGTTAGCTGCTTGCTGAGCGCAATAGAGCCTTTCCCCATCGGCTGCCACAGGGGATAACTGCTGGCAGTTAGGCGGTGGTTGCACGGCGAGCAACCAGAGAAGTGCACCGGCACCAGTTACACCAAATGCCAACAAGACACCCAAGTATATCAATTGCCATTGCCAAAAACCTCTTTTGCTGACTTTGGCTTTGTTTCTAGAAGCAGACGACTCTAAAAGCTCGTCTGCTGTCCTTAACTCTGGCTGCGGATTTGGGGATGGGTTGTACCTTGCTGGTGGTTTGGGGAATTTGTCAGATTGTCGTCTTGCCATTACTTCAGCCTGTCCTGTAATGCTCTATAGAGCTTAACCCAATTGGGAGGTATACAGCTTACCAACGAATCGAAGATTGTGAAGAAAGGGAGTTTTGAGTAGGGAATCTCTGACTTTTTTACTCACAACTCAAGGCTCAGGCCAGGGGGGTATCGCCCCAACTCAAGCTCAAAACTCAAAACCCTCATTTCTTCCCCATCCCGCTTTAAGAAGCTTTTGGCGTATCATTTTCAGACTCTGCGATCGCGGCATCAGGGAAACGGTAGCCGAAAAAGTCGATCCGATAGTCGGCAATCCTAACGCCCGTTTGCTGTTCGATTTGCTCAATTAACTCTTTAGGCAATTCTACGTGAACGTCTAGGATTTGTTCGGTATCAAGGCAGTTGACATGAGAATGGGAGTCACTGACATTACCGTACAACCGCCCCTCCGAACGCTCAATGCACTCAATAATTCCCTCTCTTGAGAGCGCTTCTAAATTTTGATATACAGAAGTATGACCGATCGCCTTACCTTGCTGATTCAAGCGATCGTAAATTTCACGAGCTGAGAGGTGTTCCCTTGCTTGCCAGAGCAGTTCAAGTATAAAGCGGCGCTGGCGGCTCAGACGCATACCCATTGTCTGACAGCGGTTCAAAGCATCTTCTAAAGAACGAATTGGTTTCACGACCGTCGCCTCATTTTGCCTGCTCAATGTGGGATTCCGGTGCAATGTAATGGACACGGACTCTCTTAAACTTAATTCTATCTTAAGACTATGGACTCTTCCCACGCAGGGTCAGGAAGATGGGGAGGATGGGGGAGATGGGGGAGGATGGGGGGAGATGGGGAAGATGGGGAAGATGGGGAAGATGGGGAAGATGGGGAAGATGGGGAGGATGGGGGGGATGGGGGAGAT